>JAYPXF010000090.1:9264-23128 GCA_038154405.1 Verrucomicrobiales bacterium | reverse complement strand
AGCCAAATCCGTATCGTTTCATGACCAGTGAAGAACCCGGCCTCCGCGAATCATGCGCCAACTGTGCCGTTTTCGTCGGAGCGATCGGATGTGGAATGGCCTTGTTGGCAACGATGCCGATTCTCCTCATCGGTTCCGGCGAGCATATCCGCCCCATGGCCTTTGCCGGACATGTCTTCCTTATTGAAATGTTCACCGTTGCTGTCGGCCTACCCAGCGGCCTCATCGGATGTTTCAGCCCGCGGCACGGCTGGGCCGCGTTGGGCATGCTGCTCTCAGTCCTCCCGCTGGTCATCGCCATGAGCACACGACACCTCGCCGCCGCGTTGAAAGGATTCGTGTTGGCAGACTGAGCGGGGAGATCATAGGTCCTCCGCTCACACTAATTTGAGCACCTTCAACAGGCATCCTCAAGCGCGAGGCACGCCGGTGGTTAGCCGTCGGGATGTTTCCCTTGCCATTCACCCACTCCCTGCGAGATCTGATGTACGAGCATGATGTGGGACGAGGCCCCAGGAGAAACGGAAGGTATCTATCAGATCGTGCGCGACTCGATAATCCTGGCGCTCGTGTTGGCGATCTTGTCCGGTCTTCTATTGGACGAGTGGGAACCGATGAGGTTATTCGGAATGGTCGCACTCATTGTCGGCGTGGCGCTCTGCAGATACGCACTCATCGTCCGCATGATCGCAAGCGCATTCCGGAAGCTGACAAATGCCCGGGTTTCCAAATGCGATAACGGTCCGGACCAACCCTGAACCGTCATTCCCAGCGGCTTCAGAACCGTGGAAGCTATCGGCGGAATGTGCGTCTTCCCATACATGGGATTCTCCACTGGAAATCGGATCCACTGTTCCCAAGGCTTGTCGTCGGGATCGCTTTTGTCGACGAGTCCCTTGGCATGAATGATGATGGCGACTTCGTGTGAATTGGTCTTCTGGTAATCTGCCACACGGGAGTGAATGACACCCTTGATTCTTTTGCTTTCGTTCCGTCTGTCCCCCCCGAGAATGCGAGCACCGGCCATCGATCTTTCCGGCGACCTCCACCCACGAACTGAACACAAACATCGGCTCTTGGTGAGCCCATTAAGGCAAAGCACGCAACCCAAAGTAGGCTTCATAATTCTTCGGAGCATAAAACCACCCAACCGCCTTCGGCTGATACTTGGCCTGAAACGGCGGCAGGTAGAAAATAATCGGTCGTGGCGTGATGCAATAGTGCCGTGTGCCAAAGGTCACCTTGTCAAGCAACAGCTTGGATCCGTCCGAAAACTTGTGTGAGTAGATCGGTTTCTCTTGCCCGAAGATGGTGAGCAACAATCCGAAGCCGAGATAGATACCGAGGAAACGCTTCCAGTAGCGCCGCAGATTGAACAGAGTGCAGAATTCCTGCTCCACTGCCATACAGAGATTGCCGAGAAATCCTCCTTACATTCCCAAGCGAAGAGAAGCACAGGCAAATGCCGTCAGCAAGCGTTTGATTCCTCGCCATGAGTGTCTACAGTGAACTGTAATCGACCATGGGTGAACAGGAAGAAGACGATGCAACCGGCGGTTCAATCACCAAGATCACTCTGATCGTGGTAAGTGCCGTGATCGTCACGCCTTTCGTTCCCTTGATGCTCGCCGGTATCGAATACCTGATGATAGGCACGCACGAAGTGGAGAATTTCTGCCGAACCATCGGCAACCATGACGAACTGGACGCACTCTACAACACGGCCGGCAGTCTGTTCCGCTGATTCACAGAGCCATCAGCAATCGCTTGATCTCCTTGAGCTTGGCCGCAGCGCTCTTCTTGGTGAGACGAGGAAACTTGCCCCCCAGTTGGATAAAATCGCCCGCACGGGTAAGCATCAGCTTGTCGCACTTGGTCTCAACCCGTGTCACGTCTCGTCCGCTGCAAAGCTGTTTGATTTCGGCAGCCAGCATCAACATCTCCACGGGTCTGGGTACGGGACCAAAGCGATCTCGCAGCTCCTTTTCCAAGGCGACGATCTCCGCGCGTTCCGTGGCCTGCGCGATCTTGCGATACACCTGGATGCGTTGTTCCGGCGCGGCAATGTAGTTCATCGGCAGGTTGGCCAGCTCGGGTCCGCCATTGCTGCTGTTGGCGGCTCCCACCTTGTCACCGCTTTCGGACGCGCCTTCGAACCCGATTGAAAGAAAATCGAAAGCCACCTGGGTGGAAACCCGCGGCTTCACCTTCTCGCCTTTGAGCGAACTGACGCTTTGCTTCAGCAACTGGCAGTAGAGGTCGAAACCGACGGCGGCAATGTGACCGCTCTGTTGTGAACCAAGCAGATTGCCGGCGCCACGGATTTCGAGATCCCGCATGGCGATCTTGAACCCGCTGCCGAGCTGCGCGTATTGCTTGATCGCACTCATGCGCTTGCGCACATCGGTCAACAACCGCGCATGACGCGGCAACAGCAAATAGGCATAGGCTTGGTTCTTG
Organism: Verrucomicrobiales bacterium; assembly: GCA_038154405.1. Lineage (GTDB taxonomy): Bacteria > Verrucomicrobiota > Verrucomicrobiia > Limisphaerales > JAYPXF01. Next base: position 20,668 of record JAYPXF010000090.1, on the reverse strand, counting down.
TAGCGACCCACCCGTCCTCGAAGTTGGTACAGCTGACTCAAACCAAAGCGATCCGCCCGATCGATGATGATCGTATTTGCGTTTGGAATATCGATACCGCTTTCAATGATCGTGGTGGAGAGCAGAACATCCGCCTCCCCGTTCACGAACTTGGTCATCACCTTCTCCAGATCATCCGCATGCATCTGGCCGTGACCGACCAACACCCGCGCGTCGGGAACGATCTCCGCCAGACGACCTCGCACGTGGTCAATGGTTGTCACGCGGTTGTGCAGAAAGAACACCTGTCCTCCGCGGTTCATCTCCCGCTGGATGGCGGTCTTGATCACGCGTTCATCGTATTGGCACACCGTGGTCTCCACCGGCAACCGATCCTGTGGCGGAGTCTGGATCGTGCTCATGTCTCGTGCGCCGGTAAGCGCCAGATAGAGCGTCCGTGGAATCGGCGTCGCGCTCAGGGTCAACACATCCACATGAGCGCGGAGTTGCTTGAACTTCTCCTTGTGCATCACTCCGAAACGCTGTTCCTCGTCAATCACCACTACTCCCAGGTCCTTGAACACCACGTCTGCCTGAACCAATCGGTGAGTACCAATGACTATATCCACTGAACCGTTGGCCAGATTGCCGACGACCTCCTTCTGGTTCTTCTTGGACCGAAAGCGCGAGAGCAGTTCCACCCGAATGGGATAATCCGCCATGCGTTCGGTGAACGTGTTGTAATGCTGCTGCGCCAGCACGGTGGTCGGCACCAGAATGGCCACTTGCTTGCCCGCCATCACCGCCTTGAACGCGGCCCGAATCGCCACCTCGGTCTTGCCATAACCGACATCACCACACACGAGCCGGTCCATCGGCTTGATCCCTTCCAGATCCTTCTTGGCGGCATCGATGGCCCGTAGTTGATCAGGCGTTTCCTCGTAGAGAAACGAACTCTCAAACTCATGCTGCCAGGTGGTGTCTTCACCGAAGGAATACCCTTCCTCGGCCTCGCGCTTGGCCTGAATGGACAATAGATCGGCAGCAAGATCTCGCACGGCCCGCTCGGCCTGTTCCTTCGCCTTGGTCCAACGCGTGCCACCTAACACATGCAGCGGCGGACGAATCTTGCCCGTGCCCACGTATTTGCTGACTAGATGCGACTCGGTGACCGGAACGTAGAGCTTGGGATTCTCCTGATCCGCTTCGCGCGGGGCATATTCGATGATCAGACATTCCTGTGTCTGCTGTGGCTCCTTGGGATCCCGTTTGCGTCCGCCCACCGGGAGACGGGTCAGCCCGCAATAACGCCCAATTCCGTGCTGCAAATGCACCACCAGATCACCGAACTCAAGTTCCGTGAAGTCGATGTCCAAGGCGGAACGCGTTGCTGCCGCGTGCTTGGACTTCAGGCGCCGCGCGCGATGGACTTTGTAGCGGCCGAAGATCTCCGCATCCGTCACCACGACCATACGGCCCTGCTCGAACATGAAGCCGCGACTGAGCGATCCGATGCGGACTTTCGGCTTCTTTCGTCCTTTCAGCCCCAGCTCATCCCAGATCTCCAAGAAGCGCTGACGCTCGCCGTCATTGTTGCAGAACACCCGTAGATCGTAATCCTTGCGGATCCAACGATGCATCTGACCGAAAAACTCACGCTTCTGTGCGTCCGCGATCTGCGGATCCGGAGCCTGTTCGCCCAGGGGACGAAACGCATCAAGACTCTCAAACGGTGCACTACCGCCCGTTTCAACCGCATCAGCTTCCTCGGTCAACTCGACGATGGAGAACGAACGCGACTCCATCTTGTCGCGTTGTTCATCCCACGATTCGTGGAACACGTCACCTTCCGGAATCTGGTCCGTGTACGCCTCGACGTGTTCGTCCAACTGTTCCGGTTCAGCGAGCACCACCAGGGTTTCATCCGGCAAAAAATCGGTCAGCGATCCAAACAGCGCCGCATCTTCGTCGACGGATCGTTTCATGATACCCAGTTCGCCCGCAGGCGGCAGCAGTGTCGACTGGATGTTGTCCCGAGAAATCTGCGACACCGGATCGAACTGTCGCAAGGACTCCACCTCATCGCCGAAGAACTCGATGCGCACCGGCCAAGGGCTTGTCGGGGGAAACACGTCCACGATGCCGCCGCGCATCGCGAGTTCGCTCTTCTGGTTCACCTGCACCTCGGACTCATACCCTTGATCCTCCAACCATTCGACCAGATCGAGCAGATCTAACTGATCACCAATCTTGATCATGCGCGACCGTTCGCGCACGACCTCCGGCCGGTACGTGCGCTGCATCATGGCTTCGATCGACGCGACTATCACCGGCGCGGCACCAGCGTCCAGCAACCGCATCAACGTCTCCAACCGATCGCTGATGACATCCGCGTGTGGCAATTTGTCCTCGTGCGGAAGAATCTCCCACGAGGGATAGAACATGGTTCGCCCCGTCGGTTCGCCTTTCTTGCGGTCGCCCTTTTTCTCCGGCTCGTCGCTCAACAGCCAGGTTTCCAGGTCCTGCTGAAAGGCCTCCTGTGATTTGAGATTCGCGGCAACCACCAGGATCGGCCGACGGGGGAGTTTCTTGTGGAGGCGCGAGACGAGGAATGGCTGCGCCGAACCGGTCACTCCGCTCAGAGACAACACGCCCCCCGCCTCCAAACGATCCAGCCCTGCGGTGATCGTCGGAATCGCTTCCGGATCAGGTTGTTCTGTGCCCGATTTCATCGGGAGCCGGCGAACATAGGGCAGGAGCGGGTCACTTGAGAATGACGAAATCTTCTGCATCGCCTCGATCAATCCCGTCTTCGGCACTATCGATTAACGCGTACAACGAAAGCGTGGCAAATTGGCCATATGAAAAAACGAATCGCAATCATCGGAGGGCTGGTCGGAATCGGATGCCCCGTCGGCATCGCTGCGACGGAATCCAAATCGGTCGGCAAACTCGAGTTTTCACGCTTTGGCGTCCGGCATCACGAGAACGGAATCATCTCGCGCGGCAAGTTGAAGAAGCCGCAGGTGGTTGACGGCCTTCAATGCAAGCGTTGGATACACTTCCATGAATATGGTCGGCCCGCCCAAATGCAAATATCGAAGTCGGCCACCGTTCAGGCGGTAGCGGTGATGGCCGATTCCACCGTATTCTTCACCTCGACGGGCAAATTGCGGATGGTGTGGTTCGCGAAAGATGCCAAGTTCAACGGAGTCATCGTGCGCGGAGGCGCCAAGATCTCCACCGGCTTCCATGCGAACGGGAATCTGGCTTCATGCTTCCTGCGCAAAGACACCGACATCAACGGTATTCCCGTTCGTGCCAGCGTGTTCAAACCGGTCTTTTTCCACGACAACGGACTTCTGAAGGAAGCCACCCTCGACAAGGACACGACCCATCGAAAACGTGCAACTCAAGAAGGGTGATCAGGTCCGCCTGACGCCGAATGGAAAGCTGGTGCGGAAGAATGGGTAGTTGATCCGTGCGAGTCTGCCGTGGGCTCGCAAGCAATCTCTGGAGGGAACCGCTCCGCCGGTTCCGATCTCCTCGACGAGGCGCTCCACGCCGAATTCGGCACCGACGGAGCGATGCCCTGCAATATCTGCTTCAGTCTCGCTACGATCGCTCAGCCGGCCGTGAGTGCAGCACGCTCATTGTCCACCGAGTCGGTTTTCTCCAGGAAGTAATCGTAGCCCCCGGCAAACTTTTGCAGCTTGCCCCGATTCACCCGTATGACCTGCTTGGCCAGTTTGCGGATGAAGTGAACGTCGTGGGAAATGAAGACCAACGTTCCTTCAAACCGTTCCAAGGCAAGAATGAGTGATTCAACTGTGAGAATGTCCAGGTGTGTGGTCGGCTCGTCGAGCAACAACACATTCGGCGGATCGACGAGGAACTTCACCAGGCTGAGCCGGCTTTTTTCCCCCCCGCTGAGCACGGTGGTCTGCTTGTAGATCTCTTCCTTGCGGAACATGAAGGATCCCAGGATCGCACGTGCTTCCTGTTCCTTGATCATGTCCGAAGCCTGCATCACTTCATCGATCACCCGGTTGTTCGGATCCAGATTGGCAGAGCGATGCTGACTGAAATACCCGATCTTCGCATTGTGACCCTCCTTGCGTTCGCCACGTTGAAACTCGATCACATTGGCCAAGATCTTCAGCAGTGTTGACTTGCCGGCTCCGTTCGGTCCGACCAAAACCGTGCGATCGCCTCGTTCCACAACCAGGTCAAGATCCTCGTAGACTTTGAAACCACCATAAGCCTGATGGATCCCTTCCAGCATGATCGCGCGCTGACCAACCCGCGGCGGTTGCGGGAATTGAAAACGGAACGGTTTGCGCGGCGCCTCCGGCTTCTCGATCAATTCCATGCGCTCGATCTGCTTGAGCTTGCTCTGCGCCTGCGCCGCCTTTGATGCCACCGATCGAAATCTATCGGCGAATTCCTGCAGCGATTTGATCTCCTTCTGCTGGTTCTTGTAGGCCGCCTGTTGCCGCTCGTAGTTCTCCTCCCGCTGCCGGATATAGTCGGAGTAATTGCCGGTGTAAGCGACCAGATGACGGTTATTAATTTCGTAGACGTTCTTCGTCAGATCATCCATGAATTGGCGATCGTGCGAGATCATCAGCACCGCCCCGCTGTAGCTCTTCAGGTAGTCCTGCAGCCACAGCAACGACACCAGATCGAGGTGGTTGGTCGGCTCGTCCAACATCAACAGATCGGGCTCTATTGCCAACAGACGCGCAAGATGAGCGCGCATGATCCAACCGCCGCTCATTTCCTTGACCGGCCGAGCGAAGTCGTCCTGCCGGTAGCCAAGACCGTCCAACATCTTCTTGGCCTTGGCCTCCAGGGCCGGATTCACCAAGGCATCGTGCTTGGCCTGCGCCTCGTAATAGGCGGGACATGCGACATCGCCTTTCGCCTCCAGATCAGCCAACTGCTTCTCCACCTTTTCCAGTTCCCCGGCGCGACCGGTGGCAACCTCGATCACAGTTTCATCACCCGCCGGTTCGCTCTCCTGCGGCAGGAATCCGACCATCGTCCATTCGTCGCGTTCTATGACACCTTCGTCCGGTTCGGCTTCACCCAAGATGAGGGAAAAGATCGTCGATTTGCCCGCACCATTCGGTCCGACGAGCGCGACGCGATCGCCATAATTCACCTGCATGGCCGCGTCTTCAAACAAGACACGGCCGCCAAAACTCTTTCTCAATTCGCGAATGGTCAGCATGAGCGCGGAATGGATTAGCGACCACGGAAAGAAACTCCAAGCTCCAAAATCCAGAATTGTCTTGAACGACCCGCGGCTTGGTAGATACTGAGACTTGAAGCCTATTGGGAGATTGAAGCTTGAGGTTTGGAGCTTTCCAAACCGGTCAGTTCACCAGGCAACTCCAGCGCTTGCAGGAATCCGCGCGCCTTGGCAATGGTCTCGTCATATTCCATTTCGGGAATCGAGTCAGCCACGATTCCGGCGCCGGCGTGAAACGACGTCATTTCCGATTGTACCACTGCAGTGCGGATCGAAATGCTCGTCAAACTCTCACGGTTGAATCCGAGGTAACCGTGGCATCCGGTGTAAGGACCACGCGTAACCGGCTCAAGTTCATCGATGATCTGCATCGCCCGAACCTTCGGCGCGCCGGTGATGCTGCCGCCCGGAAAACACTGTGCCAACGCGTCGGTATGCGTGAATTCCGATCGCAGCACACCTTCCACCGTCGATACCAGATGCTGCACCTGAGGATATTTCTCGAGCTTCACCAGGTCCGGCACCCGGACGGATCCGAATTCGCAGATGCGCCCCAGGTCATTGCGCAAGAGATCCGTAATCATGACCAGTTCCGCCATCTCCTTGGGACTGGTCTGCAATTCGTAGGTGAAGCGGGCGTCTTGCTCCGGATCATTGGAACGCGGCCGCGTCCCCTTGATCGGACGGGTCCTGACATGTGAGCTGCTGAAGCGGAGAAACAGTTCCGGCGAACTGGAAACCAGCTGCCAGTCATCAAAGTCAAAGTAGGCGGAAAAGGGCGCAGGTGAGACGGCGTGCAGTTTCTGAAACAGGTCCCAACCGGATCTTTGCCCGGGAACACACAAGCGCTGGGCCAGATTCACCTGATAGATGTGTCCCTGTCGGATGTATTCCTTTGCGCGGCTGACCGCGTCGACGAAATCTTCACGAGAGAAATTGGAGATGACCTTGCCTTCGGTGTTCCCTTCAAGACTCCAATCCTCATCTGCAACGGAATCATCCTTCAACACACTTTCCCAGAACGAAACGCGCTCAACGGCCTTCTGGCCGCAGCGTTCTCCATCGGCCAACATCCCGGTCGAAACGATCCAGACTTTCATCAACTGGTGATCGAAGACCACCACGCTGTCGTAGAAACCGAGCTGACAATCCGGCAGTTCCAGATCGTTCAGCGCACGACGCGTGACGGTCGGTTCCGAGAAGTTCTTGAGATCGTATCCCCAGAAGCCGAAACAACCGCCCAAGGGAAACGGCAGGTCAATTTCGTCCAGCAGCTCAAAGCGCGCCATCTGTCGGCGCAAGACCTCCCAGGGATTGCCGAAGACGGTCGTGGTCTCTCCGCCTGAGCCCACCTCAATCCGCGAGCGTTCCGATCGCAGCGTCTGAAACGGATCCGCCGTCAACAACGAGTATCGACCCTGTCCGGTATCCGTCTGCCCGCTGCGTAGCAGGACCGTGCCCGAGACATGGCGCAATCGGGGAACGTAGAATTCCGGCACCTCCGTCCAGGTGATTTCTCGAATGATGGGTCTGATTGATCCCGCCGACACGCCGCAAAGTTACCGCAAGCGCAGCCCGGCATTAAGCCCAATCCGGTCGGGCACCTTCAAATTCGCAGATCTCCCGACTGACCGGATGGCGAAAGCTCAATGCACGTGCCCGCAGGCACATCGGTTGATCGTCCGGCGCAAGGGTCTGCTGCTCCCCCATCTTCACGTCCGGCAAATAAAGGGAATCGCCCACAATCGGCAGCCCCAGATCCCAAAGGTGCAGACGAATCTGATTCGTTCGTCCGGTCAATGGATTCACTTCCAGCACGCTTTCCCCGTTTGTATGCGTGGCGAGCAATTTGAATCGCGTGTGCGCAGGCAGCCCTTGCGGATCGATCGAGCGACCACCTGCAGACGTAGGTTTCCGGCTGATCGGTTGGCGGGACTCGAATTCAGTTTCCGTCGGCACACCCTGCACGCGGGCAAGGTACGCCTTGCTCACCTCACCCTGTTCAAACTGCTGTTGAAGCTCGCGAGCCACGGCGCGACGCTTCGCGCACACAACGATTCCCGAGGTATTGGCGTCCAACCGATGGACCGGACGAACCTTCAGATGGGGATAAAGCCGCTCCAGGAAATACTGCAAGGAGTTGCGGTTGAATCTCCCGCAAGGATGCATCGGCAAAGGAGCAGGTTTGTCGAGGACAACAATGTGTTCATCCTCAAACAAAACGGTGACGTTGCCGACCACGTCAGGCTCCACCGTCGCGGGAGTTACCAGTTCAATCCGCATTCCAGCCCGCACGATCTGTTCCGGCGCAACCGGTTCATCATTCATGCGAACACGTCCTTCCGCACACATCGAGAGCCAGTCGTCCCGCTCATGTACTGTCTTCATACCGATCAAGAAATCGATCGCCTTGGACCGATCCAACCGCTCCGGCACGGACATCGGTCGGCGGTTTTCGTATGGCACTGCCCCGGGCAACGGTCGTATCAGTTGACGCAGTTCTTCCGTTCGCTTTGCCCCCAGCGCTTCACCTCGCTCGCGCCCGGTCTGGTAACAATATGGACACGACTGACCGGGCACATATTTCGGCGATGCGCAATCATCCTTCGACAACGTTGCCTGGCAGGCATAACACACCGCCGTTTCCGTCTCCTTCAATTCCGGATCCAGTCCGACACGTTGATCGAACACAAAACACTCTCCTTCGTAGTGGGTCCCACCACATTCCTCAAAGTACTTAAGGATTCCCCCATCAAGCTGATAGACCTTCTTGAACCCCATACTTTCCAGGTACGGCGCCGCCTTTTCGCACCGAATTCCACCCGTGCAGAAACTCACGATCTCCTTCTCCTTCAGTTCCTCCGGCAACCCGGCGACAACCTCTGGGAAGTGTCGAAAGTCCTTCAGGTCCAGTTTGATGGCGTTGCTGAACGTCCCGGTCTCGTATTCGTAGTCATTCCGGGTGTCCAGCAACACCACATCACGCCCAGCATCCAGCCATCGCTTGAGCTCCTTGGCGGCAACTCTCGGTGAAGTGTATTTCGCGGGCTGAATCCCTTCGACACCGAAGGCGATGATCTCCTTCTTGATCCGCACCAGCATCCGGGTAAAAGGCTGCCGATCACTCACGCTCTCCTTCACTTCCAATCCGGCAAACTCAGGCTGTCCCGTCAACTCTCCCAGGAAAGTGTCAATCGCCTCGCGAGAGCCGGCCAGGAAGCAGTTGATCCCCTCCGGACTCAGCAGAATCGTGCCTTTCAATTCCAGCCGATCAGACAGCGCGCGCAGACCGGCGCGGCGCTCCGGCAATTCGTCCAGCGTCACAAACTTGTAGGCGGCAATGTTGATGATCTCCGACATGCGCAAGCCACGTTATGTGCCACGAATCAAGCCACCACGACAAGGGAATGTGAGACCTGACGCCACAAGCGGTCAGGGTCTGACAACATCGAATGAGCTGGCCACCCGCCAACGATCAACCACAACCGATCAACGGGTCATCATCCTCAATACCGATTCAGAATACCGGCAACTATTTTCCCTCTTCGAACGGAGGGCGCTGTGGCCGTTCGCCTTCTTTGGGAGCACCGGTTTCACCGCCTTTTTCTCCGCGCTCGCCGTCGCCACGACCACCGCGCTCTCCTCCACCGCGACCGCCACGGCCGCCCCCACCAAAACGGGCACGCATCGCCGCTCGGAATTCTTCCTCGGTCAGGCTGCCGTCCTTGTCCGTGTCCATCTCGGCAAAACGCTCCTGCATCTGCTCCGGCAGCTCGTCTTTGGAGATCTTTTTGTCGCCGTTCTTGTCAAAGCGCTCCATCGGATTCCAATTTCCACCTCCACGACCACCTCTTTCCCCGCCACCACCGCCGGCACCAAATCCACCGCCTCCGCCACCACCACCTGGTGTTTGTATTGATTCCGGTTGCGGAACGTATTCGAGCGTCTTGACCTCCCTACCCGGGCCGTCAAACTCGGCGCCTTTGGCAATCCACTCGCGGATGTCTTTCTTCTCGTCTTCTTGTAGTGGCTGCCCCTTGCCCTCGGGCGGCATTTCATCGCTCTCGATCAACTTGATCAGTTTGCTTTCATCAGGTTTGCCCGCCACGACCACCGGTCCCTCCTCACCACCGGCAATCAGTTTGGCAAAAGTCTCCATGCTAAACCCGCCCTTGCTGTCACTGATGTGACATTTGGCGCAGGAGGCTACAAAGATCGTACCTATATGCTCGCTATAACTTATCGGCGCTGCAGCCAACTTCCCGGGCTTGGCAGCGGATGGGGGCGAGGCCGGGATATCGGTGCCGGAGTCGCCTCCGCAACCGGAGATGAAGAACGCCGAGCAGGCTACGACGAGAATGGATTTCGTGTCTTTCATGGTCAGTGCGCGGTTGGGATAGGCTCGATTCGATACCGTGCCCATGTCATTGGCAACAACAATCGTGCGAATTCTGCTTTTGTGAATAGCTCCCGGTTGACTTCCCCCACCCCGGCCGATAACCAATCCCCATGAGTTCCGCCATTGGCACACCGTTTTCCGACACCGCCGTCCGCGTCCTCCTCTGCGGCTCCGGCGAACTCGGCAAGGAAGTCGTCATCGAACTGCAACGCTACGGCGTCGAAGTGATCGCCGTGGATCGCTACGCCAACGCCCCCGCCATGCAGGTGGCCGACCGTTCGCACGTCGTCTCCATGCTCGATGGCGAGAAACTCCGCGCCATCATTGAACAGGAGAAACCCGATTTCGTCGTGCCGGAAGTCGAAGCCATCGCCACCGATACGTTGGCAGAACTCGAACGGGAAGGCGTGGCCACCATCATCCCGACCGCCCGCGCCACGCAGCTCACCATGAATCGCGAAGGCATCCGCCGACTGGCCGCCGAGGAACTCGGGCTGCAGACCTCGCCCTACAAGTTTGCCGCCACCGAGGAGGAATTCCGCGCCGCCATTGCCGAGATCGGCATGCCCTGCGTGGTGAAACCCATCATGTCCTCCTCCGGCAAGGGCCAGAGCGTGGTGAAGACCGAAGACGACATCCAGCCCTCCTGGAACTACGCCCAGGAGGGCGGACGCGCCGGTGCCGGCAAGGTCATCGTGGAAGGATTCGTCGACTTTGACTACGAGATCACCCAACTCACCGTCCGGCACGAAGGCGGAACGTCATTCTGCGAACCCATCGGCCACATCCAGATCGATGGCGACTACCGCGAATCCTGGCAACCGCAACCGATGACCGATGCCGCACGCCAAGCCGCACAGGAATACGCCCAAAAAATCACCGATGCGCTCGGCGGTCGCGGTATCTTCGGCGTGGAACTCTTCATCAAAGGGGATGACGTCTGGTTCTCCGAAGTCTCGCCCCGACCGCATGACACGGGAATGGTCACGATGATCTCGCAGGACCTCCCACAGTTTGCACTGCATGCCCGAGCCATTCTCGGCCTGCCGATTCCCAACATTCAGCAACACGGACCCAGTGCTTCCGCGGTCATCTTGATCGAAGGCGAAAGCCAGAAGGTGGAATTTGGAAACCTCAATGCCGCGCTTGCCGAACCGGACACACAGCTCCGTCTCTTCGGCAAACCCGAGGTCAGCGGCAAACGTCGTATGGGCGTCGCCATCGCCCGCGGAGAAACCATCGACGAAGCACGCGAGAAAGCCCGCAACGCCGCCGGCACCGTCGATGTCCGCTTGTAGGCAGCTACCCCACCAATTCCTGGCGCAACAACTCCAGAGCCTGTTGCGCAGTCACAAATTTGAACGTCTCCCGGTCGAAGGAGTTGATACGATGCTTCGCGATTGTTGAGGACTTCGTCGCCAATCCCACATACACCGTTCCCACCGGTTTTTCATCCGTCCCACCGGTCGGCCCGGCAATGCCGGTCACCGAAATCGCAAAGTCCGTTCCCGCCTCCCGCAACGCCCCTTCCGCCATTTCCTTGGCGACCGGTTCACTGACCGCACCATGCGCTTCCAGCGTCGCCGTCTTCACACCGAGCAGCCTTTGCTTCGCCTCATTGCTGTAGGTCACCAGACCGCACATCAAGACAGCTGACGCACCCAATACATTGGTGATGCGATGGCCGATGTAACCGCCGGTGCACGATTCCGCCAAGGCCAACGTCTTACCTTGAGCTGCCAGCAGTTCCACCACCTTCTGTTCCAGTA
>JAYPXF010000090.1:0-9254 GCA_038154405.1 Verrucomicrobiales bacterium | reverse complement strand
GATGTGCTCCTTTCCGATTTCCCGGGTGATCACCTCAGCACGCGAAACCAAATCCTCGGATCCTTCACCATTGGCAGCCAGCCGGATGTCCACTTCCCCGGTTCGCGCGCAGAAGCCCACCACCAGTCCTTCCGCCACCAACTCCTTGAGCGGCTCATTCAACATCTCTTCCATCAGCGACTCACCGACGCCGGTCGATTTCAATGTCACGCTCGCGAAGCCGCCAGCCTGCGGAAAGCGATCATGAATGATCGGCAGAATCTGATTCTCAAACATCGGATGCAGTTCACGTGGCGGACCGGGCAACATCACCAAGCAACTCTTCCCGGCGGGTATCACCAACCCCGGGGCCGTACCGTGATGATTCTTGATCACCTCCGCACCGTCGGGAACCATTGCCTGAATGCGGGTCCGTTCCGGCATCGGTCGCTTGCGACGCAAAAAAAACTGTCGGACATGCTCCACCACTTCCGGGTCCTCGTGCAGATCAACCTCGAGCAAATCCGCGATCTTGTCCCGGGTAATGTCGTCGGACGTCGGCCCCAGTCCACCGGTGACAATAATCAACTCGGCCCGCGCCATCGCCTCTTTGACGGCCTCTTGAATTGCTTCCCCCGTATCCGCAATTGCCACCTGCCGCCTGACCTCGTAGCCGGCATCCGCCAGCTCTCGGCACAGCCATTGTTGATGGGTGTTCAGAACGCGGCCGAGCAACAACTCGCTGCCGGTGTTGATGATTTCAATGTTCATTTTGTATCCGCCGCCAACAGCAGTGCTCCGACCGGCACGGCGTCTTCACTCAATCGTGCAAGGGCGATCTCCGGTCCCGGCCGCATCACTTCCATGATGAGATCCGGGAGTCTCCCCGCCACCGCCGCTCGCAACGATTCACCCAGCAATGACAGGCCGCCCCCCAGAACGATCATGTCCGGATGCAAGAGATGCACGACATGAGACAGCGCAAAACTCAGTTCATCCATGGTTTTGTCAAATAGGCATTGGGCAGTCGCGTCACCTTTTTCGATCGCCGCCAACAGAAATCGTGCTTCAGCCCGATCTTCATTCCCAACAAGTTTCGCAAGAATCCCATCCGGTTCCGAAGCGATCGCCTCACGGATCTTCCGATCCACCGCCCAACCGGAACATCGTTTCTCCACGACCGTGCCTGAAGGATCCAGTCGCACATGACCGATCTCAGATTCTCCCGGTGTCGCTCCGTGAAAAACCTGTCCATCCACCACCAGCCCACCGCCGATGCCGCTGCCCATCGTGAGGTAGAAGACGGATCGATGATCACGACCGGCTCCGGCCCGCGCCTCGCCCAATGCCGCCGTGTTGGCATCGTTCTCAAGAGCCACCGGCAGCAAGACCAGCTCCCCCAACCACTCGACCATCGGAAAGTCTGACCAGCCTTCCACCTGGTGCGACCTGGCGATTCGACCGGCATTCCGGTCAACCGGTCCGCCAAATCCCACTCCGATCGCGCTCGCGGCAGAGGCGGTCACCATATCCGGCAATGCTCCCTCAATCTGCCGCCGAATTCCGTCCGCACCTTCTTCCGGTCGAATCTCAAACCGTTGGCGCTCACGAATCTCACCCGCGCCGCTTCCGGCGACGAGTTGCAGCTTCGTGCCGCCGATTTCAATCCCGACAAACGACTCCATATTCGTTCCGATTCGCGTCAGCCGAAGTAGTCCGGCGCATTGCCGGCCTTCCATTTGATGTTGCAGCCGATACTCGGCTTCTGGTCAGTGCTGACCGCTTCTCCCGACAGCAGGGAATCGAGAGCCGCCCGCAAATCTTCGCCCGTCACGGGAACGCCGTTGCCCGGTCGACTGCCATCGAGTTGACCGCGATAGGCGAGTTTCTGATCCGCATCGAACAGGAAGAAATCCGGAGTGCAAGCGGCCCGAAAGGACTTCGCCACGGCTTGGGACTCATCGTAGAGATAGGGAAAGGTATATCCAGCCCGGGCTACCTCCGCCTTCATCTTCTCCGGACCGTCATCAGGGTAATTCCCGGCGTCGTTCGCGCTGATACCCACGATGCCGACACCCCGGTTCTGATAGTCCCGGCCCAAAGCCGCCAGTTGTTCGGAGACATGCACCACGTAGGGGCAGTGGTTGCACATGAAAATCACCAGCAATGCGGGTTTTCCGGAAAAGACCTGCAGATTGACGTTTTTCCCGTCCGTATCTGGAAGGCTAAAATCCGGGGCCGACGAGCCCAGTTCCAACATGGTCGACGGTGTTAATGCCATAAATGTCGACCATGCTAGTCACAACCTCCGTAAAACCGCATTTCAATTGTGCCCACAAACGCGGAAGATTTATTTGTAGCGTATGGCACCTTATTAATTCACCAATTCAGGCCCGCATCAGACATTCTTTTTCGTGGAATGATTGACATGACGGGCCATTTCGTTATTTTTCGCACCCTTTGTTGCAGATTTAGAAGACGAACAGATATGCCCAATACGAAGTCAGCCCAGAAACGCCAGCGTAGCAACGAGGCCAAAACGGCCCGTAACACCACCGCCAAGAGCCGCGTGCGCACCTTGGAAAAAAAATTCCGCACCCTCGCCGCTGATGGCGACAAAGACGGTGCCGCCGCTGCGTTGAAAATCACCTTCTCCGCCTTGGACAAGGCCGCCAAGAACGGCGTGATCCACAAATCCACCGCCAACCGCAAGAAGTCCCGTCTGGCCAAGGTGGCCGTTGGCTCCGAGTAAGCGAAAGCGGATAGACTCGATTTCGAAAGCGCCTCCATCGGGGGCGCTTTTTTTGTGCTCTGCCGAATTCGCCGACCGTGCTAGGCGATGACATCGTGGACCACGTTTCCGTAGATGTCCGTCAGCCGAAAATCCCTTCCGGCGTGTCGATACGTCAGTCGTTCGTGATCGAAGCCCATTAGATGCAGAATCGTCGCGTGCAGATCATGCACATGGACGGGATTCTCGACCGACTCGAAACCGAACTCATCAGTTGATCCGTAAATCGTTCCCCGCTTCACCCCGCCACCAACCAGCACGGTCGTGAAACCGTAATGATTGTGGTCGCGACCACTGATCTCGATCGGCGGGAACCCCGGACGTGGCAGTTCAACCAGCGGTGTCCGGCCAAATTCACCACCAATGATCACCAAGGTCTCATCCAGCATTCCGCGTTGCTTCAGGTCCTTGAGCAAGGCGCCGATTCCCTGGTCGCACTCGCGGCCGAGGCGGCGATGGAGAAAGTCAATCTTCTCGTGGCTGTCCCACGGCTGACCGTGCTTGTGAAACACCTGCACAAACCGGACACCGCGTTCTACCAACCGGCGGGCAATCAGCAACTGACGCGCCTGCAACTGCGGCCCGTACATTTCCCGGATGTGTTTCGGCTCCCGGGAAATATCGAACGCATCCGTTGCCTCCAATTGCATTCGATAAGCCAGCTCAAACGCCTGGATGCGCGCTTCCAGCTTGGGATGATTCGATCGCGCCTGCGCATGCCTCAGATTCATCTTCTGCACGAGATTCAGCTGACGCCGCTGTTGATCCAGCGGCAGTGCCTTGTCGCGGATGTTTTCGATCAACCTTTCAATCTGCGTCTCGCGCGTGTCGACGTGCGTGCCTTGAAACACACCCGGAAGAAACCCACTCTGCCAGTTCTGCCGCTCCGAAGTAGGCAGTCCCGGGCAAAGGGAAACATAGCCCGGCAGGTTCTGATTCTCCGTCCCCAGTCCGTAGGTGATCCACGATCCCATGCTCGGCCGCGGCAGACGCGCGTCGCCACAATTCATCAGCAGCATGGACGGCTCGTGATTCGGCAAGTCCGCCTGGGTCGATCGGATCACGCACATTTCATCCGCGCTCTCAGCCGTGTGCCTCAGGATCTCACTCACATCGAGCCCGCTCTGTCCGTACTTTTGAAACTTGAACGGCGAGCGCAGACAGGTCCCGGTCGGCCGTTCCGTAATCATTCGCTTGGGCAACTCCTTGCCATGCCACTCGTCCAACGCCGGCTTGGGATCAAAGGTGTCCACCTGCGACGGACCGCCGTTGAGGAAAATGTGAATGACGCGCTTGGCCTTGACCGGGAACTGCGGTCGCCGGGGCAGCAGCGGATTGGCTCCGAACTTCGGCGTCGCGCCATCAGTCAGTCCGGCAAACCCGATCATCCCAAAGCCCATGCCGACACGCTGCAACATCTCGCGCCGTGTCAAACCCAAGTGCTCAAGTTGAAAACCGTGTCCGGTCATCTGATAACCATGCGACGACCGGAACCTGGATCGATTCAATCACGTCGACTTGCTGAGCATAGCGCCAATCGGATTCCTGCAAAAGTATTGTCCCGATGGGACACTGAAATGGACTCCCGAGTACGTTCTGCCAAAGTTTGAGCAACAAAGCGAAATTCAACTGCGAACCGCTTTAGTGATGTCGTGGAAATCTTCGATATCCCCGACATTGAGTCGTCCACCATCACTTAGCAGCTTGAGTAATCCCAAATGTAGGATCACTTCCCGAATTACTCTGTTGGTAACCACGACCTGACTCCCAGAAAAACTGAAATCTTCTTCAACCAGTTTCACCTCTGGATGATATCTGACCGGGCCGACGATACGCGATTTTCATTGTCTGCAGGCCAAATGACGACAGCAATCCATCCGTCGTTACCAGTCGCACGCCAACGAAAACCGTGACCGTCCACACTGATATTTCGACTGCTTTTCTTGCTGATGCCCATTCTCGACTTTTCGTTTGTGAACGGAATCTACGCCACGACCCCCTTCACCACATCTCCATAAACATCCGTCAACCGGAAGTCTCTCCCGGCGTGGCGATACGTGAGGCGTTCATGATCGAGGCCGAGTTGATGGAGGATCGTGGCGTGGAGGTCGTGAAGATGAACTTTGTCCTTCACGGCGCGGTAGCCGTAGTCGTCGGTCTGGCCGTGGACGATGCCACCCTTGATGCCGCCGCCGGCCATCAGGGTGGTGAAACCGAAGGGGTTGTGGCCACGACCGTAGGTATTGAGATTACCTTTGCCGTTCTGGAGGTCCTGTTCGTAGGGCGTACGACCGAATTCGCCGGTCCAGACAATCAACGTTTCTTCGAAGAGACCACGGGCCTTGAGGTCGGCAATCAGGCCAGCGACGGGTTGATCAACACCGCCGGCACTTCGGGGGAGGGCTTTACGGATTCCGCCATGGTGATCCCAGCCGGAGGCAGTGACTTCGATGAAACGGACACCGGCCTCGGCGAAGCGGCGGGCGAGCAGGCATTGGCGGCCGAAATAATCGGTGGCGGGATTGCCAATGCCGTAGAGCCTATTGGTCGCTTCGGACTCGTTGTCAAACCGGAACAGGTCCGGTGCTTCGGTCTGCATGCGAAAGGCCAGTTCGAAGGATTGGATCATGCCTTCCATCTGGGCGTCATGTTCCGACGAAACAAGGTGCCGCCGGTTCATTCTTCGAACGAAATCGAGCTGGTCGCGCTGGACTTTGGCGTTGATGGATCTGTCCTGCAGATTGCGCAGGCTAGCGGCCGCACCCGCCGTACGCGGAAGATCAAGATTGGTGCCCTGCGTAATAGCAGGGAGATAAGCGCTGCTGTAATGCTGCGGGCTGCCGACGTCGCCGCTGGTGGGGTGAGCAATGGTGATGTAGCCAGGGAGATTCTGGTTCTCCGTACCGAGACCGTAAACACTCCAGGCGCCCATCGAAGGTTGCACGAGATTCGTGAAACCGGTGTGTAATTGAAGGCTCGCGGGGGCATGGGCAAGGTTGTCCGTGTGCATGCCGTTGAGAACAGCAATGTCGTCGATACAATCCGCCATGTGCGGAAACAGTTCAGACACCCAGGTGCCTGACTGACCGTGCCGGGCAAACTCCCACCCCGAACCGAACAGCCGCATCTTCGCGACACCGGGTTGCTCGATCTTCAATTCGCGCTCAAAGGGTGAAGGCTTGCCGTGGTCGGAGTTGAGTCGCGGTTTGTAGTCGAAGGACTCCATCTGCGACGGCCCACCCTGCATGAACATGAAGATGACACGCTTGGCTTTGGCTGCGTGGTGGCCACGCTTTGGGGCTAGCGGATTCTCCGCCACCGCCTGCTGCTGCAAAGCGGCCGCCAGCGCTGTGTAGCCAATGCCGCAGGATGCCTGCCTCAGAAACCGTCGTCGCGTGAAGGCCATAGATGTAACCGCTGATAGACCCTAATTCTTGCTAATCAAGTCCGGGGCAATTGCCTCAAAACCGTGAGCGTTCCATCAGCGTGAATCAGCGGTGTTTTTCTTCCGTTCATTGATTTAGCTCCGAAAAAGGAATTCGTTGGACATTAAGATCGAATGACAAAAGCGAGTCCATGCCTTTTGTTCAGATTTCAGTTCCTGTCGAAGCTGATCGACGAAATCGAGAGCCTGTTTGATTTCATCCGAGTGCGGTGTCCGACCAAAGGCGTGAAGATAGATCGCATAGGTGCGTTTGCCTGGCGGCAGATCGGCAAAGCGCTTCGCCAATGCTACCGCACAAGACTGGATGAACTTGGAATTCGCCAGATAGAGCGCCTGGGTGGGAACCGCAGTGATCGTTCGGCGACCGGTCTCGTGATTGTTGTCCGGCAGATCGAAGGCGCTGATGAAATCGATCTCGGTGAATGGCCCTTTGCGTTTCTGCGGCAGGTAAATGGTGCGGCGGTTGCGAATGTGCGGAGCCATGCGGGCATTGTCGGGAAACTGACCGGTACCGCCGGCGCGGAAGGCACCAGGCTCTTCAAAGGGAAGCGATGGACCGCCGCGACCTGAATCCAACTGTCCGCTGACGAACAGCATGGAATCCCGAATAACCTCCGCATCGAGCCGGCGGCGATTGGCGCGCCACAGCAGCCGGTTCTCCGGATCGGTGTCATTTACTCCGGCAGCAATGGCGATCGGATTGACGCCGGCTTGCTGCCACGTCTTGGAAAGTACGATCTGTCGGATCAGTTTCTTGGTGGACCAACCGTTCTTCATGAACTTGGCAGCCAGTTGATCGAGCAATTCAGGATGGCTCGGTCTTTCACCGCTGAAGCCAAAGTTATCGACCGTGCGGACAATTCCCCCGCCGAAAAGATGATGCCAGACGCGATTGACCCACACGCGGGCGGTGAGTGGATTACGTTCGTCAGCCAGCCATTGCGCGAGTTGCACGCGACCGCTGCCGCCACGGGTGAAAGCCGGCTTGTCGGCCGGGTCAATCTCCGCCGGAAAACCGCGCCGGACACGCGGGCCAAGCTGATGCGCGCTGCCACGAATGTTGATGCGAGCGTCCAGCGGTTCCCACATGTCACGCACCGCGTAGGCGAGATACTTCGTGCGGGAACGGCGGATGTGTTTCAACGAGGCGGCAATTTCCCGCTGTCGATTGGCCACCCGGTTCGCATCGCCATGCTTCTTCTCCAAGCCGGCGAGCTGCTTTTCCAGACCGGACTTGTCATCGCCGGTGGCCGGTTCGGCAATCTGTTTCTTGGTGGCGTCAATTTGCTTCTTCAACTGAGCCACCTGAGCAAGGACTTCCTTGCGTTTCTGATCGGCACGGGCAATGGCGGAGTTGTGCTGCTTGACCCGTTCCGCCCGGGAGATCAATTCGTCGGGTGTCTCAGGCAGATGCGTCTGATTGATATCGCTAAAGACACCGTTGATGCGGCCGTTCAAGGTGATGGTGCTCTTGAAGACTCCGGCCAGAGCATAGTAATCTCTCTGCGATACGGGATCGGACTTGTGATCATGACAACGTGCGCACTCAAAGGTCATGCCGAGGAAGGCCTTTCCCATGCGGTTGATCTGACGATCAACGATGTCCATCTGCAGTTGCACCTTGTCGCCGCCGACCAGTTCCCACGGACCGATGGCCAGAAAACCGGTGGCAATGATGTCTTCCGCCGTCGGATCCGGTCCTTCGGGAATTCCCGGTGCCGAGGGAATCTTGATGTCCCCGGAAATCTGTTGCCGGATGAATTCATTGAACGGCTTGTCTTTGTTGAAGGAATTGATGACGTAATCCCGATAGCGCCAAGCCTCAGTCGCCGGGATGGAGCGACCAATGCCCATCGTGTCGGCATAGGCGGTCAGGTCGAGCCAGTGCCGTGCCCAACGATCACCGAAGGCGACATCAGCCAGCAGTTTGTCGACGATGACTTCGAGACTATCGGATTGATCCACTTCCTCCAGTGTTGGGGGCAAACCCGTAAGGTCCAAATAGAGCCGTCGCAAAAGAGTCGCGCGCCGCGCTGGATGGGCGGGTGTGAGGCCGGCCTGATTCAGGCGCGTGAGGACGAAGACATCGATCGTGTTGGTGGACCAGTCGGGCTTTTTCACCGACGGCAGGTCCACTTTTGACAGCGGTTGGAACGACCAGAGGTCTTTTGCTGCGATGGCAGTGGATTTCGCATGAGAGCTTCCGATTCCCATTCGCGGATCCGGTGCCCCTTGGGCAATCCATTGACGCAGTAGTTCGATCTTCGCACCGGGGAGCTTTCCTTTCGGCGGCATTTGCAGGTCGCTGTCGGAATAACTGACCGCCTTGATCAACAGACTGGCATCCGGATCACCCGGAACGATTGCCGGACCACTGTCGCCCCCCCTTTGCCATCCAGATTTGGAATCCAACGTGAGCCCGCCTTTGATCTTCTCCCCCGTCGAATGGCAGGCATAACAATGCTCCACCAGCAAAGGCCGGATCTCCTGCTCGAAGAAACGGGAATCTTCGACGGCGTCACTCTTCGGTGGAGTCGCGAGAAACAAAGTCAGACCGATGGCACGGATAAAATTCATTGGTCAGCGATCAGGCAATCTATGCGGCAGAAAGCAAGTCGTCCACCCCCGCAATTCCCACCCGTAGCCGCCGACGTGAGGAGGCTCATTTCAATCTACTTGGTCAGAGCCTTATCACGTCGACTGCTACGGGTTTGGTACTACGACCTGTGAAAAACTATTTCCGCCGGCAACTTGATACCTGACAAATGTCAGGTAAATTATCACCCCATGTCAGAACGGACCAAACGAGGCGAAACCCGCGAGCGGATCTACCGTTTTGTGCGAGAGCGCCTCGAATCCGGACAGTCACCGTCCATTCGGGAAATCCAGAAAGCCTTTGGTTTTGGGGCATTTCAGACTGCTCACGGGCATTTGGAACGCCTGGTGGCGGATAGGCGACTGGCCAAACGGCCGGGAGAGGCACGCGGATATTGTCTTCCCGGAGAGCAACCGGAGCGTCCGGCGGCAATGGTTCCCATA
>JAYPXF010000089.1:0-23168 GCA_038154405.1 Verrucomicrobiales bacterium | reverse complement strand
CCAGTCGAGCAGCTCGGGATGCGTGGGCTTCGCACCGTTGCGGCCGAAGTCGCTGCTGGTGGAGACGATTCCCGTCCCAAAATGAAACTGCCAGATGCGGTTGACCATCACCCGGGCGGTAAGCGGGTTGTCCGGAGAGGCAATCCATTGTGCAAGCGTGACGCGTCGGTCCTGTTCCGGATGGTTCAGCCGGAGTCCCAACTTGCCGAGCGCTTCAGGCACGCGGGCACCCACACGATCAGTCGGCTGTTCCGGGTCGCCGCGACGGAGAACAAAGGTCTGCTCGGAGTCCTTGAACCTGCCGGCATAGACTAGGTTGGGCTTGAGGAGTCGGGTGCGTTCGGTGGTGAGTTTGTCCCGTTCCTTTTCAAGATCTTTGACGAGTCGAATTTCTTCAGGTGGCAGGTTGTGAAGGTGACGGGAGCCGTCGGGTGTTCCCAAGGGAAGACGATCGCGATGCGAGGCAACGGTGCGAAGGTCATTGGTGTTTAGTCCGACGGAGATTTCGTAACCGACGCCGAGGCGATCCTTGTATTTGCCGGTGCGGTCGCGGGCCCAGGTGATACGATCGATGAGCTGAGGTTCTGTGAATTCAAGTTGCACCCAGCCGCCGATGCGTTCGGCGTTGATGAAACTGTATTCGTTGCCGTAGCGGCCGTCGTTTATGTGCACGAGTTTGTGACGCGTGGATTCCGCCGAACGTAGTGCGGTTGCCTTGGTTCCGTACTTGGGGAGGGCGAGATTGACGGTGTTGGTCAGGGCAGAATAAATCTCGAGTTCATCGATGCAGCCGTCGCGGCGATTGTTGTCTTGGGTGGCCAACCAAGTGAAGCGAACGAATTTCGTCCTCACGGGTTCGAAACGTTCCACGTTCAGCTTCCAGTTCACAGATGATCGCAAGTGAGGAAGCGGCTGCGGTTTCTTGAACCTTTCCTGAAGGACGATCACGTCCGCAGTGATGCCGGTGCCCGTGTCGCCGCCACGTAGCAAAATACGGCTGGATGGTTTCAACTGGTGAACGCCTGCATCGAGGAGCCCGCTCCACAAGGGTTTCTTTTCCGTCTCACCTTTGGAAACGCAGGAGAAATGGTATTGGTCGATTTTCGCGATTTCCTTTTGGTCGTCGGTTGTCTTCAAATCGCCATCGAGATCGAGGACGTAGCGCGCATCCCGGGTGTGAACGCCGCTTCCATGGGCGCCCCATGAAAGCCAGATGCGGAAGTCACCGGCAGCGCCGGGATCGTAGGTGAAGATGTCTTCGCCGGGCTTGTGTTTCCACCAAGTATAGCGACCGGCGCTGAGATTCGGCAGGCGCTCGGCGTTCCCGGTGTCGTTGAGATATCCGCGCTTCGTGCCCTTGGGGTTTCCGCCGTGACCGACTTTCTCTTTCAGATGGGTTGTCAGTGATTCTTCTTCGTCATCAATGATGATGGTCCGTCCGCCAAACACACGCGGTTCATGTTTGCGCAGTTCGCGTTCGATCGCAGTGATCCGTGGTTCAAGGTCATCAGCCTGCTCCCGCATCATCCGCGTCTGTTTGGTTTCCACATGACGTTCTCCGTACTCCACGCCGGAGAAGAACGCCTGCAGGGAGTAATAATCCTCCTGCGTGAAAGGGTCGAACTTGTGCTCATGGCAGCGGGCGCAGCCGATGGTCAGTCCCAGAAAGGTGTCGCAGGTGCCGACGATAATCTCGTCGAGTGAATCCTGTCGGGCCAAGCGCTTGGAGGCCTCGTCCTTGCCGATCTGTCCGGGCAGCAGGACGGCGGCTGCAACCAGGAAGCCGGTGCCGGCCGGTTCATCCACCGCGTCACCGGCCAACTGCTCCATGATGAAGCGGTTGTAGGGGCGGTCTTCGTTGAACGCGCGGATTACGTAGTCCCGATAAGGCCAGGCATTGGCGCGCGGCGTGTTCACCTCGAAACCGTGCGTGTCGGCATAGCGAACCACATCCAGCCAGTGCTGGGCCCAGCGCTCGCCGTAGTGGGGGCTGTCCAAGAGCCGATCTATGAGGTCGGCATAGCCGGTTCTGCCCGACGCGAATGCGGCGACCGCTTCAGGAGTTGGCGGAAGTCCGGTCAGATCCAGATACGCACGGCGAATAAGCGACACACGATCTGCTGTGGGTGAATGTTTCAGGCTGTTCTCATTGAGCTTCCGCAGAATAAACTGGTCGATGGCGGACTCGTTTCCTTCGATTTTCGGAACGGCCGGTCGCTCAATCGGTTGAAAGGCCCAGTGTTCGGCGGCAATCGCCCCATACGAAAGGGCGAACGTGGCGGCCAAAGTGAGCCATGTTGAGCGGTTGATCACGAGAGCAGATTAGCTGAACGGATCATGTTCGCAAGCGTGGGGTGAATCGCGTGGGTCACGAGTTCCAATACACCTTGTTGCTGAGCAATTCCGTATTCTTTCCGCCGGCCGGGCCGCCCGTGTAGATGATGCCGGGATCGGAGGGGACGAGATTGTGACCGGTGGGACGTTCGATACTGGGCAGCCAATGCGACGCCTTCGCGTCGAACTTGCTGATCGCCCGGAATCGTATGCGGTCTCCTTCCTTGGTAAACGTCACGATTTCATTCGATGGATCTCCCCAGATCTTGTGAACCCTAGGACCGGTCTGCAGTTGGGCGACGCCGTGGAGTTTGCCCGCTGAATCAAAGGAAAGTCCGCCGGCCATGATCAGATTGAATTCGCGCCACTCCTTGGGCAGTTGGTCGTTCAGATTCAACCGTTTCCATTTTCCTTTCTCATCCAAGGTGGCGAGAAAGGCATGGGAACGGTTCTTGGCGCTGATGCTGTAGACGAGGCGCGGGACTCCCTCGGGACTCACAGCCATACATCCAGCCCGCAAGGTCTGTTTGAAATCCACCCCGCCTTTCGCAATGACCTCAATGTTGTCGACGGTGATGGGTGTCTTGATCTTTGTGCCGTCGCTGCGTTGCCACGAACGACCGAAATCATCGCTCTTCATATAGGCAACCGTCTGCAGGCGACCGTAGGATGACTTGTCCGAGAGTTCATGAAAGCGGCAGCAGAGGTGAAGGGTCTTGTGATCGGGGCCCCACGAGAGTGATTCCTGGAAATGCGAGTAGCCCTTGTGTCGGGAATACATGACCGGTCCAACCGATTGCCATTCCTTGCCCGACGGCTTCTTCCACATCTCGACCCACCACGGATTCTTGTCGCTGCGGCGTGCGGTCAGGTAGAGCGTGTTGTCCGCACCGCAGACGAGCGTCGGGTAAGTGAGTTTGTCGCCGATCAGCTGTTCGTCTTCCCATTCAGAGGCGTCGTTGGGGCGCTGCGAACGCCGGTAGCGGAACGGATGGTGGTGCGTGTAGTAAATAATGTGCAGATATCCCTCGCTGTCGCAGGTCAAAGCCGGCCCACCGTGATTGTCGTAGGCATCACCGATGGTGTAGGTGCGCGACCACTTTTCCGTTTTGCGATTCAAGGTGGCCACCCGCACGCGAAATCCTTCCGGCGGTGAATCGAGCCATGCGACGTGCGTGCGATTGCCGATAGTGATGATCTTGTTGGCTTCGGCATAGCCAGTGGCGCGACCGCAACCGACTGAAGAGAGCAGGTGCGGTTTGCTGTTGGCGGCTTGCGCAGAAACGGACGGCAACAAAGCCGATGCGGCGGCGAGTTTGGTGAATTCGCGACGATTCATGGATGGACTGAAGTTGGCCCCGGACGCGTTGCGTTACAATCCGATTGTGAGATTCTATTGGCATCGGCCGAGGCGATGACCGATAAGACGTTTCAATCCAAAAGGAAGATATGAGTGCCAACAAACCTCAGGAAGATCCCGATGCCGAGCTGAATGCCTTGTTCGACAACATCCGCAGCTTCGGCAATTCCGTAATGGAAAAAGGTCAGCAACTCAAGGACCGCATCCTGCCCGAGCAGGAGCCCGAGGAATCGGTCCGTGAGATTCTGGTACGGATTGAACAGCGTCTGACCAATATTGAACGTGCGGTCGTGGCCTTGCGGCCGACCAAGGCAAAGCGGGCAAAGAAGAAGAAGGCCAAGAAGAACGAGTAGTTCACCGGAGTCACAGCGTCGATGTTGACAACCGTTGGTCAAGGAGGGACATGAACACCAAATTCGCGTCATTGCTTCTGTTAGGTGGATTGCTGACGGGCTTCATTGTCGGTCGAGGCACGGTTTCTGAGAACCCATCCGCGTTCGAAGGGAGAGAGGCGGCAGTCGGTGATCCAAATCCTCCACCGAGAAGAACGACGGTCAATCGATCGACCCCGGTCGCCGCGACAGGTGCGCAGACAGACAGTCGATCCGCGGCGGATGTTGCGGAAGAGATCAGAAGACTTCTGCGATCAACTTCAACCATCGTGGGGAATCCGCGAATTTCGAATCTGATATACTCCGTTGCGACGGCGGATCTGCCGGAACTGGCGGCGTTGTTGCGGAATGAATCGCGTCTGGGAAATGATTACATGCTGTTGAGTGCCCTGCTGGGACGCTGGGCGATGGTCGACCCCGGTGCCGCCATGGCCTTTGCAGAATCGATACGGCGGACGGATCTCTCGCACCGTGCGATCACCGCCGTGATGAGTTCCTGGGTGGCGGCGGATCTGGATGGCGCCACGACCTATTTTCACGGGATCAAACAGAAGACACTTCGCCACCTGACATCGAACATGATCGTTGCCGAATTGACTCGGCGCGATCCGGCAGCGGCACTGGCCTTTGTCAAAGATTACAAGCTCGAGCGGCCTCGATTCAGTTCCGCGCTGAGCGTGGTATTCACCCAGTGGGCAAACACCGATGCCCGGACGGCGTTGCATGCGGCCACCAATTCGCTGGTGGGGCCGGATCGAAGAAAGGCGGTCGAAGCCATGGTGTCCGGACTGGCAATGACCGATCCGGAAGCGGCTTGGGAATTGTCCCGGTCGTTGTAATCCGCTGAGTTGGCCCGCGACGCCACCATACGGGCCTTGGTGAATACGGACGTGCAACTGGCCCTTAACGCGGCCAACGGTCTTGCGGGTGCGGATAAGCTGTCCGCGTTCGAAACACTGGCAAACAGTTGGGCGCAGCGGGATGTTGAAGCGGCGATTGCGTGGGCGACGGGGCTGGATGACGGGAATCTGAAGAGACGTGTAATTGAGAAGGTTTCCACGTATTGGGCTTCGCATGATCCCGATGGACTGGCGGCATTTGCCAAGGAAATGGCTCCCGGGAAAGCCCACACGGATCTTACCCGGAGATTGGTGGCCAGTTGGACCCATGTGGATCCGGAACAGGCTCGTGCCAGAGTGGATGAACTGCCGCCCGGAAACGTCCGTGATCAGGCCATGTGACAGGTTGTCGGCGAGTTTGCCGTCCGGGATCCAGAGGCGGCGATTTCGTGGGTGGAACAGCAGCCATTGGGACCGCAGCGGAATGCGTTGTATCAGTCGATCGCGTCCGCGTGGGGGAACATCGATCCGAAAGCGGCCCTTGAATGGGCCCGCCGATTGCCGGCGACAGAGGGCTTGCGTGAGGCATCGCGCGGGTTGATCTACAGTCTTGGCAACAAGGATCCGGAAGCAGCGGCGAAGTATGTCTCAGACTTGCCTCGCACCATGCGTATCGAACTGTCCGGGACCGTCGCATCCCAATGGGCACGACGCGATCCCGCCGCCGCTGCAGAGTGGGCGAACAGTGTTCCCAAAGATGGCGGGAGAAACTCCGTGTTAGGCAGTGTGGCCTACGCGTGGGCCGAACAGGATCCAGCCGCGGCTGCGAGATTCGCGACCGCGTTGGAGGATCCGAACACGCGGACGCTGATGGTGGATAGGATTGGTTCGCGCTGGGGACGTGACGATCCGGCTGGAGCGATCAAGTGGGGCAATTCGGTTCAGAACTAACAGGTTCATGAACGGGCGGTCACCTCGGTGGTGGGAGGGATGGCAGAGGTTTCCCCACAAACGGCCGGAGAATTTGTGGCCGGACTGGAACCTGGTGATCTGCAGGACAAGGCCGCGACCGCAGTGATCTCCAAGTGGTCATATGCTGACCCGGCTGGAGCCGCTCTCAGGGTGGCGGAGTTTCCGGAAAGCAAGGCGCGTGATTCTGCCATGGGAACGGTGGTCGTGGGTTGGGCTCGAAAAGATGTCGAGTCGGCATCCAAGTTCATCGGCGAATTGCCGACCGGATCGTTGCGTGATCAGGCGGTTCATTCTTTCGTGACGGCGACGGAGTACATGGATCCGGCGGTTGCAGCGCGATGGGTGACCGAAATGAAGGCCGGCAGTGGTTACGAGCGTCGAATTGAGGGAGTGGCACGTCGTTGGATATCCCAAGATCCGGCTAAGGCTCGGGCATGGCTCGAGAGCACAAATCTCCCTGCCGAACGCAAAGCCAAGTTCCTGGATTCTCTGGGGCGTTGATTCGACTTCCTCTTCACCACCTCGCTGCGCATGCTCGCGCATGGCTCTCTTGGGAAAAGGCGCACTGGTGATGCGGCACGGCGTGAAGCCGGGCATGGATGCCGACCATGATGATTGGCATTCGATGGAACACATTCCGGAGCGGATCGGGATTCCAGGTTTTCGTCGCGGCCGCCGATGCCGCTCGGTGGATGACGAGTCGGCCTGGTTCCTGATGTATGAGGTGGACGACTTGGACGTGCTGTCATCCGCGGCTTACCGGGAACGACTGAATCACCCGAGTGAATGGTCGCAACGGATCATCCCGGCTATCACGAACATGAACCGTACTTTGGCTGAAGTGGAGGAGAGCATCGGCATCGGGGTGGGTGGATTCATTGCGGCGGCGATGGTGGGCGCTGACATTGATCGGAATGTGCTCCGGGACGTTGTGAAACAGCAGGGGATCATCGGCGCCCATCTGCTACGAGGGGATCGTTCTGCAAGCGTTGTTTCAACCGAGGAAAAATCGCTTCGTGAAGTGCCGGATGAAGTCGCCGACTGGATCGTCGTGCTTGAGGGATATGATCTCGCAGCTGTAAAGGAGCAGAGCGCCAACCTAGTTGGGGTGTTGGGATTGGATCCGATGTCCTGCTACCAAGTCCGCCATGTGGTGTCCGAGAACGATCTCTCTGCTCCGTAGCTGCGATTGACTATCGAAGCCGCCGATAGCTCACGCCTTCTTACGGTTCTTCTTCGTATTCTTTTTCTGCTGCTGCTTCTTGGGAGCGGGCTTTTCGCCGTATTGCGGTTTCCAGATCCACGGGAGGACGTTGGCTCGCTTGGCGTAGGCTTCCCATTCGGCGACCAATTCCTTGAGCTTGGCCGGGTTCTTCGTCGCGAGATTGTTCAGTTCCGTGCGGTCGGCTTCGATGTCGTAGAGTTCCCAGGCACCGGCCGACCCTTTGGCCACGGCTTTCCATTTGCCGTCGCGGATGGCGCGGTTGCCTTCGTGCTCCCAGAAGATCGGGTTCTTGCGATTCACGGATCTGCCGTTGAAGGCGGGAGCCAATGAAACGCCTTCCATCGGGGTGATGTTCACGCGTTCTACCCGCTTGGGATACTTCGCTTTGGCCAGGTCAACGCACGTGGCCATCAGGTCGACCAGGTGTGCCGGTTGCGATTCGAACTTGTTGTGGCGGCTCTTGTTGATGCCGGCGGGCCAATGCACGACGAGCGGAGAGCTGATGCCGCCTTCGTGGACCCAGTGCTTGTATTCACGGAACGGAGTATTGGAGGCGTTGGCCCAGGCGAGGCCGTAACCAAGATAGGTGTCGGCAGGGCCGGCCATGACTCCGCGGCCTTGGCGGAGGGCGAGGCCATCACGGGTGCGACGAGGAATCATGTCGAACTGCAACTGGGTGACGCCCATGGGTTTCAGAATGTGGGGTTCCTTGTCACGGTAGGTGACGTGTCGGTTGTTGTTGCGACCGCCGCGGCCCATGCCTTCGGCACAGCCACCGTTGTCGGCGAGGAACATGATCACGGTGTTTTCAAAGTGGCCCGTGTCTTTGAGAGTCTGCACGATCCGGCCGATGCCTTGGTCCAGGCAATCCACCATGGCGGCATAGACTTCCATCAGGCGGAGTTCCCAGTCCTTGTCCTTGGCATCTAGCCAAGCCGGGGCCTTGGAGTCGCGAGGGGAAAGCGGCCACCGTTTCTTGATCAGGCCCATCTTGACCATGCGCTCGTAACGCGCTTGGCGCATCGCGTCCCAGCCCTTGTCATACTTGCCTTTGTATTTCGCGATATCGGCCGGCTTGGCATGCATGGGCCAATGCGGAGCCGTGTGGGCGACATACATGAAGAAGGGTTTGTCCGGCGTCTGCTTC
Organism: Verrucomicrobiales bacterium; assembly: GCA_038154405.1. Lineage (GTDB taxonomy): Bacteria > Verrucomicrobiota > Verrucomicrobiia > Limisphaerales > JAYPXF01. The sequence goes on along the minus strand of JAYPXF010000089.1, from coordinate 14,899 downwards.
TGGTGGTCGCGGATGAAATCGCAAGCCGTGTCGTTGATGGCGTCGGTGTAGTAGAAGTCATCGCCCGGCGGAATCTGGGTGTTGTCACGGGTGAGGCTGTTCGGATCATAGAAGCTGCCGGCACCGTGGATAGTGCCGAAGAAACGATCGAAGCCGCGCTGGCGGGGCCAGTTGAACTTGGGCCCTTCCGGAGCCACGTGGCGGGTGACATGCCACTTGCCCGAAAGATAGGTGGCATAACCGGCCGGCTTCAGCACTTCGGCGATGGTTTGGCAACGGGTGTTCAGGTTGCCGCGATAGCCGTCCAGGCCGCGGTCGTTCATCATGTGTCCGATGCCGGCCTGGTGCGGATACAGACCGGTCAGCAATGATGCCCGTGTCGGGCAGCAGCGGGCGGTGTTGTAGAACTGGGTGAAGCGGACGCCGTTCTTCGCGAGTGTCGCAAGAGTCGGAGTTTCGATTTCACCGCCATACGGACTGATGTCGCTGTAGCCCATGTCATCGGCCATGATGACGATGATGTTCGGGCGCTTGTCCTTGGCGGCCTGCGTCGACGTCTGGCCGGCGATGAGGCAAAGGGCGATGATTGCGATGAGAGTATTCTTCATTTCGGTCATGCTGATTCGGAACGTTGATTGAATTCGGTCTGCCATCGGTCGCGACGTTGTTTGGCGGTTTCGAAGAACTCAACGATGGCATCGGTGTCGTTGCGTTCCAAGGCGAGCTCAAATTCCTTGAGGTCTTCCGCGAATACGCTGAGCACGCGCAGGAGATGTTTGCGGTTGGACATCACGATATCGCACCACATTTCGGGGGAACCGGAAGCAATCCGGGTGGTGTCCTTGAACCCGGTGGCGCAGAGTTCTCCCTGCTCCGGGGGATGTGCCGGGCTGAGAATGTAATTGGCCAGGCCGGCGGCAACGATGTGTGGCAGATGACTGCACCGGCTGGTCAGGTTGTCGTGCAGGTCCGGTGAAAGGCGTATCGTGCGGCAACCAACCGCCTGCCAGAATGCCTCGACCTTTTCGGTGACCTCGTCCGGCGTGTCGGTTGTCGGTGTCACAATGGTCACGGCGTTGTTGAACAAGTCTTCGCGCGCCGCGCTGGGGCCGGTCTTTTCAGAGCCGGCCATCGGATGCGAGCCAATAAAGGTTGCCTGGGCCGAAGCGATGATGGATTCCAGTTCATTGACCGCTTCTTCCTTTACGCTGCCGACGTCGGTGACAATCGCACCGGCTTTGAGGTGGGGCAAAAACTTCTCCGCCAGCGGCTTCATCTGTCCCAAGGGAGTGCACATCACGATCAGGTCGGCGTCTTCCACCGCCGCCGGCAAATCCATGGTGGCCTTGGAAACAACGCCATGCTTCCGGCATGCCTCAATGCTGGCTTCCCGGCGCACGTATCCGACCACTTCTTCGGACAGATCGCGCTTCTGGAGAGCCAGACCGAGCGAGCCGCCCAGCAGGCCGACTCCGATCAGCGTTGTTTTCCGGAAATGCACCCGGGGATGATGGGAAGCGGCGGGGAAGTTCCAAGGAAAAGTTGTTCTTCATTGATGGCGCGCAATCGGTCTGGTCACTATTCGGACTTCTCGATCGGGTATGCTGGAATCGTGGCACAACGCAATCAACGACTGGGGCATCTGGGCACCGTTGCTCTACCTGTGCCTGTTCATCGACGCGTCGCTGCTGATGATCTGGCGGCAGGAGGCGATGACGAAGAAGGGCATGGAGGGAACGGCGTTGGGGACCTTGATCATGCCCTACTGTTCAGGGTTGGGGAACCTGCTGTTTGTGCTGGTGATGGTGCAACGATCCGGACCGGTTGACGCGGTCATGGGAAACTGCCTGGTAAACAACGTCACGAATCTCACCTTGTTGATCGGGTTGCCGACGATCATCTGGGGAATGGCGGTGATCCCGGTCGGCAAGGTGAAGGCCAAGGAAAAACAGATGCATCAGTTGAACCGACTTTCCTTGCTGACGACGATGGCGGCGGTGTTCTTCTTTTCGGGTGCGGTCTGGGTGCTTTCTCTGGATGGTTCGCTGAATCGCGGAGATGGAATGGCCTTGGTCGGCCTGTTCCTGTTTTGGCAGGCGGTGCAGATGTTTGAGACGATGAAGTCTAACGTGCAGAAGAACCACACCTTGCCCAAATCCCTGATTCTCGACTTCGTCCTGATCGCGATCGGAGGTTTCGTGTCTTACTTCAGCATCGAGGGCATCGTGGATTGGTTGTTGAAGTCAGAAGCCGGATTCTGGAGCAAAGACAACCTGGAGCTGGTCACGGGATGGCTCATGGTGCTGCCCAACGCATTGATGGCATTCTATTACGCCTGGCGAAAGCGTTCGGACATCGTCTACAGCTCCCAGGTTGGGGACGGCCATATCTGTATTCCGTTGTGCGTGGGATTGTTTGCGCTTTTTCAGACCACTCCGGCGACCGAGGGCATGCGAGCCGGCCTCATCATTATCTTTGTGGCAACGGCGGTTCACTTCTTGTTTGTCGCCATCGTCGGCCGGCTTCCCCGGTGGGCTGGGGTGTTGATGGCCATCAGCTATTTCGTTCTGCTCAAGCTGGGCTTGGTCGGATAGATGTGACGAAACCGGACAGGGACACGCTGTGTCGCGTCCGCGCGACGAGCAGCAGCTCCTCCCTGCCAATCGTGAACGCCGGTCAGGGAAGGGTGACCGGGTCGGCGTGGAACTGTTCGCCCAGTTTTGCGAGAGGGAGTTGCGCATCGGTCCACTCGACGTTGGACGCGATTTCACTCAACGATTTCTCCGTGTTGTTGAAAATCACGAACGCATCGGAACCGGTCATGAGGAGCATGTCGAAGTAGGTGCCTTCGCCGTCGTGGGCAAATTCGAGGTCCCCGACGTGGTATTGCTTGCCTTGGATCGAGGTCTTCAACGGCTGCATGTCGCGTTGGAAATCGGTGGCTTTCTCAAAACGCGGCCCGGAGTAGTGGACGATGTCGCGATGGCGTCTGCCCATCCACACGATCATCCACTCGTCAAAGACGGTGTTGCCGTAGGCGGCGTCCGTGTCGATGAGACACAGCTGGATCCATTTCCTGGCAGTGGCGAGATTCACGCGGCCGCGAATTATTCGGACCTTCCGATGAAGATGGTGCGGTCGTCTTCATCGCGCAGGTGCGTCTTGATGAAGTTGATCACCGCGCCGGCGCCGGCCGGTTGTACGCCGAAGGACCAGCGGTTCTCCCTCCGATTGTAACCAAAGCGTTCGAAGATGCCGGACTTGTTCTCGGTGAATACACTGACCCAGTCGCCGTTTTCCCAGGATACGAAGTGTTGGTAGCCATCGCCGTCGAGCTGCCGCCAATCAGCTTCCGAAACACCACCGAGACCATAGGTGGAAAGCAGGCGGATGAGGTTGACCATGCCGGAGCCGAATTGTTCGTAGAGCTCGGGACGTCCATTCATTGCGCGTTCGAAACCGGTGGCCATGCAACGGCACAGACGTCCGATTGAATCGGTATCAAATTCTTTGCGGTGATTTGTCCAATCGCGGCAGCAGCAGGTATGCTCTTGGAGGTTCACCTTGGAGGCGGGTTCCTTCGGCAGATGAGATTCGACGTCGAGCGAAAGATCGACCTTCGGGAGGGTGAGTTCCTTGACCGCGTAGTCTTCCTCCGTCGCGGCAGGAGCCGGCTTGCCTTCAGTATTGCGATCGTGGATTTCCTTTTCGAAGTCAACCAGTTGCTTGGTGAGGCTTTCAGCCTCTCCGTCGGTTACGACGTTGTCGGCGAAGATGTCCTCCAGAATTTTCCACAACGCGCTGCCCGGCCAGGAAACGCGGGCTTCTTTGGTGTCGGACAGAAAACGGCCGAGATCCCAGACCTCGTCCTTCTCAACGATGCCGTCCGAGGTGATGTGACGGATGAAATCGAGTGTTTGTTGGTGTACGGCGCGTTCTTCCATAAGCAGTTGGCTCAGACCTCGGCACGGTAGGCAAAACCGGGGGATTTGCAATGCCGGACTGGATTGTCAGTCGGCGCTATATTTCGCATTGAACCGGACGGTCAGGGCCTCATAGCCGTTCTCACGTCTGAAGGTCGGTTCGTCTTCCACGTTCTCTTTGAACTCGAGAATCTCGATGGTCTCGATTCGATCGATAAGCCTCTGCATCAGGGTGCGAACGATCACTCGGGCGTGTGGCGCGCCGAGACAGAGGTGGGCACCGAAGCCGAAAGAGATGTGTGGGTTCGGTTTGCGGTCCAGTCTGATCTCCTCCGGCTGGTCGAAAACGGTCTCGTCGTGATTGGCGGAGGACCAGCAGAGGGAAACCCGGCCATTGGCCGGCACCGAAACGCCATGCACATCGGTCTCGACGGGACACACGCGGCCGATATGGGTCAATGGCATGAAAACCCGGAAAATCTCCTCCACGGCATGAACGATGCGCTTGGGATTTTCGCGCAGGAACTCCAGGTGCTCCGGGTGCTTTCCGAAGTATCCGATGACGTTGCAGATGCTGTAGATGATCGTGTCGCGTCCGCCGGCGAAGGTCAGGTTGGCGAATCCCAGCTTTTCTTCGCGGGTGAGCGGGCGATCCTGATACGTGGCTTTGTTCAACGCGCTGAACAGGTCGTCACCGGGATTCGCCTCCGCCTTGTCCAATGCTTCGTTCAGATAATCCTCGAGGACTGTGCCTTTCTTGAATTCACCGCCCGTTACCTTGAACACGTGAATCCCCCAACTGATCCAGATGTCGGCTTCGGACTCGGGCACGTTCAGCAGATAGGTCAATGCTCGTGACTGGATGCGTAGGGCGAAGTCGTTGACGATCTCGACACTGTCCCGGGCGAGAGCATCGGTAAGCATCTCGTCGATCAGGTTCTCGACCTTCTCCGCAAGTTCCGGCGTCTTGGAACGCTGGAAGAACGGTTCGACGATGGCGCGATATTCCGTGTGTTCCGGCGGGTCCTGTTCGATGGGCAACTGGCGCACAGAGCGCACTTCTTGTTCCGATGGAATGGGGACGCGGAATGGGGCATTCGAACTGAATGTCTTCCAGTCCTTGGCGGCGGCGCGCACATCGGCGTGCCGCAGAATCATGGGGATGTTTTCACCTTGGAACTCACATTGCAGCACGCCTTTCTCGCGGCGCGCTTCGCGGAACGGATCGCGGGGATTAGGTTCTTCTGCCATTACGAGCCAGTTTTCGGAGATCGAAGGAGCGACTGCAAGCTCACTTGTGAAAAGGCCAAGTTTTGTAAGATTTGCCGCTCGTATTGATCAGTTCGATCTGTCGAAGGGAGGTTTTCCCCGGGGGCAGGTGCACGCGCAGGTGGATGATGGTTCCGGCGTCCGGAATCTCGATTTCCTGCGACTGCCAATCGGGCGTGACGGGCGCATCGGTCGAAGCCGCTTGCCTCGGCAAGAAGTCCTTCTGTCCGTCCAATCTCCAGGCAACTCCGACTTTGCCGGCTTTCTCGGTGGAAAACTGCACGCGGAGTTTGAGTGGCCCCTTGATCTTGATTTTGGACATGACGAGGAATGGCCTTTGGTTTCGCCTGCCCTTCGGCGTTATCTGGAGCGCCTTGTTTTCTGCCGAGAGCTCGGCATTGCGAACGGTCCAGCCCTTTGCTTCCGTCGCTGAGGCATTGGGGCGGGATCTGTCGCGCAGAGGTGGAGCTGGTTTTCCGTCGAGATAGAAGTCGTAATACCCTTCCCAAGTCTCGGACATGCCCTTGGTTTCCAGTCCGGCCGGTTTCAATTCCGCAGCCCAGTTGTGGAGCTTGGCGCGCAGGCGATCCGCCACCTTTGGCTCGGACGACAAGAGGTTGAAAAGTTCTTCTCGGTCGTTGTCGAGATCAAAGAGGTATTCCCGTTTGCCGCCTTTTAGGAATTTCCACCTGCCCTCGCGGACGGCGGCCTGGGCGATCCAACGCCATTGGATGGATTCGTGAGGAGCGGCTTTGATTTTGCCGGTCAAGTGCGGGATCAGGTTGACGCCATCCAAGGAATTGTCGGGCTTCAATCCGGCGATCGCAACAGCCGTGGCGGCAACGTCGAGTGCGACGATCGGATGTCTGTAGACCTGCTTGCCGGGGATCGTGCCGGGCCAGGAGACGACGAACGGGACCCGAATGCCGCCTTCGCTCAGCATTCCCTTTTCGCCGTTCATCGGTTTGTTAAGGGAGCCGTCCCAGCCGGGGCCGCCACCGGGTGCGTCGAGTTTGTGAATCTTCAATGGCGCTCCGTTGTCGCCGATGTAGAAGATCAGCGTGTTCTGTTCCAATCCGTGTTGCTTGAGTGTGTCGCGGATAAGACCCACGCCATCGTCCATCGCGGAGATCATGGCCAAAGCCTGGCGGCGGCGCTGGGGCATCTTGCCGGGGAAGCGATCGAGATACTTCTTCGGCGCATCGAGCGGCACGTGCGGCGCGCGGTAGGCGAGGTAGAGGAAGAACGGTTTCTCCTGGTGACGTTCGATGAAGACCTTGGCCGCCTGAGTGCAGGCATCCAGGTGGTAAAGACCATCGTTCACCTGCTGCATCTTGATGGTCTTGCCCGCCAGCGTGTAGTTCGCGGAGCAGGGACGGTTGGCATTCTTGGCATAGACGTCATCAAAACCATGATCGGTGATGTTCTGTGTCGGTCCGAGATGCCACTTCCCGATCTGACCGGTCGCATAGCCGGCCCTCTTCAATCTCTCAGCAATGGTCAATTCAGCATTGAAGCCGTCCAGGGGGGCGCCGTTGGATTCCACGCCGAAACGGCTTTGAAACTTGCCGATGAGCAATCCGGCCCGGGAGGGGACGCATTGGGGAGCGGTGCTGTATCCATTGCTGGCATACACGCCGTCAGCCGCCAGACGATCCAGGTGTGGAGTGCGTAGGTCGTCGTTGATGCCCGCGACTCCGATGTCCGGCCAACCGTGGTCGTCGGTGTAGATGACGATGATGTTGGGTTTCGCGGTGGATTCGATGACCGCTGCGCTCAACAGGGCGATGAAGAAATGAAGTCGCAGCATGCAGAATGTCATATGGATCAAGATTGGGCGAATGGGTGGAGTTTGGCGGATGTCGTTCGGGTATTCACCTAGAAATTCCGTCGGGTGCCACCGGTGTCCGGTTTGCCGAGAATGGCGGTCTGAAACCAGGATCTATAGGAACGCACTTCAAGGTATCCGCCGGGATGAAGCTTGAAAAAGATTCGGAAGCCGCCGGTGGGTTCCATGTGATTGCCGGATGAATTCCAGTTGGTCGTGCTGAGCACGGCAAGGGTCGCTTCGCCGGAACCGCCAGACGAATCAAGCCCTCCAGCTCCGTGATCGCGATGCTGGGCGTGCCGTTTGACAACGTCACCACGGAGGAGACGGCGAAGGTGGCGGAGCTGATGATTTCCAGCGGGCACGCGCATTGCATCGCCACGGCCAATGTCGATTTCCTGGTGCAGGCTCGCAAGGATGTGGATCTGCGCCGAATTCTGTTCGATGCGGATCTCGTGGTCTGCGATGGCATGCCATTGGTCTGGGCTTCCAAGCTGCTGGGGAATCCGCTGAATGAAAGGGTGGCCGGTTCCGACCTGGTTCCCCTGCTGATTCGCATCGCAGAGGTAAAGGGCTACCGGATTTTCTTCCTTGGCGGAAAAGAAGGGGTGATCGCCAAGGCCTTTGAAAACGTGCGCAAGGATCACCCGAAGCTGGACATCGCCGGTTATTATTCCCCGCCTTTTGCGCCGCTGCTGGACATGGATCACGACGACATCTGCCGACGGGTCAATGAGGCCAAGCCGGACATGTGCTTCGTGTCTTTCGGTTGTACGAAGCAGGAGAAATGGATCCGCATGAACCGGCACAAGATCGAGGTGCCGATGTCGGTCGGCGTTGGTGCCACGATCGATTTCCTTTCCGGCGCGGTCAGTCGGGCGCCTCGTTGGGTCGGCAAGTGCGGATTGGAGTGGATCTATCGCCTTTGCCAGTAACCGAAACGCCTGTTCAAGCGCTACTTCATCGGTCTTTGGATATTCCTGTTCGCCATGGCGTGGCAGATGTGGCGGATGAAGTTCCGGCCACGTCCGAAGCCGAAGGCGACGAATGTCGAGGTGACCGCTCGCGCTAGGATTGGGGAACGGCTTGCCCGCTCCCGTCTTCAACTAGCGCTTTCCCGAAAATCCGGTTTGCACTAAACCAATCCGCGACCTATGTGTAGATTCAATCTCTTCCTGCTGGGCCTGCTGGTGCTTGTGGTGCATGCGTCGGCGGCTTCGAAACCCAATATAGTCTTCATCCTCGCCGATGACATGGGCATTGGTGATGTCGATGCGCTGAGTGACCGATGTAAGGTCAAGACCCCGCACCTGGATCGGTTGCGGGCGGAAGGGATGAACTTTACAGACGCACATTCAAGTTCGTCCGTCTGCACGCCGACGCGGTATGCGATTCTCACGGGACGTTACAACTGGCGTTCGCGGATCAAGAACGGGGTCTGCTGGGGGTGGTCGCGACGCCTCATCGAGCCGAAGCGCATGACGGTCGGCAGCTTTCTGCAACAGCACGGCTACAAGACCGCTGCGATTGGCAAGTGGCATCTGGGTATGAACTGGACGCTGAAGGACGGTGGTATTGCCGATGACGGCGAGACCTACGATCGAAATTACAAGGACGCCTACAACATCGATTACACCAAGCCGGTACAACAGGGTCCGACGTCGGTCGGATTCGACTACTTCTTCGGGATCAGCGCGTCATTGGACATGCCACCCTACGTTTACATCCGCAATGACCAGCCGCTCGTCACCAAAATCGTGACCAAGGCCTTCCATCGGCCAGGGCCGGCGGATGTGGATTTCGAGGACGTGGATGTGTTGCCCAAGATCACTGAGGAAACGGTGAAGTTCATCTGGGAAAACGCCGGCAATGCGAAGCGGGGCAAACCGTTCTTCATCTACTTCCCCTTGAACGCGCCGCATACTCCGATCTCTCCGACGAAGCAGTTTGAAGGAAAGAGCGGGTTGAATGTCTACGGTGACTTCGTGATGCAGGTGGATTGGACGGTTGGACAGGTGCTGGCTGCTTTGGAAGCGACCGGTGTATCCGACAATACGCTGCTCATATTTACCACGGACAACGGTTGTTCACCGCAGGCCAAGTTTTCGGAACTGGCCGCCAAGGGGCATTATCCGAGTGATGTCTATCGTGGACACAAGGCGGACATCTACGAGGGCGGTCATCGCGTTCCGTTTATCGCCCGCTGGCCGGCGAAGGTGAAGGCGGGTTCAAGCAGTGATCAGACAATCTGCCAGGCGGATCTGTTTGCGACTGCGGCTGACATCATCAACAAGGCCTATCCGAAGAACGCGGCGGAAGACAGCGTCAGCATCCTGCCGGCGCTGATAGGAATGGCAAAGAAACCGCTGCGCGAAGCCACGGTGCATCATTCGATCAACGGCAGCTTCTCACTTCGACAGGGCAAGTGGAAGCTGGCTCTGTGCCCCGGTTCCGGTGGATGGAGCAATCCCCGACCCGGTCGGACGGACTTCAGTGGCCAATCTTCGGTGCAGCTCTTCGATCTGGATTCGGACATCGGCGAAACGACCAATCTGGCGGAGAAACATCCCAAGGTGGTGGAGCGACTCACGGAGTTGCTGCAAGGCTACGCCGATCGCGGACGTTCGACGCCGGGGCCGAATCAGGAGAACACCGGTGCGGTGGACATCTGGAAGGCCGGCAAGGCTTCGTACGCTGCAAAACCTCCGATGCGGAAGAAGAAGGCTGCACCGAAGAAGAAGTGAGGAGCCCGGAGTGTCTCAAGAGGCGGCGCTGTAGCGAAATTTTCAAAAGATTCCGACGCCTACGGTATTGTTGATCGGAAGATTTTGCATCTTCCGCTACCGGGAGCGTCGTCAATCCGGCCGCTTCACGGTGAAGGGTTCGGTGATTTGGGAGTAGTCGTCACCACCGAGTCGCGCCAAGGGATTCAACCTCGATGCGTCGATCGCAGGCAGATTGCTGCCCTCCGTTTCGCTCGCGATTTCGTCGCAAACCCAGGCAGATTTGATTTCGCCGATGACCAGTCCCTGGGGCGCTTCGCCGATTTCTATGATCTGGTATTTGCGGCAGAGCAGGGCGATGCGCGACTTGGAGAGACGGGGCAACGACCAATCGGGCTCGTCGATCAGTTGGAGGTCGTTCTGTGTCACTTCAGAGTCGCCGAATTCCAATGATGCGGCGGTGGCGGCAAGCGGTTCGGCCATGTCGGTGCTTGCGATGTGGACCACGAAGTGGCCGCGTTCTTCGATATTTCGCCAGGTGTCCTTCTTGGACTTGTCCCGCTTGCGACCGATGGAGATGGACAGGGTGGGGGGGCGGCTGGTGACACCGTTGAAATAAGAGAACGGGGCCAGATTGAACGTCTTGTCGCCATTGTCCGAGAGAATCCAGGCGATGGGGCGCGGGATGATGGTCTGGATCATCAGGCCGTAGACGTCGCGGCCGGGGAGTTGGTCGAGTTCGATCCGCATGCGAAAGTTTTACGGTCCCGAAAACAGGAAGGGAAGCCGGCTATTTGTTGATCAGTTTTTCAACGCGTTCGAGATCCATCTGTCGGGCCGGTTCCGGGCTGGCGACAAGTTTGTAGTCGAAGCGGATTCCGTCGAGCAGGTCCAGCTGATCGATGGTCGATTTCTTGGCTACTATCACATTGGGGGTGGCGGCTCCTTTGGCATCGTCCACGGCATCTCGCTTGCTGATGTATTCGTGGATGGTCAGCCGGTAGTCGTTGATGAGCCGGGCCAGGTCCCGGTGGGCGTTCAGCTGCACGACGAACAGCTTCTTGAGCGCCTGTTCCAGAATCGGCTTGTGCCGATTGAATGAAGTATCCCGGATGAGCTGCTGAAAGTGCATCTCCCGTGTGACGGGCACGGCATTGGTGTTCGCCCGGATCACGACCGGGGCATAGAGAATCTCGTTGAGATGTTCCAGGGCGCGGTTCTCACCCCAGCGGAGATTGGCATCGCGTCCCTGGAAATCCACGAGCACAAGCGACCACCATTTTTCGATGGCCAGCGCGCTGTGGAACTGTGGTTCGAAGGCCTTGATGAGCGCCAGTTGCGGATTGTGGAATTCGGGTAGAGCCCTCAGCAGGGCGGTCAGCTTTTCCGGTCCGTCGGGCAGGCGGAGGAGTTCCGCCACAAAAAGGTGCGCGCAGTGCTGATAGGTCTTCCATTCGTAGCCGGTCAGCTGGCCCGGATTGGGCAGGTTGAGCAGGGCAAAGTCGATTGGTTGATTGAGTTGGAGATGGCGGTAGGTGTCGACGAGCGAATCCTCGTATGTGCGGTCAAAGGTGGTCCGGGTGCGCGCCCCGGTGACGATTTTCGAACCGTTGAGGCCGAACACCCTTTCGGTGATGCCCTGCATCAGGATGTCGCCTTGGGTCGCAAACAGATGGGCGGCCAGTCCTTCCTGAAGCCACAGGGGCACTTCGGTGACAAGCGTCCCACGGGCCTCGCGATTGATGACTTCCAACAGCAAGGCGCGAACGATCGCTCGCACGAGCCGTTGTTTTGGCACCTGTCCGGGTAGAACCACGCGGTAGTTCAATCCGCGACTGCCGGCGATTGCGGTGATGGCGATCGGTTGTTCCGGCAACGCGGGGCCGTCGACAACGACGGAAATGCGGGACTTCCATTCGTCGTCGAGCAGCAGCATTTTGTAGAGCTGCTGTTTGACCCGTTCGCAGGCCATGGCGAGCACGCTGGGATCCATCTGCAGATGATCCACGCGAATCTGCGACAAGGGCGGCGGTCCTTTCGGCGCGCCCGGCGGATGTCCGATCACGAAGAACTGGTGAGAGGCGCTCGAGTAGATCTTGGGCAACGGCCCCACCCGATCCTTGACGGAAACCGGTTTGTCATCGGTTGCCGGTAGTCCGGTTTCCGCTCCGTTCAATCCGCCGCCGGACAGGCAGGTCAGAAGGAACAGATGGAAGGCGGTCCGGATCATGAAGTCAGTTCACTTCTTGGGTTTGGATGAAGACTTGGATTCGGACTTCTTGGCCGGCTTGGAGTCGCTCTTCTTGCTGTCCCCGGAGGAGGACGGTTTGTCGGCCTTGGCGGCGTTCTTGTAACCCTCGCTGCGGTAGTCGGTGGTGTAGAAGCCGTCGCCCTTGAACAGGAGCCCGGCGCCCGTGCCGATGGCCCGTTTCACCTTGCCCTTGCCCCAACGCGATTTCGGGCACTTGTCCTTGGGGCAGACCGTCAGCGCGTCATCCTTCATCGACTGAAACAGTTCGAACTCGGTGTTGCACTTCTCGCAGATGTATTCGTATGTCGGCATATAGATCAGGATCCGTTGGCGGATTGGAACGCGGAGTATAAGCAGAAGATCGAGATTTTCGAGAAGCGAAATCATCCATGGTCCGGCCTGAACCCCTGCTTTTGCATCTCGCCACACCCGGCCAAATGCGGTAGCTACTTGCCGCACATGACCGACCGCCAGGCCTTTTACGATGGGCGCGCCCAGTTTCGTCAGTGGGAATCCAACCGCACCTACAACAAACTGATCCGGCGCATGTACCGGTTCTTCGTGCCGCCGAAGATGCGGGTCCTCGAACTGGGAACGGGAACGGGCGATCTCCTGGCGGAAGTGGAGCCGGCTGAAGGCGTGGGCGTCGACTTCAGTCCGAAGATGGTGGAGATGGCTGCCGAGCGGCATGAGGAGAACCAGGCGCTCACGATCGAAGAAGCGGAAGCCGCATCCTACAAGAGCAAGGAACCATTCGACTACATCATCGCGTCCGACCTGGTGAACGATCTCCCCGATGTGCAGTCCATGCTGGAGAATGCCCGTAAGCTCTCCCATTCCGGATCGCGCCTGGTGTTGAATTTCTTCAACAACCTGTGGCGTCCGATTCTGTCCGTCGCCGGGTGGGCGGGGATGAAATCACCGACGCAACAGCAGAACTGGTTGTCCAAGGGCGACATGATCAACCTGCTGGATCTCGCCGGCTGGGAGGTGGTGAAGAGCGATGAACGGATTCTGTGCCCCATCGGAATCCCGTTCCTATCTGGTTTGATCAACCGTTGGGTCGCACCGCTGCCGATCATCCGGCACCTGAACTTGACCGTCTTTCTGGTGGCGCGACCCAAGCCGCAGGTGCCGAAGAACAAGCATTTCACCTGCAGCGTGGTGGTGCCTGCGCGCAATGAGTCCGGAAACATCGAAGCCGCCATCCAGCGCACGGCCGAACTGGGCAATGGCACCGAACTGATCTTCATCGAGGGGCACTCCTCCGACGATACTTGGGACACGATCAAGATGATGAAGAAGAAGTATCCGGATCGGAACATCGTCACGATGCAGCAGGCGACCAAGGGGAAGGGGGGGGCTGTTCGCGAGGCATTTGCCAAGGCGACCGGTGATTTCCTTTTCATTCTGGATGCCGACCTCACGATGCCGCCGGAGGAACTGCCCAAGTTCTACGAGGTGATCCGCAGCGGGCAGGCGGACTTCGTGAACGGCGTGCGCTTGGTCTACCCGATGGAGGACGAGGCAATGCGCTTCTTCAACATGATCGGCAACCACTTCTTCAGCAAGGCCTTCACCTGGTTGCTCGGTCAGTCGATCAAGGACACGCTCTGCGGAACGAAGGTGCTTTCGCGCAAGAACTACCAGCAGATCGCGGCCAACCGGAACTACTTCGGTGACTTTGATCCGTTCGGTGATTTTGACCTGATCTTTGGTGCCGCCAAGCAGAACCTGAAGATCCAGGACCTGCCGATCCGCTATCGTGCGCGTACCTACGGTGATACGAACATCGACCGTTGGCGGCACGGGGTCATTCTGTTGCGGATGACCGTTTTCGCCGCGCGCCGGCTGAAGTTTCTCAAGTAAGTTCCGAACCGCTGCGATGCCCACGCCGCTCGAACAGCACAACATCGAGATTCGGGAAAACCTGCGGTCGTGGGAGAACAAGCCCCTGCTGCGGCGGATCTATTCGGATTTCTACACGAAGATCGTCGGGCAGATGGATCGTTCCTTGGAAGGACGGATTCTGGAGATCGGATCGGGTATCGGAAATCTGAAGGATCAGGTTTCCGAGTCGATCAGCTCGGATCTGTTTCCCAATCCATGGCTTGATCTCGTCTGTGACGGATACGATCTGCCGTTCAAGGATAACACGCTGTCGCATATCATTCTGTTTGACGTGTTCCATCATCTGGAAGCACCGGTGGCATTCCTGAACGAGGCAAAACGTGCGCTGCAACCGAAGGGCAGGGTGATCATCTTTGATCCTTACATCAGTCTTTCAAGCTGGCCGGTCTACGGGTTGTTGCATCACGAACCGATCGGCTGGTCGACGAAGGTCAATTTTGAATCCGACTTTCCGCCGCCGCGCGATTACTACGCCGCGCAGGGAAATGCCACGCGGTTGTTCTTTCGACGGCAGTTTCCGAGTTGGCTGAACGGTTGGAATGTCCGCTACGCGGAGGCGATCGCCGGATTCAGTTATCTGTTCTCGGGCGGATTCAGCAAACCGGCGATGTATCCCTCGAGTTGCTATGGATTCTTGAAGCGGATTGACGGCCTGTTGTCGCTGTTGCCGATTCTCTTCGGCGCGAGATGTCTGGTTTCGATTGAACCAAAGTAAGGGGGCTCTGGAGGGCACCGCTCCGTCGATCTCGGTTTGTGGCGTCCGATCGACATTTCTCACCAGGCGGAACCGACGGAGCAGTTCTCCATGGGCGGGGCGGGATGTTGTCAGCTATGCCCGGACGACGCGATAGAAACGGCCGGTATCGCCGTTGGAAATGCTCTGGCTGCCGGTGAACTGACCGCTGTCGCGAAATGCGAGGGTGCCCGTTTGCACCTCCACCGTGCCGGCGTTGGTGAAAGGCCAGTTTACGTAGGAAATTCCGGTGTTTGAGTT
>JAYPXF010000088.1:18886-23288 GCA_038154405.1 Verrucomicrobiales bacterium | reverse complement strand
ATTCAGCTTTCCATGGCAGGCCGACGCCGAGGAGGTGCTCGAGATTGGTGAAATGAAACTCAAACAGGTGTTCCATCACGATCATCTGACCGGAAAGAACGATCACTTCGGTGCGCTGTTGTTTGACGCAAACGGGCATCTGGCCAAACACAACAGCAACAAGACGTGGCTCTACACCGGCGCCAAGATCGGCCAATGGAAGAGTTTCGTCCGGGAGTTCGACCTCGACACGTTGAAGGCCACCCAACGCACCAAGGTGTTGGAACCGCAGCCATCCGATCGCTGGGCCAGCGTGCATCTGGCGATCAAAGTGCAGGAAGACCTGTTCGTTCTGTTCTACTCGACCGGTAAGCGGGTGCGGGCTGCGGTTGCGAACCATCCTCGCGGACCGTTCATTGTCGACGAGACGTTCCGCATCGGAGCGAGCCAGCCGTGGGAGAAAGGCTGCAGCATCGAGTCCGATTGCGGCTTTGTTAAGATCTCTGAAAATGCGGATGACCTTCAAATCTGGAAACTCTACGACACCTTGTGCGCCGGAAGCACCGGCCAGAATGGCTGGGCACGCGTAAGGATCAACAAGCGGACGCGGAGGATCGAATTGTTGGGCAAACATCCCGACAATCCTATCAAATTGCTTCGACCCGATTGGACCGCTGCGCGAACCGGCGGAAACCTCGACAGCCGAATCCGTTTCAACGGTCTTCATTCCCTCTTCTACCTCTCGAAACGAGTGTCATCCTCCTACCGCATCGGCGTCGCGCTGAGCCGCGACCCGTTGTTTCGAACGATCCAATTCAATGAGGAGGTTGGTGGACCGCTCAGAACGGAAGGCGTGATCGAGAAATTCCAGTTCTATCAACACGACAGACATTTTTTCCTGATCTACGAGAACGCCGATCGGCGCAACGATTGGCGGACGAGCATCCGCAAATACACGGTGATCGAAGGCCGGTTGGACTGATCGCCAAGAGACGTTGCGGTCCCGATCGCGCTCCCCTAGTCTGCTGGCATGAAACTGATGACCTGGACGTTCCTGTTTGTCTCGCTGGCAACATTCCTGCTCTCACAATCAGAAGCCGCCCAAAAGAATCCCAGCTATTTCCTCATTGGCAATTCTCTCACCTGGGACACGGTTCCACCCAAGCTCGATGGAGACGTGCAGTGGCACGTTGACTGCGGCAAACCGCTGGCCTACATCCACGGCAATCCGGCCAAACCCTGCGTGAAGACGTCCACGCTCTGGCCTGAGGCATTGAAGAACAAGCAGTACGACTACATCTCTGTTCAGCCGCACTACGGCGGAACTTTCAAAACCGACACTGAAACGATTTCCAAATGGATGACGCTGCAACCCAAGGCGATCTTCGTGATCCACTCCGGCTGGCCTCGCCACGAATCCCGCGCCGAGGAATGGGTCGACACCGACACGCGCGGCAAGATGCACCACAGTCCCGCCTATGTTGATGCCCTCATTGCCGAACTCAGGAAGCGGCATCCGGGTCGGAAATTCCGCGTCACCCGAACCCAGGATCTCGTCAATCAGGTCGCGAATGACATCAAGGCGGGCAAGGCGCCCTGGAAAGACGTCAGCGAGATCTACCGCGACAAGATTCACATGAACGTCGTGACGGGGCGTTACCTGGTGCACAACGCCATGCGCCACGCCATGGGCCAGCGACGATCCAGCCAGGGCTTTGAGAAGCTGGACCCCGAGCTCAAGGCCTATTTCGATTCCGTGCTGGATACACTACCCTCCCCCGACGCCTGAACCGGCTACAATTCCTTCGGGCATAAATAATTTGTCGGCTGTGGAAATCGTCGCAATCTGCCGTCATGCATTACGGCAACAAGACCTTTCATCACGCTCACAACGGCATCTCCAGTTTCCACAGCCGCAAGAAGATGATCGACACCGTGGCCGACGAGGTCACGGATTGGCTGAACAAGACCGGTGCCGCGATCGAATTGATCAAGATCGACTACGAGATGCATGAGTTCTCCGCGCACGCGGCAGTTTGGTATCGCCACCTGATTCCGGATTCATCTCCCGCGGGGCCGCCCCCGATCCGCCCCGCGTGATGCGTTGGTTGCCGCCGGATTCCCGGAATGTAAATTGATGGTTAAGTGAGTTGCATCCGCGACGGTTCTGAATAGAATCGCTTAGAAATGAGCCACCACTGCCCATCCCCCGAACCTCTTCCAACAACCATTCGTCGGATGCGCAGTTTGGAGCTCCCAACCTGAACAACGGTTCAACTATGACTGCCTACCAAATCATGCGAGCCAGCACGTTGCGCAATGTCGTCATCATGACGGTCGCACTCGCAACCGTCCTCCCAGAGTCCATCGGACTGGCCGAAGAAGCCAAGGAGAAAGTCAACGCCTTTGCTGCCCACAAGGCGCTGTTTGCGGAGAACAAATATCCTTCCGCGGCGACCTGCCGGACCTGTCATCCGGATCATTACCGCGAGTGGTCGGTATCACCACACGCCTATGCGCAGTTGAGTCCGGTCTTCAACTCCATGCACGCCACCATCGTGAAACAGACCAGCGGATCCAACGGCGACTTTTGCATCCGCTGCCACAACCAGGTCGGCATGAATCTCGGCGAATCCATCTTCATGAAGAACGAAGATCGGCATCCCACTTCGCGTGAAGGCATTTCCTGCATCGTCTGCCATCGTTTGAAGAACGCCTATGGCAAAGTCAGCGGGCGGTTCAATCTCGTGGAAGGCGATCTGCTAGAACCGGTCTACGGTCCCAAGGGTGACGAGGAGCTCAAGCGCGTGCTATCGGAGCCGAACAAGTACCGGGTGGTCACCGAGCGCGACAAGGCGGGACGCCAGATCCACACGGGTGTGGAAAGATTCTTCCAACTCACCGAGTCTTCATTTTGCGGCACCTGCCACGATGTGACGCTCATGAACGGCTTTCGACTGGAGGAGGCGTTCAGCGAATTCAAGAACACTCCCTCCGCCAAACGTGGGGAAACCTGCCACGATTGTCACATGGGCAAGAAGCCCGGCGTCAACGCCGGCTACGACACCGCGCCCGCGGCGATCGTCGGCGGTGTCCCCACCAAACCTCGCAAACGCACCAGCCACATGTTCATCGGGCCGGACTACTCGATCATTCATCCGGGCATCTTCCCCCACAACGACGAGGCCGCACAGTTCGCCAGCATCTCCGAGTGGCTGCAGTTCGACTGGAAGAAGGGCTGGGGCACGGATGATTTCGAGGACAACATCGACGATGATCACAAGTTCCCAGAGAAGTGGGAGTCTTATGATGACCGCCTCGACGCCCGAGACATTCTTGACGGCCAATTGGAGCTGTTGGCAGAAGCGCAAAAGCAGCGGATCGAGCTGATGCGGGTGGCGTTTCTCCTCGGCGATCTGAAGGTCACGCGGGCAAGCAAGCGCGGCCTGGACTTCCGTATCCAAGTGAAGAACGGAACGGACGGCCACAATGTGCCAACGGGATTTGACGCGGAACGTCTCATCTGGCTCTACGTCCGCGTCTTCGACAAGGACGGGAAGGTCGTTTTTCAATCGGGCGATCTCGATCCCAACGGCGACGTCCGCGATCTGCATTCAAGTTACGTTCACAACGGCGAACTGCCATTGGACAAATACCTGTTCAACCTGCAGTCGAAATTCATCACGCGCAATCTGCGCGGCAGCGAACGAGAACAGGTGCTGGCGGTGAATTATTCGCCGGACCCGATTCCTTTCATTCGCCCCACCACGTTTTCTTCCGTGCTGACCGGCAATCCCGGCGCGGCGCGAAAGCACAAGCAGGGCATTCCACCACACGGACATCGTTGGGCGAAGTATCGCGTGAAATCATCGGCCCTGAACGGCAACGGGCCCTACAAGATCCAGGTTCAGTTCAAGGCTGCAATGGTGCCGGTGAACCTGATCACGGAGATCAAGGTGGTCGGCTTCGATTACAACATGTCGCCGCGTGAAGTGGCGGACGCCATCCGCAACGGCCACATGATCATGTGGGACAAGTCCGTGAACGTGGACCTCAACGGCCGGGACCAGATGTTTAATCTCGGCGACAAGACCTTTGATTCCCCCGCAGCCGCCGAACCGGAATAACCGATGAGAACGCACCCGCTCATTGCAGGCCTAGCCATCGCCTGTGTCTCCAACTTCTGCAGTCCGCTTGCGATTGCCGCAGACAAGGACCGGAGCCGTTTCTCCGACGAACCGGAGCCGTTGCAACTGGACGACTTTCCGGAGCGCCCCAAGCCGTTGCTCGAACTGGGCGACAAGTTTCTTGGCAAAGGCAACCTGCAGAAAGGTTTCACCCTGCCAACCGGTGCCGTCTGGCATCCGTCGTTGTGGGTGTTCGGCAATTTCCGCAGCGCGGTTCAGACCTTTGACTCCGGCAC
>JAYPXF010000088.1:0-18876 GCA_038154405.1 Verrucomicrobiales bacterium | reverse complement strand
ACGAATCCTCGTCGGTTTCCGCCCCCTGCGAAACGACAACGGGGAGTTCACCGGATACAACTTTGAGCCCAACCACCGTGGAGTGGAGGATTTCAACGAGAACATCCTGCATCCACGGACGTTCTTTTTTGAAGGAGAGCTGGGCGAACTGTTCCCAAATTGGGACAAGGGCGACCGGCGCAACTACGACTATGGTATTTCTCTGGGACGCCAACCGCTGACCCTCCAGGACGGAATTCTGGTGGCTGATGACAGCATCGACATGATCGCTCTCACGCGAAATGCCCTGTTGCCAAGTTTCGGTTCCCACATGCGGCTGTCAGGCATCTTCGCGTGGAATGAAATCGAGCGGGGCGACAACGTGGAAGATCGCAGCGCGTATCTCTTCGGTCTGAACGGATTCGTGGACATGCCCAGGAGCACGGTCGAAGGAGATCTGCTGTATCTTTCTTCGGGCGAACAGGGCGATGGCTTCTTCGCGGGTCTCGGCGCAATTCAACGCATCGGCAAGGTAGCCACGACGTTCCGGGTGAACCAGTCCATCGCTGTCGAAAACGCCTCCGCCGGAATTCAGAGTGGAACCATGCTGTTCGCTGAGATGTCTCTGGAACCGGCCTATACCCACAACGTCCTGTACCTCAACGGCTATTGGGGCATCGACGATTTCACCTCCGCCGTCCGCGGACCAGCAACCGGCGGCCCCCTTGGGAGAACCGGCTTGTTGTTTGCCGCGGTCGGTCTGGGTAACTACGGCAGTGCACTGAGCAACGCCGGCAGCAGGTCCACCGGGGGCGCGCTGGGTTACCAGATGTTCTTCGGTGAACTGCGCCGCCGCCAACTGACCATGGAGCTCGGCGGACTGACGCCGACAGATGGTCGTAACACCCGCGCCTCTGCATTGGGCGCGCGCTTCCAACAGGCCATCGGCCAACGGACGATTCTGGTTCTTGATGCTTTTGGCGCCCTGCGCGAGGATTCCCGAGAATCCTTCGGCGGTCGCGTGGAATTCCTTGTGAAGTTTTGATCTGGTCCCGTGGTTAACCTCCTTCACTACGTCGGCACGGCACTCATCGGAGTCGTGATATTCCAGCTTGGGTTGGTGGTCATCGGCACCCTGCGTCGGCAATGGGCGGCCGGCGCCGTGTATGCCGAGGAACTGAACCTGTTGCGGGAACGGATCGCCATGGCGCAGGCCAAACGCCATCGCACGGAGAAGGAGATAGCGCCTTGGATCGGGTTCCGCAAATTTGAGGTCACGGAAGTGATCGACGAATGCGACGGGGTGAAGTCGTTCATTCTGAATCCGCACGACAAGAAGGAACTGGCCAGTTTCAAACCTGGACAGTTCCTCACCTTCAGCCTCGATGTACCCGGTCAGAACAAGAAGGTCGTCCGTTGCTACTCGTTGTCCGACAAACCCGGCGAGGATCATTACCGGGTGACGATCAAGCGTCTCAATGACGGAGTCGGATCCGGGTATTTCCATGACTCCGTCAACGTCGGCTCCATTCTCGATGTGAAGGCACCGTCGGGCGGTTTCACGCTGAACACGCACAAGGAAACGCCGGTCGTGCTCATCGGCGGCGGCGTGGGAATCACTCCGCTGCTCAGCATGCTCAACCAGATCACGGACGAGCAACCCGGTCGTAAGGTCTGGCTCTTCTTCGGAGTGCGCAACGGCGCGGAACACATCATGAAGAAACATCTGGAACGCATCACCCGCGAATCCAGCAATGTTGAAATCCGCACTTTCTACAGTCAACCGGCCGGCGGTGACCGCGAGGGAGTCGACTATGACGTGGGAACCCGCATGTCGCTTGAACATCTGCGCAAGGAACTGCCCTCGAACAATTTCGAATTCTATCTCTGCGGCGGCGCGAAAATGATGAGCACCATGATCGATGCCCTGAAGACCTGGGGCGTGCCGGAAAAACAGATTTACAAGGAAGCCTTTGGTCCGGCCAGTCTGGGCAAACCGGCCGTGAAGACCGGGGTCAGCGTGATTTTTTCCAAATCGAAGAAGACTGTCGCCTGGACCGGAGATTCCACCTCCTTGCTTGAACTGGCGGAACAGTCCGGCATCAACACGATCGACAGCTCCGGTTGCCACGCCGGCAGCTGCGGCACCTGCAAGACCGCCGTGATGGGCGGGAAGTTTTCGTATGTTCAGGACCCGTCATCCGACGTGGAGGCTGGCAGCTGTCTGACCTGCATCTCCGTTCCCGAATCCGACGTAATACTGGACGCGTGATCATGAACCCCGAATCGCCATAATCAACGATGGCAGCCGATATCTCCAACTCTTCACCCCTTTAACCCATTTCCTACTACAACCCGTCTACCGATCACTCACCTTACATGAAAGAGACACCCAAACAGTTGTTGCGGATGCTTTCCGCCATCGCCCTTGCAGTGAACTGCACCGCCTCTGCGGCCGATCTCAAATACAAGGCCGATCCCAAGAAGGTGCTCGGCGCGGAGAACTGCAAGGAATGCCACGCGCCGGTATTTGCCGCCTGGGAGAAGACACATCACTTTGGCAGCTTCAGTGCAGGCTTCGCCGGCAAGCCCGCCATGCACCGTACGGACGAGGCCAAGGCGATCCTCAAGAAGTTGGGCATGCGCAGCGCCAAGCGCGGTATTTGTGTCGAATGCCATTACACCGGTCAGGCGAGTTCCTCCAGCCGCATCAAGGCGCTGTCCGGTACCTCCTGCGAGTCCTGCCACGGCGCCGGCAAGGATTGGAACAAGATTCACAGCAACAAGGAGGACAAGGAAGCGCTCACCAAGGCCGAGGTCTTGGGCATGATCCGTCCGCATCAGACTTATGCCGTCGCGGCGAATTGCTACACCTGCCACACGGTTCCATCCGAGGAACTCGTCAACAAGGGGGGGCACACCGCCGGCAGTGATTTTGAACTCGTGAGCTGGTCGCAAGGCGAGATCCGTCACAACCTGCAAAAGACGGAGGGCAAGACCAACACCGAGGCGTCGCCTGCACACAAACGCGTGCTCTACGTCACCGGCCGCCTGCTGGATCTGGAATACAGCGTGCGCGCCTTGGCCAAGGCGACCACGGACGGCACCTATTCTCAGAAACTGACGGAACGCATCAACAAGATGACCACGGAGCTGAAGAAGATCGCAGGCGCCGGTGTCTCGGCCGCCGGCGACATTGCCGGATTGGTTGATGCCGGGCAGCTCAAACCCGGAAACGAGACCGGCCTGAACAAGCTGGCCGACGCCATAGCTTCGAAGAGCAAGGCGTTCGCCGACGGAAATGACGGCTCCGCGCTCGGCGGTGTCGATGGACTGATTCCAACCACCTACAAAGGCAAGGTCTTCCAACCCTGATCTCACCGGAAACCAATCGCCCGTAAAAACCGCATGGCTGAAGCCGCCACAGAACCAGCCGCCCTCGGCATTGTGCAGAAGCCGCAGCGCTGGGATGTCCCCTTCTGGCAGGAGATCACCGGCAAGCGCGCGTGCAAGCCGATGACCGAGAAGGTCGTCGCGGATATTCTTGAGCGGGAACCGTTCAGCACGATTGACCCGAAGCGTTTTCCCAAGTCGATTCCACTCAGCGGTATTCTCACCAACGACGCCCGCGTGCGTAGACTGGCCAAGGGCGAGATCGTGGTGCGACAGGGAGACTACGGTTACTCCGCTTTCTTTGTCCTGCGCGGCAGCGTCCGAGTGTTGCTGGAGAAGGTGGACGAATCCCTGCTGGGCCGCCGCGTTCCCCGCCGCAAGAGCTGGTGGTCGGCCGTGTCACAGCTCTGGAACAATCCCGTCACCCCGGAGCTTCGGCAATATCGCGATGACGATTCGCAGTCTCGCAAGACCGGGGTGGCGCAGAACACGGAAGCCATCGATTCGGTGTCGACCGTGTTTCTGCAGGACGTTCCCAATGTCATCAATACCGAGCAGTCGTTGCTGCTCAATGAGGGAGATCTGTTTGGCGAAATCGCCGCCCTCACCCGCACTCCGCGCACCGCAACCATCGTGGCGGACAGCCGCTGCGACCTGTTGGAAATCCGGTGGCAGGGACTGCGAGACATCCGACAGCGCAGTCCCGAGCTCAAACAACACATTGACAGACTCTATCGCGAGCGCTCCCTCAGTTCGCACCTCGTCGCCACCCCGATGTTTGCCCATCTGGACGAGACCGATCTGAAACACGTGGCGGAAGCGACCGAATTCCAGGCCTACGGCAACTACGGCTGGAACGTGTCCTACAAGAAGGTACAGGACATGGAGCCCGCCGAGCGCCTGCAATACGAACCACTGGTCGCCCAGGAAGGACACTATCCGAACGGTGTCTACCTCATTCGCTCGGGATTCGCCCGCGTCAGCGAGCGCTACAATCATGGCGAACGGACGGTGAGTTATCTCGGCCGCGGACAGGTGTTCGGCTTCGAAGAGATCGCCTACAACGGTCTCTACAGCAAGTCCGTCCCGTTTCAGAAAACGCTGCGGGGTCTCGGCCATGTGGACGTCCTGTTCATTCCGACCACGGTGATCGAGAAATATGTCCTGCCCCATCTCGATCCCGCCAGCATCGCGGACATGGGCGATCTGGACAAACCCGATCAACATCGTTCCGAAATCGCCGAACGCGAGCAGATCAGCCCCAGCCTGATGGAGTTCCTTGTCGAACGCCGCATCATCAATGGCACGGCCACCATGATCATCGACATGGATCGCTGCACGCGCTGCGACGACTGCGTCCGCGCCTGTGCCGCCACCCATCAGAACAATCCCCGCTTCATCCGGCACGGTCCGATTCATGAACGGTTCATGATCGCCAACGCGTGTCTGCATTGCCAGGACCCCGTGTGCATGATCGGCTGCCCGACCGGCGCGATTCACCGCACCTCCGCCGGTGGCCAGGTCGTCATCAACGACCAGACGTGCATCGGCTGCGCCACCTGCGCCAACGCCTGCCCCTACGACAACATCCAGGTCGTCCCCGTGCGCGACGGCCGCGGCCGCGTCATCCGCGACCTGGTCAAGAACCGGCCCATTGAAAAGGCCACCAAGTGCGATCTCTGTGTGGACCAGCTCACCGGCCCCGCGTGCATCAACGCCTGTCCACATGACGCCATGATCCGCGCCGACATGCGCAATCTGGAACTGCTCTCCGACTGGTTCACAAGATGAAAAGACTGCGAGCCAGGCGCACCTTTGCCGTCACGCTGCTGATCATCGTGTCACTCGCCTACCTGTGGCTGGACCACGGGTTGAAGACGAGCTTTCAACCGGCCGCCCAGATATCAGGGACTCTGCTGTTCTGCCTGCTGCTCGGACTGGCCTTCTTTAACGCCCGCAAGAAGCTGCCCTTCCTGCCATTGCTGAAGGCTTCGACCTGGATGCAGATCCACATCTACGTGGGTTACTTCGCCATGCTGCTTTGCGCGATCCACGCGGGCTTCAAGATTCCTACCGGAGGACTCGACATCACGGTCGCCACCCTGTTCGCAGCTGTCAGCCTTTCCGGCATCTTCGGCCTGATCATTTCCCGCTCGCTCCCTTCACGACTGACTGTGCACGGAGAAACCCTCACCTTCGAGCGCATCCCCGGTCTGCGAAAGAACCTGCGCTCCGAAGTCGAGAACATGGTCGTGGATTCCGTAGAATCGACCGGCTCTTCCACCATCGCCGACTTCTACGAAAAACAGCTGTCCCAGTTCTTTGGTCGCCCGCTCCACTGCGGGGCTCACCTGTTGGGCTCCAAGAAACCTCTGCATCAGTTGATCGAGAAGATCGACGGCCTGAACCGGTACCTGAACGAGGACGAACGCAAGATCATGGCGGAAATCACCGAACGCGTACGTTCAAAGGACAATCTCGACTTTCAATGGTATGGGCAGGGCATTCTGAAACTCTGGCTGTTTGTCCACATCCCTTTGACCTTCGGCCTTCTCATTTTCGCCGCGATGCACGGCCTGCTCGCCTGGAAGTTCACATGAAACGACTGTTCGGTAAATTTGGCTTTCGCCAGTCCAGCTACGACCGGCCCAATCAGAAATGGGTCTGTGGTCGCGCATGTGACGGTCAGGACTGTCCGTTCGGTCCGGATCTCCATGGCAGCTGTCAGGCCACGCGCGAATGCATGCCGGTGAAAGAGGATGAGCGCTGGGTTTGCAACCGCAGTCGGGCCGGTTCCGATCTGGGACCCTGCGAAGAAGGTCCATCACCGGACGGTGAGTGCTGCCGGCCCAACACCAAATGCGTGCCCGTGCTCAGCCTGCGTGCCAAACGCGGCGTGCTCGTACTGACGTTGGTGATATTGAGCCTCGGCCTGCTCATGTATTTCCTCAGCAATCCGATCGGCATGCACTTCATGACGCCAGGTAAACTGACCCACGCCCATTCATCCGCCCAGTCGCAATGCGCGGATTGCCATGTGGCCGGTGCCGGCATGCCCATCGATTGGGTGCACGCGCTGACCGGCGACTCCGCCGCGCCCGACAGCCAGAAGTGTCTGGATTGCCACCCCTTGGGAGAGCAGCCACTCAATCCGCATTCGCTCTCCCTCGAACAGCTGACCGACTCCCGCAGCCGCATCCTTGCCGCCGCCGGCACCAAACGCCGGAAGCCGACCGGCCTGCAATTGGCCGCGCTGGGCTTCGCGCCCGACAACATCCGCGAAGCCCAGATGCAATGCTCCGCCTGTCATGTGGAACACAAGGGCAAGGAACACGACCTCAAGACCCTGAGCAACGCCCAATGCCAGGTGTGCCATGCGGTTCAGTTCGCCAGTTTCGAACATGGACATCCGCCCTTTGGCAACTATCCGTTCAAACGGCGGACTCGCATTGTCTTCGACCACGAGCGACATCTCAAACTGCACTTCAAGGAGAAGAACTTTGAGCAGCATGCCCCGAAAGACTGTCGGGACTGTCACACGATGGACGAACGCGGCGAGCTGATGATCGTGCGTGGTTACGAACAGTCCTGCGCCAAATGTCACCAGAAGGATTTCGGTGGCTTTGATCCCAACTCCCCCGCCCTGGCCTTCCTACGAATCCCGTTGATGGATGTCGAGAGCTTTGAAGAAGGCGAACACAAGGTCGGGGAATGGCCGGATGACTGGGACTCGCTCGAGACGACACTCACGCCTTTCACCGAATTCCTGCTCCAGCATTCCGGCGACCACAGACACGCCGTCCACCAGATGACCGACAAAGACCTCGACCTTTTGGACGAGGAAGACTGGAAGCACGGCTACAATCTCGCCTGGGGCATCAAGGAGTTGATGCACGACATATCCGAAAAAGGCATCGGCGAATTCGACCGCCGGATTTCTGCCGCGCTCGGCCGACCGCTCACCGCCGGCGAAAAGGCCGGACTTGAAGCTACGATTGCGCCTTCGGTTTTCAAGAAGACCGTCGCCCATTGGTTTCCCAAGCTCGGCGAAGAGGTGAAACAGCATCTTGCCGGCGAGTCGCCGGAAGCGGCGTTCATGGATCCGGATGACATGGAAGAACGACTTTCAACCGAACCTGTCTCCCTCGGCGGCAACTGGTTCCGCTCTGACGCGGACCTGACGATCTACTATCGTCCCTCACACCACGCCGATCCGTTCATGAAGATCTGGCTGGCGCTCACCGCAGCCGGAAAGAACGCCGGCGAAACGAACGCCGTCGCCCGACTCTCCAACCATCTCTCAGGCAATGACCAAAGCGTCGCGCCGGGACGCTGCATCAAGTGCCACACGACCGAGGGCGATGAGGAGGTTTCACTGAACTGGAGAGGATTGCGCCCGGACCACGATCAGCACAACTTCACTCGTTTCTCCCATCGCGCCCACTTCAGTATGCTGGACGAACGCGGCTGCGTGACCTGTCATCGTATCAACTTTCAGTCACGCGAAAAACCGTATCTCGGCTCCTTCAGCTATCATTCAGAGGAAGATCCCGTCGGCTTCATCAGCAATTTCAAACCGATCGAACAGGCCACCTGCGCCAGTTGCCACACGAAGAACATGTCGGGCGAGAGTTGCCTGACCTGCCACAATTATCACGTCGGAGAGTTCAAGAGCACCCAACTCAAGGGCGACAACTTCGACCGCATTCACGCCGACCACAAAGCCCGCGAAGTCGAGGCAAAGAGGAAGGACATCGAGAACGCCCAACCCTAGCGCCAGCGGTGCATCCCATGTGGCAGCCGACGTAAGGAGGCTCTGGCCTGGTTGCTGAACCGAAGGCGTAATGAGCCTCCTCACGTCGGTTGCTACGAAACAGCTACGCGCCACACTGCGCCTGATGACGCAGGGCGTGATCAATCAACACCAGCGCCGTCATCGCCTCCACCATCGGCACGGCCCGCGGCAACACGCAGGGATCATGCCGTCCGCGCGCCTTCAGCTTGGTGTTCTTGTGATCGATATCGATCGTGTCCTGTTCCACCAACACGGTCGCCGTCGGCTTGAACGCCACTCGAAAATAAATCGACTCCCCGTTGCTGATTCCACCCTGCACACCACCCGATCGATTGGTCTTGGTGTAGACCTTGCCTTTCCGCGATCGGAACACATCGTTGTGCTCCAGTCCGGTCAAAGCGACACCGTCAAAACCGGAACCGATATCAAATCCCTTGCTGGCTGGCAGGCTCAACATCGCCTTCGCCAGATCAGCTTCCAGGCGATCGAACACCGGGTCGCCCCATCCCACCGGCACTCCTCGCGCCACACAGCCGATCAAACCGCCGACCGAGTTGCCCTGTTTGCGAATGCGTTCCACCAGCTTGATCATCTTCTCCGCCATTGCCGGATCGGGGCAGCGCATGATGTTCGCCTCAACCTGCTTCAGCTTCACCTTGTCCGGATTCACTTCCGCAGCGAGTTTCTGCACCTGTTGCACGTAGGAAATGATATCCACGCCAAATCGTTCTTTGAGAATCTTTTTCGCAATGGCACCGGCGGCCACACGACCGATGGTTTCTCGGGCACTGGTTCGTCCACCACCCGGCCAGGCGCGATGACCATACTTCTCCTGGTAGGTGTAATCCGCGTGAGAAGGACGGAACTTCGTCTCCATCTCCGTGTAGGCCTCCGAACGCTGATCCTGATTATGCACCACCATCGCGATGGGTGTGCCAAGGGTCTTACCCTCGAATGTCCCGGAGAGAATCTCGATTCGATCAGCCTCCTTGCGCGGGGTAACGATCTTGGATTGCCCGGGGCGGCGACGATCGAGCTCCGGCTGGATGTCTTTCTCGGAGAGCTCCAGGCACGGCGGACAGCCGTCGACAATCACCCCGACACCTTTGCCGTGGGACTCGCCGAAAGTCGTGATTCTGAACAGGTGGCCAAACGTATTGCCCATCGGCCGAAGCATGCTGGAATTCGCCGACGAGGTCAAACCACGCCCCGTAGCGGGATGCTTTCGGAACTTAAGGTGGCGACGCTTTCGCAGCTCAGGCGGCCTCGCCTGAGAACACACAGGCGAGCCGCCTGTGCTACGATTATTGCGAAAACGTTATACCATTTGCTCTCCACGGAAACGAACGCCCCCGGCAAAGGTACTCGTGACAGTATCGGAAATCCCGGTCAGCCCTTCACGAGATTCTTACTATTTCGCGACAGCTGCACTCCACCGCC
This sequence comes from Verrucomicrobiales bacterium, assembly GCA_038154405.1. GTDB lineage: Bacteria > Verrucomicrobiota > Verrucomicrobiia > Limisphaerales > JAYPXF01. The sequence continues at coordinate 9,269 of JAYPXF010000088.1, read as the reverse complement.
ATAATGTTCGCGTAATATTCGGCGGCTATCTTTACCACATAAGTCAGTTCTTGCGCAGTCGTTGGCCGCTCAAGATCATCAACACCGACCATGCGTATCCTGTTCGTAGAAGATTCGCCTCGCCTGCAGAAATCCGTCACGACGGCATTGAAAGCCTCCGGCTACGCCGTGGACGCCACGGGTGATGGCGAGGACGGCCTGTGGCTCGGCAATACGCATGACTACGACGTGATGATCCTCGACATCATGTTGCCGGGCATGAGCGGTCTGGAAATCCTCGAACAGCTTCGCAAGGAGGGAAATGAAACGCCGGTATTGTTCCTGACCGCCAAGGACACCGTGGAAGATCGCGTGCACGGCCTACGCCAAGGCGCCGATGATTACCTCGTCAAACCCTTCGCCCTGGAGGAACTTCTGGCCCGCGTGGAGACCCTTACCCGCCGCACCTACCAGAAACGAACCTCGGACGTCATCGTCGCGGATCTCGAATTGGATTCCGCGGCCAAGACGGTCCAGCGCGCCGGGAAGTCCATTCCCCTCGCCGCGCGCGAGTTTGCACTGCTCGAATACCTCATGCTGAGAAAGGGACAGGTGGTCTCCCGCACGGAGATCGAGGAGCACATTTACGATGATATGGTTTCGCCGATGAGCAACGTGGTCGATTCCGCCATCTGTTCACTGCGAAAATGCATCGCCGTGGACTCCGACTCTGTCCCGTTGATTCATACCCGCCGAGGCCAAGGTTATGTATTGGAGGATCGCTCGAAATGAACAGCATCCGGCTCAAGTTGTTGCTTTGGCTGCTCCCGGGCCTGGGAATCCTCTGGGGCACGGCCGGAACAGCGATCTATCTCACCGTTGAATCGAGTCTGCAGTCTCAGCTCGATGCCGAATTGCAGGCACTTTCGCACGGGGCCCGTTTCTTCGCCCGTCCATCCAATGTCGGCCCACCGAACGGCGGCCCCTCACCAGACCGATTCCGCGAGTCAGCGACCGCCGGTTTCCACGATCCCACGGGTGACATCTACTTTCAGCTATGGCATCGGAACGGCACCGTGCTTTCCAAGTCCAAGAGCCTCGGCAAGGGAGATCTGGTAGTTCCCAAATCCTTGACTGAACATGGGGATTTCTTTGACGCGGTCCTGGACGATGGAACCAAGGTCCGGCTCTGGGCGTCCAAGGTTCCCTTCTCGCCTCGCGGCAGAGCAGGCAAGAGCGGATACCGCGGTGGTCCGCAATGGGAGCGATTGCGGGAAATGACCCGTGGCACCAACGGAGTTTTCCCGGATCTGGATGAAGTGTTCGGTCGCCGTCCCGGCCCGCAAAACAACCGGGAGCCGGAACGTGGTCGTCATCCGGATGAGGAAGGCCCGCGTGGAGACCGAGGGCGAGACGATGGATTTGGTCGCGGCCCGGATCGGCGTGGGCCACCAGAGGTCGTCAATCTTGTGGTGGCCAAGGACCGGACACAAATCGATGGAATGCTGGGCACCTTGCTCGGCGGCATCACCGGCAGCGGACTCGCAGCTGCTTTTCTCTCAATCCTGCTGGTTCGCCTCGCGCTGAAGTCCGGTCTGCAGCCTCTTGAGGTGGTCGGCGAACAGGCGGCCAAGATCGACGCCGGATCGCTGGATCGAAGGTTCCCGACCGAAGGCCTGCCCACCGAACTTTCCCCGATCGCCAACCGCCTCAATGACCTCATGGTGCGCATGGAGGAAAGTTTCGAACGCGAGCGCCGCTTCAGCGCCGACCTGGCCCACGAACTTCGAACGCCCGTCGCCGAGTTGAAATCCATGTCCGAGGTCGCCATCAAGTGGCCGGAACAGGCGGATGCGAAAACGGATTACCAGGACGTGCAAGACATCTCCGAACGCATGCAGGCGACCATCGAAAATCTGTTGATGCTGGCCCGTCTGGAGAATTCCAAAGCCCGTATCAACCGGGAGCCGGTCGATCTAAGGTCCTTCGTGGCATCCTGCCGCAAACCGTTCCAAGCCAACGCCGAAGACCGCAAGATCGAGTTCAAGGACGGGATTGGAAAAGAGGAATCGATCGAGTCGGACGGCAAGCTCCTGCGCATCGTCCTGGAGAATCTGATTTCCAATGCCATCGAGTACGCGCCGAAAAACTCCGCGATCGAACTCAGCGGTCGCTGCGAGACAAATCGAGCCCAAGTGTTTGCCATCCAAAATCCCGCGCCGGATCTCACCGCAGCAGATGCGACCCACCTCTTCGAACGGCTCTGGCGTAAGGACACGTCACGCACCGATGACCGTCACTGCGGTCTCGGGCTTTCCCTCGCCAAATCCTGCGCTGATCAGCTCGGATTGGAACTGCGCGCGGAGAAGCGGGAAGACAGGCTGCTTTTCACTCTGACTGCCCCGGAAGCCGGCGATGCAGGAACCGATTCAGCTTGAACGTAATGTTTTCATAATGCCTCGTGGCTATGGTCTAATCTCATCCAGTCCAGCAATCCGACATGAACAAGAAACTCCTCAGCATATTGGCGCTCTGCACCTCCGTTGCCGTGAGCGATTCGTTGGCCCAAAACCGAGACCGTGGTGATTACCGGCTTCAGGATCGAAGTCGATCAGGTGAACGACCGGACGGACCTGCCGGTGGGGACCGTGGCGGACGCGGGGGATTTGGCGGCGGTCGCGGAGGAGACATGCGCGGGGGCGGCCGCCCGAGCATGATGGCGTTCCTGCCTGTTCTGGTGGCGCTGGATGCCAACAAGGATGGCGAAATCTCCAGCAAGGAATTGGACAATGCCGCGGCGGCTCTCCGCACGCTCGACAAGAACGGCGACGGCAAGCTGACCGAGGACGAAGTTCGCCCCAGCCGTCCTCCCGGCGGTGGACGCCCCGGTGGCTTCAGTGGCCGTGGCGGAGAAATGCGTGGTGGCCCCGGTGGTCAGCAGGGACGCGGATTTGGCGGTCCGGACGGTGAGCAAGGCCGTGGTCGCCCAGATCCAGCCCAGATGGTCGAACGCATCATGGCTTACGACAAGAACGGCGACGGCAAACTTGGCAAAGACGAACTCTCCGAACGAATGCAGGGAATGATCGACCGGGCCGATACCAACGGCGACGGATTTGCGTCAAAAGAAGAACTCACCAAGCTCGTCAGTCAAGGTGGCGGCGGCGGTCGACGCGGTGGCGAAGGCGGTGGTGGCGCACGTCCCGATGGCCGACGTGGCGGCAGCGAGAGCTCCGGCACCACCAAACCGCGCCGCCCCGAGTTTGACAATTGAACTGAATCTGATTCCTCGTTCACCTACCCGGCAGTCACACTCAACGCTTCTGACTGCCGGGTCTTCATTTCAAGTCGATTGGAAACAATCTCTGCCCTGTCCTCTCTCAATCCCGACCGTCACAGATTCCCGATATGAAACCTGCCTCGATTCTGCTCTGCTCGCTCGCCCTGACTTTGTGCACTGAATCCGCGTTGACCGACTGGCTGCGCTTCCGTGGCCCCCAACGGTTTCGGCATTCCCAAGGACGGCAAGGCCGTGCCTTTGAAGCGGAGCGACAAGGAAAACGTGAAATGGAAGGTCGCCCTGCCCGGCCCCGGCTCTTCAAGTCCCATCGTTGTGGGTGACAAGATCTTCGTCACCTCCTGGTCAGGCTACGGCACCGACGAGGCGCGAGACTCCGACTTGGAAAAACTCAAGCGACACCTCGTCTGCATCGATCGCAAGTCCGGAAAGATCCTGTGGGACAAGACCGTGAATGCAAAACTACCGGAAGAACGCTACAGCGGCATGTTCACCCAACACGGCTACGCCACCCACACCCCGGTCAGCGACGGCAGGAACGTCTATGCTTACTTCGGAAAATCGGGTCTGCACGCATTTGACCAAAACGGCAATAAACTCTGGGAAGCAAACGCCGGCAGCTATCTCGATCGACGTGGCTGGGGATCGGCTTCCAGCCCGATCTTGTTCAAAGGGAAGGTCATCGTGACCGCATCGGTCGAAGATGAAGCCGTCTTCGCCTTCGATCCCGAAACCGGCAAGAAGCTCTGGCGCTCTCCTGCCGCCGGACTGGCCAGCACGTGGAGCACACCGATTACTGTCAGCAAGAATGGTCGCGATTCGATCTCCTCGCCGTTCCTTACGAAATGTGGGCTTACAATCCCGACAGTGGCAGATTGCGCTGGCTCAGCGAAGCCGTCATGTCCGATTCCGTCTGCAGCAGTCCGATCGAAGCGGATGGAATCATTTACGCCATGGGGGAACGCGGAGGCGGCTCCGTCGCAATCAAGACCGGTGGCAAAGGCGACGTCACCAAGACCCACCTGGCTTGGGAAGGCAAAAACGGCTCCCGCATCGGCACACCGATCCTATGGGAAAACCGCCTCTATTGGATCAGCTCCGGCATCGTCAACTGCCGCGACGCCAAAACCGGCGAAGAGATCTATGCCGAACGCATTCCCGGCAATGCCACCCCCGATTCATCATCCTCCCTCGGTGGTAATCGCGGCGGATTCGGTGGTGGACGAGGGCGCGGTGGATTCGGTCGCAGTGCCGATTACGCCTCAGCCGTCGCGGTCGACGGACACCTGTTTCAAATCACCGGCTCCGGAAAAACGTTGGTGGTGAAAATGACCAAGGACTTCAAGTTCGTCGGTCGCAACAAGATTGCCGAAGACGGTTCCCGCTTCAGCGGCACCCCCGCCATCGACGACGGCCAATTCTTCCTCCGCTCCGACAAACACCTCTACTGCATCGCGAAATAGGCATTCAGCAGCCCCACTGCTCGCGCAGATGGGCGACCGATTTCGGCAACACCTCGTCGGCCGGCCCGGACAGATAGCGGCATTCCACCTCGATCAATCCCTCGTAGCCTCCGCGATGGAGGGCATCAAATCCCGGTCGAAAATCCAACGAGCCGGGGCCCGGTTCCACGCGAGTATTCTCCGCGACATGAACGTGACGGATGGCGGGCAAGGTCTCTCTTAACGCGTCCGCGGTGTTCAATTCCTCCATCTGCATGTGGAAGAAATCAGCGGTAGCGCCGACCGATTTGTGGCCGATTCGCTGTACGATTTCTGCAGCGTGAACAATCGAATTCATGTACTCGGATTCGTATTTGTTGACCGGTTCGAGAAGGAACGTGACGTCGCGAGCAGCGGCTTCTTCGCCGATTTTTCTCAATTGGCTGATCAGCAGATCATCCTGACATTCCTTCAGTGAACCGAAGTCGCCGGCATCGTGAATGCGTTCGGGGTTGTCCTGAATGAGGCAGGGTGGAACGTTCAATAGCTGGGCACCGAATTCCACACACAGGTCCAGGAGCCGCAGAATCGAATCTCGGCATTCCTGTCTCTGTTGTTCGCCGGGACTGATCAGCGAGTGCACGAATCCGAGGGAGATGCTGGCCATTGGGAGTGGGCTGTCCGTGAGACATTCACGCAGCCCCGAGATCCAGCGATCCTTGAAACGACCGGGAAGCGCAATGGCATCGAAGCCGAACTTTGCGGCGTTCCCGATCTGTTCCGCCATGGTGTCACCAGGCAACACCTCCAAGCGAATCGAGATATCAGGAACGGACATGGTTGAGTCCTTCGATCAGTCGGGTTTTGGGAAACTCTCAGCCAATGCGACTGCCTTGAACATGGCCTTCGCCTTGTTGACCGTCTCCTGAAACTCGTCTTCCGGAACAGAATCCGCCACCCAACCGCCACCCGCCTGCACATAGGCCTTCCCGTCCTTGAGCAACGCCGTGCGGATGGTGATGCAACAATCCAGGTTGCCGCTGAAACTGAAGTAGCCGACACATCCGCCATAGGGTCCGCGCGCGGTCTGCTCAAACTCCGATATGATCTGCATCGCCCGGATCTTTGGCGCGCCGGAAAGTGTGCCCGCTGGGAAGGTCGCCCGCATCAGGTCAAACGGCGTCCGCCCCTCCTCCAGATTCCCTTCCACCTGCGACACGATGTGCATCACGTGGCTGTAGCGTTCGATGATCATGAGGTCCTTCACTTCCACCGATCCGTAATCGCACACGCGACCGATGTCGTTGCGCGCCAGATCCACGAGCATGACATGCTCAGCGCGCTCCTTGGGATCCGCCAAGAGTTCCTTTTCCAAGGCCAAGTCTTCTTCCTCGGTGGCGCCACGTTTCCGCGTGCCTGCGATGGGACGGATCTCCACCCGTCCCTCTTCGCTGCGCACATGGATCTCAGGAGAAGCTCCAACCAGGGCAAAATCCTCGAATTCCAAAAGAAACATGTAAGGCGACGGATTGATCGTACGTGCCGCCCGATAGACCTCGAGCGGCGAAGCCGTGAGCGGCACGGAGAAGCGTTGCGAACCGACGACCTGGATGATGTCCCCCGCCTGAATGTATTCCTTGGCCCGCGCGACGTTGTTCAGGAACTGCTCCTTCGGCATGTTCGACTGGAAGGCCACGTCAGGCAAAACGTTCGGCAAGGCATGGGCATTCTCTTCGATCGACTGTTCCAGCAGGGAAACGATTCGCTCAAGCTCGTCGACCGCATCCTGGTGCGCCTCCATCGCGGTCTGGCCCTTCTCGATCATCGCGTTGACTACCACCGTCAGGGTCTGTTCCACGCGGTCGAAAATGAGCAGTTCGTCCGCGATGATGAAGTACATGGTCGGCGTACCCAGTTCATCGTTCGCTGTCCGTGGAACGCTGGGTTCGACGTCGTGAATGAATTCGTGACCTATGAATCCCACGGCCCCTCCTGTGAATCGCGGAAGCCCCGGGAGCGGCACGGCCGAATAGCGAGCCAGCACCTTCTCAATTACCTCCAATCCGTCCTGCACGCACTTGTCGCAGTCTTCATTTTCCTTCACCGGGATCGCGTATTTCTCCACCACGCGGCCGTCCTGAATCACTTCGATGCGGTTCGCCGTCTGGCGGATCACCGTTCTTGGATTGCAGCCGACGAATGAATAGCGGCCCAGATGTTCACCGCCCTCCACCGACTCAAACAGGAACGAATCCCCTTCCCCGCTGATCTTCTTGTAAGCCGACAGCGGCGTTTCAAAATCAGCCAGGATACGAGTGGTCACCGGGATCAGATTCCCTTGTTTCGCGAGATCCAAAAACTCATCTAGTTCCGGATAGATCATTTCAATTCCGCCCCTCAACGGGAGCGCCACAAAGACAAGCAGCTATAAAACACAACCGCAACCGCATATGCGACAATTCCCGCGCCAATGCCCAAGGGAATTGAGGGAATCCGGCTGTACCAGGCTACGGCAAAACCGACAGCAGCCACCAACGCGGCTTCCGCAAACAGACAGAAAAGGTAGAGCCGCCGATCCATGCCGCGCACCTGGTTGAGCATGAAGGTCAGATAGCGTTCCTCCCCCATCGCCCGCATGAGCCAGGCGGTCTTGAAGTTGCGCGCCGCCACCAGAAGACTTGTGGTCACCACCACCACCGCCGCCAGGGGAAAAAAAGCAACGAATCCGCACAACACGAGATTCATCACCAGCCCCCATTTCCACCCCAGGCGACGAGCGATCGGATTGGCCTCCAGCATCAGCGTCGGAGTTGCAACCCACGTGCTCAGAATGTCCATGCCCCGTCCAAACACCAGCACCCCAAGCATGATATCATAATCGCTGGCACCGAATGGGACGGATTGGATCATGGGATCATTTGCTCCCGTAGACCTCGTTCGGATCCACGAGCTGCATTTCCGAAATCTCCACGGACTCGCCAACGTCCTTCACGGAACGGAAGAAGCAGCTCTTGTAACCTTCGTGACACGCCGCGCCTTCCTGCTCCACCCGGATCAGCAATGTATCACCGTCACAATCAAACGAGATGTCCTTGATGTCCTGCGTGTGGCCGCTGGACTCGCCCTTCATCCAATACTTCTGCCGTGAGCGGCTCCAAAACCAGGTTTTGTTGGTCTCGACCGTCTTCTTCAGCGAGTCCTCGTTCATCCACGCCATCATCAACACCCGACCGGTGGACTGTTCCTGGATGATCGCCGGGATCAGACCCTCGGAGTTGAATTTCAGATTCTCAAAAAACTTCATAGTCACTTTCTAAACAATGCGGGTCGGAATGCCCTTGCCGACCATGTATTCTTTCACGTCACCGACGGTGTATTCACCGAAATGGAAAATGCTCGCCGCCAGCACCGCATCCGCCTTCCCATCCAACAACACTTCCGCCATGTGCTCCAACGACCCAGCACCACCGCTGGCAACCACCGGCACGCCCACGGACTCACTCACGCGCCGCGTGATCTCGATATCAAAGCCGGCTTTGGTCCCGTCGGCATCAATGCTATTGAGTACGATTTCTCCGGCACCCAGATCAACCACCTCTGTCGCCCAGGCGATGGTTTCCTTGCCGGTCGGCTTGCGACCGCCGTGGGAGAACACCTCCCAGCGATCTTCCGCCACCTTCTTGCAGTCGATTGAAACCACGATGCACTGACTGCCGAACTTCTCCGCCCCCGCGCCGATCAGTTTGGGATTGGAAAGCGCCGCCGAATTGATGCTCACCTTGTCAGCCCCGGCGCGAAGCATCACCGACATGTCGTCCAGTTCGCGAATGCCGCCACCAACCGTGAGCGGCATGAAGCACTCGCTCGCGGAACGCTCGATGACATCCACCATGGTCGCGCGACCGTGCGCGCTCGCCGTGATGTCGAAGAACACCATTTCATCAGCGCCCTGGTCGTTGTAGCGGACGGCCAGTTCTACGGGATCACCCACGTTGCGCAAGCCACCCTCCTCGGCGCGCCCGAATTGAACGCCGCGGGTGACCTGTCCGTCGTGGACGTCCAGACAAGGAATGACTCTTTTTGCCAGCATCAGTCTGTTTGTACGGTTGCCGAACCAACAAAAAACCCGGTGACTCGCGGAGAATCACCGGGACGATTGGATCCAATTTCCGCAAATGGGCCGTGAGTCTTGCCGAATCGGCAGGACTTTTCAATGGCGCCAATGGCGGAAAATCGAATTCATTGCCTTACTTCTTGCTGAACTTGCCCTTGTCGTTCTTGAAGGTCTTCTTGTCCGAGTAGAGCATCGCACTGACGGAATTCAGCGGGTTCTTGGTGGAGAAGACGTAACCCGCCTTCTGCACAGCCGCGACGATGCCCTGCCGACTCAGCGCCTTCTTGCCCAACGCTTCGAGCACGGCAGATTTCAGGGATTTCGCGTTCTTGGCCCGACCTGCGCGCTTCTTGTCCGCTGCCTTTTTCTTGTCAACTGGACTCCCACGCTTCTTGGCGGGAGCCGCGGGCGCTGTTTCAGGTTCCGAGGCAACCCC
>JAYPXF010000087.1:0-23309 GCA_038154405.1 Verrucomicrobiales bacterium | reverse complement strand
CCTCCACCTTGCTTCTGCTATGATTTGGATGCGCTGAATGTCGATTCAGCCTAGTTGGTGGCGGCGGGTTTGGTCTACTTCGCCATGATTTTCTTTATGGCGATCGGGAACAGGCCGAGCAGAACGAAGGCGAGGATCAGTTCCGGTGTCAGAATGCCCTTTCCTTTGCTCGCTGCGAGGGTCTCCAGGCTGGGGAACTGTGAACCGGCATAAACATATATCGCAGTGCCTGGAAGCATGCCTATCTGACTCACCCACCAGAAGGTGCGGGCGTTTATGGGAGTCAGCCCCATCACGAGGTTGATGACGAAGAAGGGCACGGCGGGGATCAGCCGGAGGGTGAACAGATAGAACGCACCTTCGCGTTCCAGTGCTTCGTTGAAGCTGGCGAGTCGATCACCGAATTTGGACTGGATGGTATCTCGCAGCCCAAAACGACTGATGAGAAACGCCAGCGTCGCGCCGGCAGTCGACGCGAAACTGACCATGAGCAACGCCTGCCAGAATCCAAAGAACCAGCCGATGACCAGGGTCAATATCGCGGCTCCAGGAAGTGACAGGCCCGTGATCGCGACGTAGATGAAAAAAGCCGCGGCGATGACTATCTTCGGATTGTTGGTCTGGTACGCTCGCAGGGTACTTTCCTTGGTAGCCAGGCTCTCAAGGCTGAGCGCTGATCCATACCAGGCGTATCCAAAGACGGCGACGCCGATGACGGCCAAGATCAATACGATCCTGAGAATCGATTGCGCGGACTTGTCCGGAACATTGGGTTGAGTATCAGAAGGAGACTTCATGCCGGGGGAGGGGATTCAGGTCAAGGAGTGGTGAGATTTCCATTGGGGCAACAGGCTGTCGAGAACGCTGAGCGCAGTATCGATAGGTTCCAGACTTCGCAATATGGCCGCCTCCGTGGATGCTCCCGAATAGAGAAGGAACAGTGCGGCTCCCAGTCGTTTGCCCGCGGCTTCGACGCCGAGATATGCCGTCGCAAGGTGTGTCATGAATTCGCGGATTTAGCCTCGGTGCGCATCCACGGTCTCGGCGACTTGAGGACAGACCGATGACTCCTGCTTGCCGACCGCGGTGAACGGACAGCCAAGGAACTTGTTTTGAATCAACCACGGCTTCAATTCCTGAAAGTAGTCGCGAATCTTGCATTCCGGAGCCCGGTCCTTGTCGAGCAGTTGCTTGTGACGCTGAAGGGATCCGGCATGAAGGCTGTTGAGCCAGATAGCGCCAAGGTTCGCCTTGGAACCGAACACACGCCTTATGGATTCCGGATCGGTCTCGGCCGATTCAGCGATGGTCTCAAGGCTCGCAGCCACATACCCCTTTGTGGAAAAGATTTGTGCGGCGGCCTTGAGGATGGATTCCTTGAGTTGGGGATCGGTTTTCATTGCGTCTGTTTTGTTGTTTTGAAGGCGGGGTTGTGACGCTTGCTTGATGAGAGAGGGCCAGTTGGCGTCGCCGCGTTTGACCATGCCGCTTTTGTCCAGTCGCCATACGTTGTGAGTCTTGGTGTTATAGTTGAGGTAGAGTTTGCCATTGTAGATGTCCCAGAGCTTTGCATCCGCGTCGGCGATCTTGTTGTTCGCGGCCGCCCACGCACAGTAACCTCCGCATTGTGGGGCATATTTCGCAGGATTCGCTCGGAAGAGGTCGCGATTGATGGCCGACGAGAACAGCCAATTGGCACCGTTCCATCGTTCTGAGTAGATCTTGGAGCCCTTGGTTGCTTTCCGCTGGGTGTGGTATGCGACCGTGTTCTACCCATCAATCGCTTTGCTACCGAAGAAGGTTTGGTTTATCGGATCAGTTGCAAGGAGGTTGGCTACGCTGGTGAAGGTTGCGGCGAGGAGGGTTAAAACGGATAGGGTTTTCACGAGTTGTTTCGATGGTTAGTGATTCTTGTTTTCGATTTCTTACAAGCAGCGATGCTTGAGCTGAGTTAAAAAACAGACCAGTCTGTATATAAAGCGGCCTGTGTCGTTTTCTATTTCACGAGCCGGAACTGCTGAGGCTGACCGCAAGAAGCCGAAGAATCTTGAAGCCTACATACTAGTCTGTATGTTTTTCGCATGCGGAAGGCAAATGCTCGTGAACGGATTCTCGAAACAGCGGGTCAATTGTTCCAAAAACAAGGCTACGCATTGGTCGGTATCAACGAGATAATCGCCAAATCCGAAACTGCCAAAGCCAGTTTCTATCAACACTTTCCCAGCAAAGAGATACTGTGTGCCGAATGGCTGAAGGCCATGCATGCTCGATCAGTAGATCATCATCAACATCTCCGTGAAGGAGGTGATTCACCCAAAGAGAAGATTCGGGACTATTTTAGGGAATTGCGCACTTGGTTGGAAATGAACCAATTTCGTGGCTGCCCCTACACCAACACGACCTCGATGCTGAACACAGGAGAGTCAGTAATCCGGGAGCAGGTGGAGATACACAAACGTTTCATTCGGGAGTTCTTCGTAGAACTCGCTCAAAAGATTCTTCCGGGACGTGGTGACCAAGTCGGCTCCGCAATGTTCCTGCTGTATTCGGGGGCGACTGCTGAGGCACAAAACGTTCGGGCGACGTGGCCGGTAGATGCCGCGCTGAAGGCTGCTGAACGACTTATGGCAGATGTGGATCAGGAAGATGAAATCGACGTGGCGTTGCTCTGATTTCACCCGTGTGACAGTTGTTATTGGAGGAGGCAGGAATGAGCGAGGATTACGAATGATGCTGCGGTTGTCGCCGATACTGTTTGTATGCGGGGTTGCTCTGGTCGCGCGGCAGGAGGCGCTCGGCAAAGCCAACCGGGTGTTTCAAATGCCCAACGGCAATCGGATTGAAGGGCGTGGCTGCATCAACTGCCACACAATCAGTTCGCCAAACGTAGGAAACGCTCCGCTGAATCTGTTCGGAGAACAGGTTTTTGCCATCGTGGGGAATGCGGACTTCGCAATCTTTTTGGTCTGCTTCGTTGGCCGGAATGGACGCTGATGGCGACGGATTCTCGAATGGGGATGAATTGGGTGACGCCAATGGAGATGGAATCGCGGAGCAGACTACCGGGATCACGAATCCGGGCGACATCGGCAGCCACGGCGGATCTGGCAACGATCCGCCGGCGTTTACGTCCGATCCGGTGCTGACTGCGCATGTAGGCGAACCGTTCTTCTATCGTGCAACTGCGTCGGATGCGGATGGCAACAATCTTGTTTTCTCCAAATCCTCGGGGCCAACTTGGCTTTCGGTTGTTGCGGGGGGCGCGGCGAGTGGCACGCCGCCGCTGGGTGCAGCCGGAAGTCACACCGTCACTTTGAAGGTGACGGATATGGAACACCACCGCGCGAGAACACGCAGACATTCGATCTGGCTGTCGGAGTCTCGTTCGCCGGCTGGCAGAATCTTAACTTTCCGCCAACGGCCCTTTTGTCCATTCGTGGACCGGATGCGGATCCGGATGGCGATCGGGTTTCGAATTTTCAGGAGTATGCCTTGAACTTGGATCCCGTGCTCAGCAACGCTTTTCCATTCGCGGTGTCATTTGATGTTTCCAACCGTATGAGCTTTTCCGTTGATGTTCGCGCTGACGATCCCACTCTTTCCGTGGCTGTGGAGGCGGCCAATGAAATGAGGTTTACGAATTTCATGGTGATTACAGGAATGGTGTCGGATCCAACGCCCAACGATCAGATGAAGCGATTCACTTTCACCGATTCTTCAAACCGCGTGGATGCTTCGAACCGCTTCATTCGTTTTCGGTTTTCGAGGAATCCATAAGAAGGCGTGCCGTACAAAGCAACAGGCCAACTGCCAGGTAAGTTGGTTATGAAAGTCCGTCTGTCTTCCGCTTCGCCGCCCGTGAGGTCTGAATTCTTCGCGAATTCCGCTGCGGATGCGACGAGCGCACGTCGTTCCAACAATTGGAGTTTCGTTTTCTCAGTTGGCCATATGCGCGATGGGGACGCCCGATAGTACGCGTCATTCAAGCGCAGGCAGATACTCGGCGAGTTCTTCCTGGATCTCGGACTTGCTGAGGACTCCGGCGGCTCCGGCGGCGAAGGCGACTTCCTCCACGGCAGGGGATGGATTGAAGGTGGCGAGGATGACCTTGGGAATCGGATCAAGGGAACGCGTTTCCTTGATGAAGTCGATGCCGGTCATTCCGGGCATGCGGAGGTCGGCGATGACCAGATCGACATCGTTGCGTTCGAGATACGCCAACGCTTCGCGCGGGTTGGGTAGAGAGCCGTCAATGGTGACGGAGAACAGGCAGGGAAGGAGGGTTGCCAAGAGGGAACGGAACTCGTCGTTGTCGTCGACGAGGAGGAGGCGCATGGGATTGATACCGGTTTGCGACATGGATCAGTCGGCGGAGACGAGGCCGGTGCGGACGGCGTAGCGGACAAGGCCGGCGATGTCGTGGATGTCGAGTCGGTTCATCAGCTGCGTGCGATGCGTCTCGATGGTCTTCACACTCACGCTGAGGATGGCGGCAATCTCCTTCGTGCTCTTGCCTTCGGCGATGAGTTGGAGAATCTCGCGTTGGCGCGGCGTAAGTACGCTGGCGGGTTCGGTTTCGTCGCCGGAACGGGCGAGGAGGTTGTCGATGACGCTCTTGCTGATGACGGGACTGAGGTAGGTGTCCCCCTTGGCCACGGACTCGAGCGCCAGGCGAAGTTCCTCGGTGGCGGCGTCCTTGATCAGGTAACCGGCAGCGCCGCTCTTGAGGGCTTGGATGACATATTCCTCATTGGTGTGCATGGAAAGGATCAGGACCTTCACGTGCGGGAAATCGCGCGTGATGCGGGCCGCGACGTCCAGTCCATTGAGGCCTTTCATGGCCACGTCGACAATGGCGATGTTCGGATTGTGTTTCTGGACGAGGTCGAGGGTCTCGCGGCCATCGCCGGCTTCGGCGACGACCTGCACTGAGGGGATTTCTTCGAGCAGCGAACGGATGCCGGCGCGGACGAGACGGTGATCGTCGGCCAGCAGAGTTCGCAGGGGCTGTGGGTCGGACTCGGGCATGAACGGGATGGGGTTCGTTGATTCGGGATCAATCAACAACAGGATTTCGGGACGTTACTTCTTCTTGCGGCGGCGTTTGGTCTTCGCCTTCGCCTTGGGCTTGGTTCGAGGAAGGGGGAAGCTGACTTCGACGCTGCTGCCACCACTTGCGCCGCGCTGTATCGAGAATTCCGCACCGATGAGACGCGCGCGCTGTTCCATGCTTGGCAGGCCGATGCCGTGACTGACTGCGCCGGCATCAAAACCGGCGCCGTTGTCATCGATGGTCAGCGTCAATTGCTTGTCGGCCTTGGTCAGGGCGACTGAAACCTTCTTCGCTCCGGCATGACGGGCGATGTTGTCGAGAGCGGCTTCGGTGATACGGAACAGTGCGCTTTCCTTGTCCGCTTCCAGGCGGTCGATCTTGTCGGCCTTGAACTCGGCGGCAAATCCCGCTGAGTCGGCCTGTTGATCGACCAGCCAACGGAGCGCGGCTTCGAGACCGAGATCGTCCAGGATCGAAGGGCGCAGTTCCTCGGACAGTTTGCGGACGCGTTCGATCAGCGACTCGAGTGATTCGAGGCTGCCCTGCAGGCGTTCCTGGTTCTTCGCGGTCTGCTTGGTCTTGGCCAAGGCCTGAAGGTTGATCATCGCGACGGAAAGCGCCTGACCGAACTGGTCGTGCAGTTCGTTGGCGATGCGACGACGTTCGGCCTCGTCGGTGGCGAAGAGCTTCTGCGTCAGGGCGGCAAGTTGGTCATCTGATTCTGTCCGGGCCGGAGCTTCAGGGGCAACAACTGCCTGCCCGCCAGAGGCGAAAACGATGGCCACAGAATCTGGATTGTCGCCGTCGCCGACGGGAGAAAGGTGGCAGCGGTATTGAACCTGGGTGCCATCGGAGCCGAGCCCTTCAACTTCCACCTGTCGTGGATCTCCACTCTCGAAGGTGCTGTCGATGGCGGTCTCGAATGATTCCCTATGGTCGGGTGCAATCCAATTCAGTGCCGGTGTGCCGGTGATCTGGCCGGCGTTCATGCCGGCGTGTTCGCGGCTGGCATACTGAACGATGCGTTTCGGATCCACGGTCAGCACCAGGTTGGGAACACAAGCCAGGATGGAAGCCATCTCGCGTTGCGCCTCACTGCTCAGCGTGGCGGCGGCCTTGCGTTCGGTGATGTCCGAAACAAAGGACAGCACACCGACGTAGTCGCCATCCGCATCGGCGAGCGTGCTGGAAGTGATGAGCACGTTGACCGGTTGCCCGTTCTTGCGCAGGAAGGTGAATTCGGCCTGCTCGGTGATGCCTTTCTCACGGCGTTCCATATATTCCTCAGCTTCCTTGAGACTTTCGGACTCGAGGAATTCGAAGAAGTGACGGCCGATGAATTCGCGATACTTGTAGCCCAGCATGCGCATCATGCGCGGGTTGACGAAGGAGGTGTAGCCTTCCATGTCCATCATCCAGACGCCTTCCTCGGCGACCTCGATGATCTTGCGATAGCGCTCCTCGCCGCGGCGGACGTTCTCTGCGGCCGCTTTCTGCTCGGTGATGTCCATCACCGTTCCACCGAGGTAGTAAGCCGAGCCATCCTGTTCCGGAATGCGGTAGGTGCTGGCGGAGAGATAACGAACCGGACCGGTCTCGGGATTGGTACGGTATTCCAGATTGCTCAACGGCTGTCCGGTCTTGAGAACCTTCTCGTTCGCCCGACGCAACTTGTCGCGATCTTCATCGTGGATGAGCTGGAGGAAGTCTTCATAGGTCTCCGGCGTGCCATCGTTGGGGGATTGGTTGTAGAGCTTGAAGGTCTGGCGGCTCCACTGCCGATGATCGCCGCGTGGGCGGTATTCCCAACTGCCGAGCTTGGCGCGGCTTTGGGCCCATTCGAGCTGGCGCATGCCGGCCTTGAGTTCCTCTTCGCGACGGATCTGCGTCGTGATGTCATGAGTGCTGCCGAGGTAATCGGTAACCTCACCTTCGGAGTTCTTGCGCGGTACGCCAGCGTCCTCGACCCAGCGATAGCTACCGTCCGCGGCACGCAGTCGGTATTCGATGGCGAAAGATTCGTGGTCTTCGATGGCACGCTGGATCGTGCGGATGACACCATCGCGGTCTTGTCCGTGAATCGCATCACGCCAGTGGTTGCCACGCGCCTCATCCAGCGTCCGGCCGGTGAACTCCAGCCAGGCCTCGTTGAAGAAACCGCGTTCGCCTTCCGCGGTAGACATCCACACCATTTCCGGCAGATCGTTCACGAGATTCTCAGCCGGGACTTCGATCTGAACCGGAGGAGGTGAGTCTGCTGCCGATTCTGCATTTTCAGCGGACGAAAGCCGTTCGTTGGTCTCGTGGAGTTCGCTTTGCAGTCGGGTGACGTTGGCTTCGGCTTCCGTCTTGGACAATTCTAGTGCTTCGATCTTCTTGTTGGCTTCGTCGCGCGCGGTCTCGATCTCCGAAAGCTTGTTGGCAGTTTCGGATTGGGCGTTTTTGAACTCGTAGTAGAGAGATTCGGTCTCGGAGAGCTTGTTGCTGGTCTCCTTGAGTGCCTTTTCAAATTCACGTTTGGCAGCTTCGGCAGTTGCCAGTTCTTCTTTGGCTTCGTCCCGAGCCAATTCAGCTTCCGTGAGCTTTGTCCTGAGCTCATCGAGTTGGGATTGGAGATCCCCGGCTTTGGCTTCTGCTTCGGAGAGTTTGGTTTGCGAACTGGATTGGGCTCCTTCGAATTCCGCGATTGTGGAATTCGCGGACTCCAGGTCGCTTTCGGTGTTGGCGACGGACTCGATGGCCTTGGCGCGTTCGGATTCGGTGTCAGTCAAGGCTTGCTTGGTTTTCTCCAGTTCGGACTCGAGTTCGGCCCGGGACTGCTCAACCTGTCGGACCGCTGTGTCTTTCTCGCTGAGCGTGGTCCGGGCTTCATTGGACTTAGTCTCGGCCTTGGCACGGGCCGTTTCCGCTTCTGACAGTGCTTCCTTGGTGAGGTCGAGTTCAGCCTGCGTGTCTTCATTGGCCTTCGTTGCTTCATCTAGTTTGGATTGCAACGCCTCGACTTCAGTCTTGCTGTCCTCGCGGGCCGTTTCAGCGGCGGCCAACAGCGTCGATACCTTGGCCAGCTCTTCCGCAGTGGATGTATGCGAAGTTTCGACTTCGAGGCGGGCAGTCTCCTTCTCTTCGAGTGACTGACGAGCTTCTTCCAGCTGGGCTTGGGTTTCCTCAAGCGTAGCCTTGGTGTCGGCGAGGTCGGCCTCGGTTTCTTTCAACAAGCCTTGGGCAAGGTTGCGGTCGGATTCCGCTTCGGATTGAGCCGACTTTGCGGTGTTGAGATCCGCGTCGGCCTTCTCGAAATCGGCTTGGTAAGCGTCGCGGGATTCTTCGGCTTCGACCAATAGCGCGGAAACTTTGGCCAGTTCTTCCGCAGTGGAGGATTGGGTGGTTTCGACCTCGAGGCGGACGGCTTCCTTCTCTTCGAGAGACTGACGGGCTTCTTCGAGCTGTGCCTTGGTTTCCTCTAGCGTGGCTTTGATGTCGGAGAGTTCGGTCTCGGCTTCTTTCAACAAGCCTTGGGCGAGGTCACGGTCGGACTCCGCTTCGGAGTGAGCTGCCTTGGCGATGTTGAGGTCTGCATCGGACTTTTCGAAGTCGGACTTGAAGGCGTCGCGTGATTCTTCGGCCACGAGCAATGAGGTTTCGCGTTCGTCCAAGGTCGTCTTCAACTCGCGAAGTTCCGCCGCGACTTCCGAGCTGGAAGATTCGGTTGCCTGGAGTTTGGCCTCGACTTCAGCAAGTCGGCTCTCGGCCTTCTTCAGGTCGGTGATGTCAATGTTCGCGCCGAGGAATCCGACAACTTTGTCGTCCTGTCGGATGGGGCCGACGATGCTTTGGAAGTCGCGCAAGTCCTGTTCATGATGATAGCGGACGTGTTCAAAAACGGTTTCGCCCTGGAGCGCACGGTGGTTGTTTTCGTGCCAGAGTTTGACGATCTCCGGATCCGCGCTGGTCTCTTCCGGCTTCTTGCCAATGCGGTCTCCCCAGCGTTCTTTCGAGGAGTTGTTTTGAAGCGTGTATCGGCTGTCAAGATCACAGGCCCAGAGGTCAAACGGCAGGTTGTTGATGGCCGTCATCAGCAACGCTTCCTTTTCACGCAATTGGGTCTCGCTTCTACGCAAGGCGTCTTCGACGGTTTTCCGCGCGGTGATGTCGCGAATGACGAGCTGTGCGGCGATGGTGCCCTCGAATTCCACCGGCATGGCGGCGAACTCGGCGGCGAATTCTGAGCCGTCGGCATTCTTGAAGGTCGCCTCGTGGAGTTCGGTGTCTTCATCCTGCTCGATCGCCTGTTCAACGCACCGGCTTATTTCTTCAACGGATTCCTGCGGCAGAATGTGGGCGAGTGTACGTTCTTGATCGTCTTCAGCACGACCGAATAGCGGTTCGGCCGCCGGGTTCTCAAAGATTATCCGATTCTGGTCGGTCACAACGATTGCGAACGGATGATGCTCGATAAGATGGCGATGCTTGCGTTCGCTGTTCTCAAGCGCCGCGAGGGAATTGCGACTGTCGGTGACGTCCTTTGCGATGCAGATCAGGTGGATGACTTTGCCCTGACCATCGCGAATGGCGCGGGCCGTGAGTTCCACCCATGCCTCGGATTCATCGGGCAGGATGTAGCGATTCGCCATCTCGGCGGATTCGATCTCGCCCGAGACCACGGCCTCGAGCAGCTGCATTGATTGCTCGTGGCTGTCCGGATGGGAGATGATGGTGCAGACGTTGCCAAGCAATTCGGATTCCGGGCGTCCCGTCATTTGTGCATAGGCCTTGTTCATGGCGGTGAAACGGCCTTCGGTGTCGACGAGGAAAATGCCGACATTGGTCTGTTCGAAAATGCCGCGGAACTTCTCTTCGCTTTCCACCAATGCCTGTTCGGCGGCGATTGTCTCGGTGACGTCGCAAGCCACCGCCTGATACTCGATGAACGAACCGGAATCGTCGCTGACGGCGTGGAGGGTCCAGCGGGTGGCGCGTTCCTCGTTGTCGGCCCGGAACAAGCGACAGTTGAACTGACGCGGTTCCATGGCCGGATCCAGTGTTGAGAGCATCTCAATCACGACCTCGGACTCCATTTCAGGGATCTTTGGCGCGAACGGTCCGCCAAGCAGTTCGTCGCGCGTTTGACCGAAGAATTCGCAGTAGGCTCCATTGATGAAACTCAGCCTGCCCGCCTGATCAAAGCGGCAGATAAGGTCCGGCGTCTGCTCGACGATGGCGCGGTAACGGGCTTCCTGTTCACAGAGCAGGCGGTCGGCTTCTGCCCGTTCGGTGACGTCGATGATGGAACCCATCAAGTTGCGGATCTGGTCGGCGCTATCGAGCTCCGGAGCGCCGTGGAGAATGCAGTGGCGGATCGAACCATCAAGACGCTGGATGTCGATCTCAAACGTGCTGGTGTCGCTGCCCGAGTTGATCTGCTGGGTGATGCTCTGCTGGCTGTCTTTGGTGAGGAACCGTTGGTAGGTGTAGCCTTCGATGTCCGCCGGGGAAGCCGCGCCCAGCAGTTCGCACATGGCGGGGTTGAGATAATGCGTTTGGCCGCCGGCAGTGATGTGCCAGATGCCGGTCGGGCAATGCTCGGAGAAGGTGCGATACTTCTGCTCGGCAAGGCGGAGTTGACGTTCCTGTTCTTTCCGCTCGGTGATCTCTTCGGTGATGCTGACAATCGACGTAACCTTGCCGGCCGTGTCGCGTTCCAGCACGGCGTCGGTGGATTGAAACCAATGCCAACGACGCTCGGGATCGGATAAGCGATATTCGGTTGTGCGTTGTTCGTGCTCACCGGCGTCGGCCCATTGCTCGGCGCGGCGCAGGAGATTGCGTTGATCCTCCGGATGAACGAGTTCTTCCAACACATCGTCGCCCAAGGCATCGATCTGTTCACGCGGGAATCCGAGTTGCGCGGCGAGTTCGCGATTGGCGTAGATCTGTCGGTGATCGGTGAGATTGAAGGCGGTAACAAGTTGTGGGGCGGCGGCAAGAATGCTTTTGGCCAATTCGGCTTCCTCGTCGACAGGCGGCGGCTCAATTGGCGCGGGTTCGGAGACGGCCAGTTTGGTGGGAGTCACTTCGGCCGGCATCGTGATCGGAGCGTTCACGGTTTCTTCCAGAGCCGGCATCGGAATGTCGGCGGCGGGTTCGGGGTCAATTGATTCCGGCTCCGGTGCCGGTTCGGCCGCGGGTTCAGCCACGTGAGAGGTCACGCGCACAAAGCCGCCCACAACGTTTCCGTCGAGATCGCTCAGCGGACCGAACTTATATTTGAAGCTCTCTTCCTCACCCGTCTTCGGGTTCAGCACGGATGCGTCCTCAATGGTTTCGGAATGTCCTTCGAGTGCTTCGAGAATGTAGTCTTCCTCGGCGAGTTCGTCCGGAATGGGAAGGTGCATCTGTACGATCTGACCGATGCATTGTTCGATCTGTGTGCCGGTGAACTCGGTCATGCCTTCGTTCCATCCGGTGATCTTCAGATCGTGGTCGTAAGTAACATAGCCGTTGATCGCCGGTGCGATTGGCACGGGGCCGGCAATCGTGGGTTCGGCCGGGTTCATCTCGGCGGCGATCACCTGGTCGGGTTCCGGTTGCGTTCCCAGTTCAGGTGCGGGAACGGATGGCAACTCCGGCTCCGGTTCGGGCATCGGAGCAGCGGCGGATTGCTGTTCCTGTTCCGATTTGCGGAGTTGAAGCTCGAGTTCCTTCCGGACGGTGATGTCTTCGGTGATGCTGACGATGGAAGTCACGACGCCGTCCTCATTGCGATCGAAGGGCGTGTCGGTGGTCTGGAACCAATGCCAGTTCTGATCGGGATCGGCGACGCGGTATTCCGTGATGCGACGTTCGCCCTCTGATGCGCCCAACCATTCTTCCGCATGGCGAGGCAGGTTGTGCTGGTCTTCCGGATGGACGATTTCACCCAACACGTTGTCCCCCATGGTTTCCACGAGATCGGGTGCGAAACCGAGTTCAACCGCGAGCGCGCGATTGGCGTAGGTCTCTCGGTGCGCCATCAGGTCGAAGGTGCTGATCAATTGCGGCGCGGCTTGCAGAATGCGCATGGCACGAAGCGCCGCTTTATCGATCTCAATGGCTGTAGGAATTGCCGATTCCGGCATCGAGATGTTGGCTGTGGTTTCTTCCTTCCGCGGCTCCTCAACCGCCGGTGTTTCCAAGGTGATCGGAGTTTCCGCTTCCGGTTCGGCCGCAATTTCTTGAGAGACCGATGCCGGAGCGACTACCGCGCTCTTGCTCACCTGGATCATGCCGCCGATGATTTCGCCGGCCGAATTTGCGAGTGGACCGAAGTGGTAGTTCACGGTTTCGGATTCGCCGGTCTTGGAGTTCACCAGTTCCGTGCCGGTCAGATCGTGGGTGTGACCTTCGAGGGCTTCCTGAACGAAATCTTCCTCGGCGAGTTCTTCCGGGATCTGGAAGTGGATCAACAGGTGCTGATTCATGCACTGCGAGCGATGGACGCCGCTCATGTTTTCCATGGCGCGGTTCCAACCGATGACTTTCAGATCCGAGTCGTAGGCGATGTAACCATCGGAAGCTGCGTCGAGCAATTGCGCCATGATGGAATCCTGCTTGCCACTGTCGACATCGGTTCGCTGCCGTTCGCGTTCTTCGGTCAGATCCTGCAGAATGAGGCGGACCTGATCGTTGAAGTGGCTGCGCGGGGCGATGCGAACAGCTACCAGGGTTTCATCCGGCTTGCGGAAGTTCCATTCGCTAGATGACGCCATGCCGCCGGCGACTTCACGGAACAGTTCGGGGACCAGGAGCATCTCTTCGCGGCGCACGAAGGTGGCGATGGATTTGCCGTAGAAATCCTGGCGGTCGCGCCCGAGCAAACGGGCGGCGGCCTGATTCAATTCCGTCACCTCCATGCTGGAGTTGCACAGAATCTGGGCATCCCCTTCGTCCATGGTGGGTGCAGCAGGTGCAGTGGGAGTCGGGCTGCCTGCTTCCACTCCGATCTCAGAATACTCCGAAGCAGGATCGCCCGGAGTCCAACGGGCGAGCACCTGGGTGCGGACATGGGTTCGGAGGAGGAATGCGCCGAGCGCGGCGAAAAGGGCGAACAACGTCAGACACAGCTCGCCATAAAGAGCGAACTGGTTTTGGTCGGCCTGAGGATCCGGTTGGGAAATTGCTATGAGTGACCGGATGAGCAACAAGCCCATCGCGGCTATGAAATAGGCGCCCGCTTTGGGCCGCCCCGCCAGCCGTAACAGGCGCACCGTAAACACGAATGCGAACACCTGTCCGACCAGCGCTGTACACTGGAATAGAAATGTCATTTGGACTCGGGTGAGATTTCTAGAGTTAGGCGGCCGGATTGTGGCGAAGAGGGTGGGGTAATTACAGGGGAAAAATGTGCTGTGCTCGTTAACCGGAACGAGTGCTCCTAATCCTCAATCCTACTCCTGATCGTAATCAATACTGGAAGGCAGGATCAGGACTACGATTAGGAGTTGGATTGCGATTCGCTCCGCCGTTCGGTGGAATCGCGGTTAACAGCTGACCGATCCCGGATTCCCGACTACGTTCCGTCGCGGATGAGCAGCACATTCACCTACAAACTAACGGCGGAGCAGGGAGCTACGTTGGACGGAATCCTAAAGCGGCTCAACTATCAGTATCGCGAGGTGCCGCACACGAACTTCGCTGCGGCGAAGGAAAAGGTGAATCTGGCTTGGTATACCAGCGGCAAACTGGTGATTCAAGGCAAGGGTGCGCAGGAGTTCATCGAGTTCGTGCTGGAGCCGGAGGTCCTGATGGAGGCGCGACTGGGTTATGAAGATGTTCTTAATCCGGACATGCTGCTCCCTCGCATCGGTGTTGATGAGAGTGGCAAAGGCGATTTCTTTGGTCCGCTTTGCATTGCCGGCGTTTATGTGAATGAAGAAATCGTTCGCCAATGGAAAGAGGAAGGGATCAAAGATTCTAAGAACGTCTCCAGCGACAAGAAGATTGCCGACCTCACAGAAATCATCCGCGACACCCCAGGAGTGGTATATGACGTCGTCTGTATCGGTAACGAAGCCTATAATCGCCTCCATAAGACGATGCGGAGCGTGAACAAGGTTCTGGCGTGGGGCCATGCCCGCGTGATTGAGAACCTCATGGGCAGACGCTATCAGATGAAACCCGAGCCGGTGCGAGCCATCAGTGACCAGTTTGCCGCTAATAAGGCCACGGTGGGCAAGGCCCTCATGAGTCTGGGGCGCGAGATTGAGCTGATCCAACGTCACAAGGCGGAAGATGATCTGGCGGTGGCGGCAGCGTCGATATTGGCTAGGAATGAGTTCGTTACCCGACTGAAGACATTGGGTGAACAGCACGATCTCGAGTTCCCCAAAGGGGCTTCAAAGAAAGTGGAGGAAGTGGGTCGATCCTTTGTTGAGAATATTGGAGCCGAGCAATTGCCGTCCGTCGCCAAGATGCATTTTCGAACGTCATATCGCGTTCGTGGATTGCAGGAGCCGCTCAAGAAAGAATGGCGAAAACGCTAGTATAATAGAGTTTTTTTGATCGACGGCGACAGCTTGCTGGCAGAAGACGGGATCTGTTGAAGGAGTCCATATTAAGTGTTTATCGCGAGCCGGACCTGAAACAGGAGCTTAGAGTGGGTCAGGATGGGAAAGTGACTTTACGCTTGGTCGGGCCGGTATCCATAGCTGGACCCACTCAACGGGCGGCTGAAACAAAGATCCGGGAGGCTTACGGAAAGGACATACTGGTCAATCCAAGTGTATCACTTTCCGTGTATCCTAATCAGAAACCGGGCTAAGTTTTCGTCCACGGTCGCGTCGGTAAGCCAGGCGTCTACGATTTTCCCGAAGGACTCAAATCGATCTCCATATTCGAAGCTATTGGAATGGCTGGCGGGTTCACTTGTTATGCTGACGAACGAAAGGTGCAAATCCGGCGCTCCCGATATTCAGGAAGTGAATGCAAAGGAAATCTCCACCGACAAGAAAGCGCAAGATTTTGAGATTCTTCCAGGCGATGTTGTTTTCGTGAAGGAACGAATTATATGAATTACGCCTGTTTCCGCCGATATTGATGAGATTTGTCGGATTTCGGCGTGCATTGCATAATCAGTGCCTACTTGGCGGGAATTTGCGAAAAATAAATTACAATTTCGTTGACTTCCCCTGCTGATTCCATAAATTCCCGCCCGCCTAAAGAGCTGGGAACGAGCAGGTCAAAGCCTTCAACCCCATCGATCAAAAGGTCGATTTGACGGGTTGAGGGGCTTTTTAGCTTCAGACCCAATTCGGAGAGGCGGCTGCAGCAACCGGTTTTTGCCCATGTAGCTCAGTTGGTAGAGCACGTCCTTGGTAAGGACGAGGTCACCGGTTCAAGCCCGGTCATGGGCTCCATTTCGACCTCACAGTCGAACAAACTAGAAAACAAACAAACTAGACAGACACAGACAGGATAAACAAATGGCCAAAGAAGCGTTTGAACGGACAAAGCCACACGTAAACGTCGGAACCATCGGGCACGTTGATCACGGCAAGTCAACCTTGACTGCTGCGATCGTGGCGACCCAATCACGCCGTGACTTGGCTCCTCCCATTTCTTATGCGGATATCACCAAGGGTGGTACCGTGCGTGACGAATCCAAGACGGTGACCATCGCCGCTTCGCACGTTGAGTATTCCAGCGAAACCCGCCACTACGCTCACGTCGACTGCCCCGGTCACGCCGACTACGTGAAGAACATGATCACCGGTGCCGCCCAGATGGACGGTGCGATCCTGGTGGTGGCAGCCGACTCCGGTCCCATGCCGCAGACTCGCGAGCACATCCTCCTCGCCCGTCAGGTTGGTGTTCCGGCGATCGTTGTTTACATGAACAAGTGCGACCTCGTTGATGACGAAGAGTTGCTCGATCTCGTTGAGATGGAAGTTCGCGACCTGCTCAGCAAGTATGAATTCCCTGGTGATGACATCCCCGTCATTCGTGGCAGTGCCACCGCCGCTCTTGAAGGCAAGGAAGAAGGCGAGAATGCCATTCAGGAACTCCTCTCCGCTATTGATGAGCACGTTCCGTTGCCTCCGCGCGACGTGGACCAGCCGTTCCTGATGTGCGTGGAAGACGTTTTCAACATTGAAGGTCGTGGCACGGTGCTGACCGGTCGTGTTGAGCGCGGTGTTCTCAAGAAGATGGAAGAAGTCGAAATTGTTGGTCTGAAGGAAACCCGCAAGACCACCGCGACCGACATCGAAATGTTCCGCAAGCTTCTCGACTCCGCCGAAGCCGGTGACAACGTTGGTGTTCTTCTTCGTGGTGTCAAGAAGGAAGAAGTGGAACGCGGCATGGTGCTCGCCAAGCCTGGTTCCATCACTCCGCACACCAAATTTGAAGCCGAGCTCTACGTGCTGAGCAAGGATGAAGGTGGCCGTCACACGCCGTTCTTCTCCAACTACCGCCCGCAGTTCTATTTCCGCACGACGGACGTTACCGGAACCATCGCCCTGCCGGAAGGCACCGAGATGGTGATGCCGGGTGACAACGTTTCCGTCAAAGTCGAATTGATCGCGCCGGTCGCGATGGAAAAAGGCCAACGATTCGCAATCCGCGAGGGCGGCCGCACCATCGGTGCCGGTCGTGTGAGCGCCGTGGTTGAATAGATCGCGTCGCCACTGAGACCCTTTGGGAGCGCGGGGTAAAACCCGCCTCCCTTTTCGTCTCTCCGGAAGCGGTGGTGGAATTTGGGTAGGGCGGTAGCTCAATTGGCTAGAGTTGCGGTCTCCAAAACCGTCGGTTGGGGGTTCGAGTCCCTCCCGCCCTGCCAACCACAACTTAGACGCGGAGGGGTGGCAGAGTGGTCGAATGCGGCGGTCTTGAAAACCGCTTTCCGGGAAACCGGAACGGGGGTTCGAATCCCTCCCCCTCCGCCAGACAACTGAAAGAATTTAAGACGTGAGCACGTTTCAATACATACTGATCGGCATTGCCGCCGTGGTCTTCTTCTGGGCTTGGCGCAAGGGGAAACTCTTGGCCATGGCCAATTATGTGGGTGAGACCAAGGTGGAACTGCGCAAGTGCAACTGGCCTTCAAAGGATGAACTCAAGGGTTCGACCATGCTGGTCATGATGTCGGTCGTGGCGATCGGTATTTTCACGTTTGTGGCCGACAATGTCGTATCGACGATCATCAAGTTCATGATGAGCTGATTGAGTTATGAGCGAAGAAATTACAGCCAAGCCGATGTGGTTCGCGTTGCACACCCTCTCCGGGCAGGAGATGAAGGTGCGCGACAGCATCATGAAACGCATCAAGGCTGAAGAGATGCAGGACTACATCCAGGAAGTCCTCGTCCCGATGGAGAAGGTCGTCGAAGTGCGCAACCAGAAGAAGACGGTTTCGCAGCGCAAACTCCATCCCGGCTACGTCTACATCGACATCGCTCTGCTCGACGAGAACATGCGCATCCTCGAGAAGCCCTGGTACTTCATCAAGGATACGCCGGGCATCATCGGATTCGTCGGTGGTGAACGTCCGATCCCGTTGGACAAGGCGGAGATTGATGAGATCAAGGTGCAGATTGCCGACTCGGAAGATGTCGAGCGTCCGCGCGTCAATTTCGAGGTGGGTGAAACGGTCAAGATCAACGACGGACCGTTCCTCAACTTCAGCGGCGTGATCGAGGAGATCGATCCCGAGCGCGGCAAGCTGAAGATCACCGTGGATATTTTTGGCCGGAAGACTCCGGTGGAACTGGAATACTGGCAGGTGGAGAAATCCTGAGCCGCAACTGAGTTCAAATCATGGCGAAGAAAGCAACTGGACAAATCAAACTTCAAATCCCTGCGGGGCAGGCCAATCCGGCTCCTCCCGTCGGTCCGGCCCTCGGTCAGCAAGGCGTCAACATCATGGGCTTCTGCAAGGAGTTCAATGCCAAGACCAAGGACAAGGCTGGTCTGGTGATTCCGGTGGTCATCACCGTCTACCAGGACAAGAGCTTCACCTTCATCACCAAGTCGCCGCCCGCCGCCGTTCTGCTCAAGAAGGCCGCCGGCATCGCTTCGGGTTCCAAGACCCCGAACAAGGACAAGGTCGGCAAGGTGAGTCGCAAGCAGGTTCTCGAAATAGTGAAGACGAAGATGGAAGACCTGAACGCGAACACGGAAGACGCCGCGTTCAACATCATCGCCGGTACTGCCCGCAGCATGGGCATTGAAATCACAGACTAACAAAAAACTGCGGGAGAGTCCTCGGATTCGCATGCACCGCCCAAACACATGCCAAGCAAACGCTACAAACAAGCCCTTGAAATTGTCGAACAGGATCGCAAATACGCATTGAAAGATGCGGTGGACGTCCTCGGCAAGTTCCCCAAGACCAAGTTCGACGAGACTGTCGAAATCTCCTTCCGCCTCGGTGTGGATCCGCGCCAATCAGACCAGATGGTTCGTGGCACCGTTCCGTTGCCTCACGGCAGTGGTAAAGATGTTCGCGTGATCGTCTTTGCGAAGGAAGGGCCCTCAGCTGATGCCGCCAAGGAAGCTGGCGCGAACGAGGTGGGTTTTGATGATTTGATCAAGAAGGTTACCGGTGGCTGGACCGACTTCGACGTCGCCGTCGCCACCCCGGAAGCCATGGTGGAAGTCCGCAAGTTGGGCCGCGTGCTCGGTCCCCGCGGTCTCATGCCCAATCCCAAGACCGGTACGGTCACCGATGATACCGGTGCCGCCGTCAAGGCCGTGAAGGCCGGTCGTGTCGAATTCAAGGTCGACAAGACATCCAATCTCGCAGTCGTCGCTGGAAAGCGGTCCTTCAATGCGGAGCAGCTCGAAGAGAACATTCGTACGATCTTCGATGCCGTGGTGAAGGCCAAGCCCGATAGCAGCAAAGGCGCTTACGTAAAGAGCGCCACCCTCTCGGCCGCCATGAGCCCCGGTATCGCCGTGGATCTCAAGGAGGTCGTTTCCGCCTAACAAGAAGAACCCAACCAGAAGAAGGACTTGATTCCATGCGTGAAGCAAAGAAATACATCACTGAGGAATACCTCAACCGCCTAAGCGACTCGCCGTTTTTTGTGGTCGTCGACTACACCGGCCTCACCGTTGAACACTTCTCCGAACTCCGCAACCGCCTCCGTGGTGCGGAAGCCGAGGTGCACGTCGTCAAGAACCGCATCTTCAAGATTGCCGCCAAGGAATCGGGTGTGGACATGGATGGCACCATGAAGGGCCAATTGGCCGTCATCACCGGTGCGCAGGACATCGCGAGTTCGGCCAAGATTCTCAAGACCTTTGAATCCGAGTTCGAGAAGCCGAAGATGCAGTTCGGCTACATGGGCGAAGATCGCCTTGAGGCCGACGAACTGAAGCAGATCGCCGAACTCCCGCCATTGGATGTCCTTCGTGGGCAACTGCTCGGTGTGCTCAACGCTCCGGCAACCAAGTTGGCCACCATCATCAACACGCCGGCTACGCAGTTGGCTCAGGTCGTCAAGGCCAAGGCCGAGAAGGGCGAATGATTTGAACAATTTCATTCCCGCACGGTCGGGAGTGAGTAACCGAAACCCAATAGAGTGAATCGTCGGGCCGCGGGCCGCGGTCTTAAATCAGCGAAAGCCTTCGCTGGCGTCGAGACTAAGAACGAAAGAAAGAAAAATGGCAGACCTGGATAACCTGGTGGAAGAACTCAGCAAGCTTACCGTTTTGGAAGCCGCTGATCTCGTTAAACAACTCGAAGACAAGTGGGGCGTCAGCGCCGCGGCTCCTGTGGCTGTTGCCGCAGCTGGTGCACCGGCCGGTGGTGGCGATGCCGCTCCCGCTGAAGAGCAGACCGAATTCGACGTCATCCTCGAAGACTTCGGTGGCAACAAGATCGCCGTCATCAAGGCGGTGCGTGCCGTTAAAGCCGGACTCGGCCTCGCCGAAGCCAAGGGCATCGTCGAAGGCGCTCCGAAGCCCCTTCTCGAAGGTGCTCCGAAGGAAGAAGTCGAAGAGGCGAAGAAGAAGCTCGAAGAAGCTGGCGCCAAAGTCACGGTCAAGTAAGACCTTTGCTTGTGGAGTCGGCGGGTTCATTCCCGTCGGCTCTGCCGGTCAGGTTTCGGAATTACTCAACGCGGATTTATTGATTGGTTTTTAGGTTACAGAAAGATTTCGGGCAGGTTGTCAGTGGGGCGCTGATGACCGGCCTGTTTTGTCGTTAACACCATGGCCCGGCTTGACGAACCGGGCGGGAATAGAACATATGGCAACCACGAACGAACGGAAGAACTTCGGCACCATCAAGGAGATCATTCTCCCGCCGAATCTGATCGAAGTGCAGAACAACTCCTACACGGAGTTTCTCCAGACTGATGTCGCGCAAAGCAAACGCCGGGATCTCGGTCTTGAGGCGGTCTTCCGCGAAGTATTTCCCATTGAGAGCTACGACGGTAAGACGGTTCTCGATTACAAGGGCTACGAGATCAGCGAGCCGAAGCTCAGCTGGCTCGACTCGCTGCGCGAAGGCGTGACTTTCGGCTCGGCCCTCCACGTGACCTTCATGCTGCAGGACGAGAAGGGCGCTCGCGAAGAAAAGGTCTTCATGGGCGAAATGCCACTGATGACACCGCAAGGTTCCTTCGTGATCAACGGTGCCGAGCGCGTGATTGTTTCCCAGTTGCACCGATCCCCCGGTATCGCGTTCGAAGCCACCATTCACCCGAATGGCAAGACGCTGCACAGTTTTCGTATCATTCCCGATCGCGGCTCTTGGTATGAAGCCCAGTTTGACACGAGCGACATGCTCTACGTCTACCTTGATCGCAAGAAGCGTCGTCGTAAGTTTCTGACCACGACTTTCTTCCGCGCCATCTCCGGCCTCGACGAAGAGAAGAAGCCCAAGAAGGGTGAAGTACGCGGCACGGACGAGGAAATCATCCGCCTCTTCTACGACATTGAAGAAATCGGTGTGAAGAAGGCGGAGAAGCTTGAAGACGTCGGCAACAAAGTTCTCATTGAAGACGTCATCGACGAAGACAAGTTCATTGTCGTGGCTCGTGCTTTCGAACCGCTCTCCAAGGCGGTCATCAAGCAGATCTCCGAGCTTGGTGTGAAGAAGATCCGAGTTGTGGATACCTCCGTCGATGACGGCATCATCATCAAATGCCTGAAGAAGGACCCGACCAAGAACGAGGAAGAAGCCCTCAAGGACATTTATCGTCGTCTGCGTCCCGGTGATCCTCCTACCGCCGCCAATGCCCGTGCGCTCATCAAGCGTCTCTTCTTCGATGCGAAGCGCTATGACCTCGGTCGTGTCGGTCGCTACAAGATGAACCAGAAGCTTGGCTTCGAAGATTCCTTCGACACCCGCATCCTGACCAAGGAAGACCTAGTTGCTGCGACCCGTTATCTGCTCAAGCTAAAGTTGGGTGATGGTTCGATCGACGATATCGATCACCTCGGCAGCCGTCGTATTCGTACGGTTGGTGAATTGCTTGCCAATCAGTGCCGCGTTGGTCTGGCTCGCACCGAGCGTTTGGTCAAGGAGCGCATGACTCTCTTCGATCAGGAAGTCGACACCATGACTCCTGCGAAGCTGATCAATCCGAAAGCCCTTTCCGCTGTCGTTCGTGACTTCTTCGGCCGCAGCCAGTTGTCACAGTTCATGGATCAGATCAACCCGCTCGCTGAGTTGACGCACAAACGTCGTTTGTCTGCTCTTGGCCCCGGTGGTCTTTCCCGTGATCGTGCCGGTTTCGAGGTTCGTGACGTTCACCCTTCGCACTACGGACGCATCTGTCCGATTGAGACCCCCGAAGGTCCGAACATCGGTTTGATCGCGTCGTTGGCGACGTTCGCCCGTGTGAATGACTTCGGCTTCATCGAGACGCCTTACCGCAAGGTGGTCAAAGGCCGCGTTACAAATCAGATCGATTATCTCACCGGTGATCGTGAAGAACAGTACATCATTGCTCAGGCCAACGCGCCGATGGACGACAAGGGCAATTACCTTAACCCGACCGTCACCTGCCGTTGCCGTGGTGACTTCATCGACGTTCCGCCTCCGGAAGTCGATTACATGGACGTTTCCCCGAAACAGCTCGTTTCTGTGGCCGCCGGACTGATCCCATTCCTCGAGCATGACGACGCGAACCGCGCGTTGATGGGCTCGAACATGCAACGCCAAGCAGTGCCGCTGTTGAACACGGACGCGCCGTATGTTGCGACCGGCATGGAGCAACGGGTTGCGCAGGATTCGATGGCGGTCATCACCTGTCAGGCGGACGGCATCGTTGCTTCCGTTCAAGGTGATCAGATCATCGTGACCAAGGACGGCGTCGTGCCCGAGACTAAGAAGAAGCTCAAGCACGATCCGGGTAACGATATCTATGTCTACGAACTTCGTAAGTTCATGCGCTCCAATGCCGCCACCTGCATCAACCAGAAGTCGTTGGTCAAGAAGGGGGACAAGGTCAAGAAGGGCCAGCCCATCGCGGACGGTCCCTGCACGGACGGTGGCGAACTCGCCTTGGGTCGCAATGTGCTTGTCGCGTTCATGCCTTGGAACGGTTACAACTTCGAGGACGCCATCCTCATCTCCGAGCGTATCGTGAAGGACGACGTCTTCACCTCCATTCACGTGGATGAATACGAGGTCGGCGCCCGGGATACCAAGCTCGGCCCTGAAGAAATTACGCGAGACATTCCGAACCTCGGTGAGGAGGCTCTGAAGAACCTTGGTCCGGACGGTGTGATCCGTGTCGGCGCCGAAGTGAAACCCGGTGACATCCTCGTTGGTAAGATCACGCCGAAGAGCGAAACTGAATTGGCGCCTGAAGAACGGCTTCTCCGCGCCATCTTCGGTGAGAAGGCCGCGGACGTGAAGGATACTTCCCTGAAGGTTCCGTCCGGAACTTACGGCATCATCATGGACGTCAAGGTTTCCTCCAAGAAGTTGGACGGCACCGGCGGTGGCATGAGCATCGGCACGACCTCGTCCGCATCGAAGGACAACAAGCGCGCGAGCAAGCAGATCGAGGAAGAATTCAAGAGCAAGAGCGACGCGCTTCGCGAACAGCTCACCGAGGCTCTTTCCAACATTCTGTTGGGTGAAAAGATTCCGTTGGACGTGGTCAACAGTGAGACCGGTGAAATCATCATTCCGGCCAACCGCAAGATCACGAAGACGCTCCTCCGCAAGCTTTCGCAGGTTTACGATCGCATCGAAATCGATCCTTCTCCGATCCGCAACAAGATCAACGAGATCATCGGCAGCTTTAAACGGAAGTTTGAT
>JAYPXF010000086.1:0-23401 GCA_038154405.1 Verrucomicrobiales bacterium | reverse complement strand
CATGGGATCGGCGAAAATTTCTGCGTGGGGTCAGCGGCTTTGCCCTTGCCTTGCCCTGTTTTGAGACCTTTGCCAAATCGGCGGCTGCAGCTACAAATCCAAAACGACTGGCCTGTTTCTACCAGCCCGACGGGGTCCCCATGCCGCGAGTCGATGATCCTGCGTTTAAAGAATTCAGCTGGTTCCCGCACAATCCTGGTCGCGACTTTCAACTCACCAATAGCCTGCGCCCACTGGAGCCGCTGCGTGATAAGATGACGGTCGTCGGCGGGATGTCCCACCCGGCAGTGCGTCGTGTGCATGGTCACTCGAATGCCGACCAATTCCTGACCGGAGCTGACACCGGTGGCAGCGGGGACTATCAGAACTCCATCTCGCTGGACCAATACTATGCAAACGTTGTGGGTGATGAAACCCGCGTTTCATCCCTGGTGCTCTCAACCGATGGCGGCACTGGTTCACCGAGGGGTGCGCAGACCCTGTCGTTCAATCAAGCTGGCCGTCCGATACCCGCCGAAAATCGACCCAAGCGGATTTTTGATAGACTCTTTGTGAGCAGCGGTAAAGACGCCGAGCGCCGCCTGGCCATCAGCCAGTCTACACTGGATGACTTGATGGGCGATGCCAACTCGCTTCGCAAAAAGCTCTCTGGTCACGACCAGGACACTCTCGACGAATACCTGCAATCAGTCCGTGACACAGAGATCCGCGTCGAGAAAGCCCGGCGCTGGCTCGATATTCCCATGCCCCAGGTAGACGTGAGCCACCTGAATCTAGACGTCACCCCGGATGATCCGCGTAACTACGTCCAAACGATGTATGAATTGATCTACCTCGCCTTTCGCACCGACTCCACCCGGGTTGCCACCTGGCAAATCGGTCGCGAAAACGGTGTTGGAGCCAGTGATTACCTGGCGCGCGCCATTGGTTATAACCTGACGCATCAGCTTTCGCATAATACCAAGAAGCCAGATGGTTGGGAGCAATTCTCCAACTACTGCAACTTCCTCATGGAAGAATACGGCCGCTTCCTCCAGCGCCTGCAGGACACCCCTGAACCGACCGGCAACGGCACCATGCTGGACAATACCCTGACCTTATTCGGTTCCGCCTCCAGTGCTTTTCACCTGTCACGTAACTACCCGATCGTCCTCACCGGCGGAAGCAACCTTGGCTTCAAGCACGGACAGTATCTCAAGTTTGGAACCGACGAAGATAATTCCAGCTCGTCCGGAATTTCATCGGATAAAGGCTGGAGAAGCAACGTCAAGGATGAAGAACGTCCGCTGTCAGATCTCTACTTGACCATGCTCCATCGTCTCGGAGTCGAGACTGACAGCTTCGGCGGTAGCAAGACGACGGTGAGCGAAGCGTAGATAGATAGCCCCAACGGGCCGAGATATGCCAGCCCAGGGCAAAGCGAGTATGCGAGCGACGTCCTGGGTGGTGGAATATCAAAAAAACTACAAAGCCTTGAAAGAGCGAGACAACCGTTGTCCGCACCTTCGAGATCAATTCAGCAAATGCCACACAGATTTTGTCGCAAAACCAAAATGAAAATCATCACTCTCCTGACACACTTGCTAACTGCATCTGTGGTAACAGCGGCGGACAAGCCGGTTCACCTATTCATCCTCTCCGGGCAATCGAATATGGCGCGCATGAACCCAAATGCTGGTTTCATGCCTGAGGCCCGGAAATTGTTTAAAGACGAAGAGGTCGTCTATATCAAAGTCTCAAAAGGCAGCCAACCTATCTGCCGATGGCTGGAAGAGTGGCAGGATATTGCAAAAGAGAATGGACTCGATGAAAAGCACATACAGAGAATCCACAAGGGTTGGAAGGCCGCGCTTTATCAACCGATTCTGGATAAGTATAAGGAGACGCTGAAGGAGCACCCCAGGCTGACATCCGTCACCTTCTGCTGGATGCAGGGCGAGACCGATGCCCAGGCCCGGGCGCAAGCGGCGTACAAGGACGCTTTGAAACTATTGATAACAAAACTGCGTCGTGATCTGCAGCGGCCGGATATGAATATTGTTATCGGGCGCATCAGCGATTATGCCATCGATAACCCCGAGAGCGGAAGCGTAGCTATAAGAAAGATACAACGCGAAATTGTCGATGAAGACGATCGCGGCGCCTGGGTAGATGTCGATGACCTGAACGATATGGAGGTCGATGGAAAAATGCAGAACGATATTCACTACAAAAGGCCGGAGGGTTACATCACTCTCGGCCAACGCTTCGCGCGCCAGGGCTATGCGCTTGTCAAAGGAGAACAACCGGCGGAAGACGGCCGGCCACAATGAACCGCGGATTTCACGGATTTCACAGATCCACAGCCGAGCATTGCTCGGCTGTTTTTCTTATCAGTGTCATCCGCGGTTAACAACCTGGCCTAACTCCCGGTAATTTGGTAATCTTGGCTTTGCCCTTCGGGTCACCAATCCAGTGAAGCAGTAGGGTTGGCCTTCATGCAATGAGTCCTACGCAACAATCTCCTTGAGGACACCGCTGCTGTCTCCGTGACGTTCAGCTTCTACACCAACCCCATGCAACAGGGTCAACCACGCATTACATAGCGGGGTATCTTGTGGGACGACTATATTTTCGCCCAGCTTGATTCCCGCTCCGCCTCCCGCGAGGAGCGTGGGGCAATTCGTCAGGTCATGCCCTGAGCGGATGTTACTGCCGTAGGCTAGCGCGATGTTGTCGAACAAGCTGCTGCCGTCTGCCTCCTTTGTGGATTTTAGCTTATCGATGAGCCCTGCCAACAAGGTGCTGTTGGTTAGATCTCGCTTCTGCGAGGCCGCCAGTTTCTCGCCACGAGTGGTATGATAGTGACTCATGTCGTGCGGGTGGACCTTGGCGCCGATGCTGCCAAGAAAGGCGTGTCCCGCCGGCTGGCGATAGGTGATGACTCGCGTGCTATCGGTCTGAAACGCTGCAATAAGGAGGTCATACATCAGACGAACTTCGTCTTTGCCTGCGATGCCTTCGCGCGGCTCGGAAACCGGGGCATCCGGACGTGGAACACCAATCCAGGATTCCTCTTTGCTCAGGCGAGTTTCGATATCGCGGATGCTCTGGAAGTATTCCTCCAGCTTTTCGTTGTCGTCCTTCCCCAGTCCGCGTTGCATCGTACGCGCGTTGCCCAACACCGTGTCCAGCACGCTCCGTTTCTCGGCGAGACGAGCCTTTTGTTCTTCGATCGGAGTTTCATCGTTCGAAAATAACTGATGATAAACCTGAACCGGATCATTCAGTCCGGCGACGGGTTTCCCATTTCGGTCCCACGCCATGGATAGCCCCGGACCGTGCCCCGAACTCCCCCCACTTCCGCTGCCGTTTAGTTGCAGCGAAGAGAAGCGCGTGTGCATTCCCATCTGCTCCGCCGCGACCTGATCGGCGGAAACCGAGTTATGCATGCTCTGGCCTGGTTGCCCGAATTTGTTGGCGCCGGACAACCACCAGGTGCTGCCTGCGTGGCCTTCGACGGAGTATTGGTTCCACAGTCCCTGGACGATGGAGAAATCGGCTTTGTGCGCTGCCAGCGGTTTCAAACCTTCCGGGAGTTCGTAGTCCGGTCCGGGGGTGTTGATGTCAGGGTACCAGGTTTCCTCCGTGATGCCCCAGCCGAATCCGAGGAAGACAAGGCGCTTTGGAGGCGCGGCGCCTTCGGCAGCTGCTGAGGCGAAGCGGCGGAAGCCGAGGGATTCGAGAAATGGCAATGCAATGAATGCGGCACTGGATTTGAGAAAGTGTCGACGGTTGTTCATAAGCTTTGGCGGTGGGGTTGTGCTATCTCGATTGGAATTCTTCGCTTCGGACGATGGCGTGGATGAACTCGCGAAACGCGTAGTCCCGCTCTTTTGCCTCGGCGGTGACGTCGCTGACGAATTCCTCATCGCGAAATCCAATTGGCCGGCCTAACGCATACTCAATCAATCTCTCGGAGATTCCTCGCGCGAAATCATCCTGCTTCGAAACGAGGATCTCGCGTAGCTCGAAGTAGTCGCTGAATTCGGGGCCGTTGTGGAGTTGGCCGGATGGATCGATCGTCCACGTTTTCTCCTTACCTGCGACTGGTTTTCCTTCGTCATCTTTCACGACAAACGTGTTCTCCGTCCGCCAGGCGCCTACCGCGTCGAAATTCTCCAGCCCCATGCCGATGGGATCGATCCGCCGATGGCAACTGGCGCACTGCGCTTCCTCCTGGTGCGCGCTGAGCCGTTCTCGCGTGGTCAGGACCTGCCCTGACAAACGCGCCAACTGCGGAATATTCGCTGGAGCAGGAGGCGGCGGATCGTTGAGAAGCTTGCGCAGGACCCAGGCGCCGCGTTCCACCGGGCTGGTTTCTTCGCCGTTGCCGCCCATCAGGCTGACGGCTGCCATTCCCAGCAAGCCTCCGCGCGGAGAATCGGCGGAGAGCGTGACGCGTCGAAACTGATCGCCTGTGACGCCACGAATTTTGTAGTATTCGGCCAGGGTAGCGTCAATGACGACAAAGTCCGACTTGAGCAGATTCCGCAGACTGAGGTTTTCGCGAAGCAGGTAATCCACCGTCTCGTAGATTTCGCGGCGGGCGGCGAGCTTGGTGCCGTTGTCAAAACGACGGTGCTTTAACAGATCGACCTGGAAAAAATCCAGACGGTCCAGACCCAGCCATTGATAAGTGAACGAATCCGAAAACCGGCGCGAGCGCGAATCATCCAGCAGCCGAGTCGTCTGTGCGGTAAGAACTTCGGGGTTCGAAAGTTCACCCTTTTCCGCCAACTCCCGCAGCTGCTGATCCGGCTGCGATCCCCAGAGAAAATAGGATAGCCGCGTTGCCAATTCGATACCTGTCAGGGGGCGCGGCTTCTGATCCGGCGACGGCTCGGACAAATAGAGGAACATCGGCGAGGACAATACAATCGCGAGACTGTCCTTCAGCGCGGCGATCGGATGATCTCCCGCGGCAAGACGCGTTTCATACTTTCGAACCAATCCGTCGATGAATACCGGCTCCGGTTCCTGACCACGAAACGCTTCTTTCGAAAACCGCTCCAACGCGCTTCGTATGACATCGACCGTAGGCGCTGGCTCCTTCGTCTTTTCGTCCAAGGGCA
The DNA here is from genome assembly GCA_038154405.1 of Verrucomicrobiales bacterium. Lineage (GTDB taxonomy): Bacteria > Verrucomicrobiota > Verrucomicrobiia > Limisphaerales > JAYPXF01. The sequence goes on along the minus strand of JAYPXF010000086.1, from coordinate 18,287 downwards.
CGGACTCCAGCTTTGCCAGACCGAGCGGCGTATCGCGATCCGAATCCGGAATTCGCTCCATCTCCAACCAGTCAATCCAAATAGCATAAGGGCGCCCAATTCCAATCTCCATTTGTTTCGCACCTTCCCTGCCGATGGCTCGAGTTACCAAGTAGTGATCGTGCGTTCCCTTCTCGCGAATATAAAGCGTGCGATCGGCCCGTTCCATATCGGAATCGCCAAAATGGAACGGGATCTCGATGACTTCTGGCGCATCCATCGTGCCGGTCACTTCGTGAACGCTCGATGCCTGTTTCCCGCGTGGATTGACGCCAAATTCCAGGAAACGCCGATCCGGAGTTCCCTTGCCGGTGAGAGCGGCTCGAACGCGAATCACATAGTTGCCGGCGGGCCATTTCCCACCCGTCTTTGCATCCCACCCAACCGCAAACGTGATCGCACCGTTTTCCAGGACGGACGGATGCTCCGTCTGGATCGCCAGATACATCCCGGTATCGATCGCGGGCTGTTCAAGATAGTATTGATGATAGCGCAGCCAGTAGGACCGCAGAGCCCGATTGGCTTTGTCCGCATTGTTCTCTTTGGTCTGAAAGCCAAACGATTCCGGAGAAGGCGCACCGGGAATCTGTTTCCACAAACGGCGGAAGTTGCCTTCGTGGTTGTTCACCTGGCTGCGAAGTTTCGCCACGATCTCCGCGTTATCCGGACGCGCGGCCGCTTCTTCCAATTGTTTGACCCACTCACCCGCCCGCGCCTTCGCATCGATCTGCGATTCCACGAATTTCGCTACCTTGTCGGAAATCGCCTCCGTCTCGTAGCGCCAATAGCGCTCTTCGTCCTTCATCAACTCCCGTTCGAAAGCAAGATCCAACGCACGACGTCCGATCGACAAATACTGCTCGAATTGATTCGCCGACATGAACAGATTCGAGCCGACAGTATCGAAATTGCCGGAGCCCGTGTCCGAGGGCAGCTCGCCAACCGGAACCTCCACGCCTAACAACTCACGAATCGTGTTCTGATACTCCCGCCGGTTCAACCGTCGCATCGTGATCGCTCCGCCCTGATCGCTGAGCTTCTTGCGCGCCGCGACCATCACATTGGCGAGATCATCCAGAAAATCCGTCTTCGCCGCGTTCGGCAGCTGCTGTTCGTTCTCCGGCGGCATTTCGCCGGAGTTCAGCGCATCGAGAATCTTCTGCCAGCGCTCGGCTGCTTCGATATCGTCGATCGTGAACGGCAAATCATCAAGTCTAACGCGCCCCTTCTGCTTGTCGGCGTTGTGGCATTTGAAGCAGTGGGTTTCGAGCATTGGGCGGTGCTCGACAGGCATGGCGGCGTCCGCAGTCTGTCCGTTGGCGAAAGACAGGACCGAGGCGGAAATCAGGATGATTGGAATTCGTTTCATTTAAAGAGGTAGGTCTTCGGCATCGCCTTTTTCAGCTTGTCGATACCGTCCCAAGTCACTCCCGTCGACCGGACTGACAATTTCTCCAGAAACGTCATCGCGCTCAGTGCTTCCACGGAGGCGTCGGTAACTTTCAAACCACGAAGCCGCAGCTCCCGAAGTTGCTTCATTTTCTGCAGAGCGCCGGAAGCAATACCTTCGTCCGTGATCCCCAGGCAGTAGCTGAGATAGAGATTCTCGACCGTGGTGAACCCAACCAAATCCGGAAGAGCTTCATTCGTCAGGTCGTTGAATTCCAGACCGAGTGTCTTCAGGTTCTGCGCACGCTTCGACATTTCCGCGAGGCCGGGACCGCTGATGTTGTTTTGCTTCAGGCCGAGATGAATGACCGTGTCAGGCAACTTGAGATGCGCGAGGGTTTCGTCGGAAAGTTCGCTCGCAATGATTTCCAGACTGACAAGCGAAGGAAGCAACGCCATCGCTTCGAGCGCTTCTTTAGTGATGGTTGCATGAGTCAGTGTGAGATAATTCAGCCCTTCCCAATTCGCCAGCTGCTTAATTTCAGCGCCCGTAATTTCGCGGTGGCCAAAAGTCAGTCGATGCAGCCGGGGACACGCCGCCAGATGCGTCACAGCTTCCTCGTCAATCGCGCAGGGTAACGCGAGATGGCCGAGCCGCGGAATCTTCGCCAAGGGTGCGAGGTCGGCCGGTTCGATTTGCGCATCGAGCAGGAAGAGACCCTCCAGAGTTTCCGACCCGGAGAAGTAAGCCAGCGATTTCCCCGTCACCCGCGGCCGCTCCGGGCTCGATGTGAAATCCGGAAAACAATACATCGGCGCGGGATGACCTTTCTTCGTCCACCGCTCAATCGGATCGACTCTCAAATAGCGAAGTCCCGGCAGAGCGGCGATCGACTTCATGCCGGTGTCGTCGATATGCGGTTCGTAGAGATCAATCGTCGTCAGATCCAGCGTGTGCCGGGTGAGCGCGATCAGGTCGTTGTCGACATTCGGCCCCCAGAGACCGATATACCACAGCTTCGGCGGCTCCTCGCTCGTCCAGCGCATCCGCGTGAACGGCTTCGGATTGCCTGGGAGCACGCTGGCCGCGAACAACCGCTCGACAGCGTCCTTGACTTCCGGCGTGGTCAGTCCGGCAGGCGCGATGCCGAAGGGCACGTGCGTTTTCGGCGGCTTCGGTTTGGCTGCGTTTACCGCGTCGGTCTTGTTGGTTTCCTGCGCTAATACGCCGGTGGCGAGAGCGGCGATGACGATGCAGCGGAACATGGTTTTCATGGGTACGGAAATAGGACTGAATCGGTGGTTAGTCAGTCGGCGGCTTGGTTTTCCGCAGGGTCACCCTGACATCGTCCGCAAACTGCCCGTCAAACTGGACCGCGGGCGGGGCGATGCCGTGTTTCCGCGCAGCCTGCTGATCGCCAACATGCAATCCGATGAGGAGATATCGTGTTTCCCGCGGTAGGCGCATTTCCAGACGAACCCGCTGCCACGATCCGCCCGGGGAGAGCATTTCGCGGCGCCGGGCTGAGGCAAGCGCGACTTCATCCAGAAGCCGGGGCGTGCCGATCAGAGCCCGCCATCCATCCACGCTCGCGGGCACGGCGTCCAGCGCGTTGAGAGAGAGGTTCGCATAAAACCGGCCCGAATCCTCAAAGGGCGTCGAGCCAAACGCCGCCTCGACCGTGACAACGGCATCGCCGTCGGCGAGCGTGGTTTGCTGCTCGTGCAAATCAATCACGCGGTAAGTGTCGCCGACGTAGCCCACGGCATTTTCCTTCCCTTCGTAGTCCGCTCGTAGAAACCGGAACATCCTCTCGCCGTCGACCGGCTCGACGCCGGGAACCGCGTGGACAATCTCCGCAAAATCACCGCCCCAAATATCCGGCTCGACCGGTCCACCCCCAGGAACTGGATCGGGGCCAGATTCAAAGCTGTCCTGAAACAATGTCAGGATCGTTTCCCGCCCGGATTCACTCGCCGCCCAGAGCATCGAAGTGCAGAAGACGCCAATCACCAACCCGGCGGCAGCTGACGCGAGCGGTCGCGCGAAAAAGCCTGCCAACTTGGCGGGTGATTCCGGCTCGGGAGTCGCTTCCTCAATCCCCAACCGCTGCAATCGCATGTCGGCATGACAAGCCCGCCGATAGAGATCGCGCACTTCGCGGCTCTCCTGCATTGCGGCGTTCAATTCGGCAAAATCCTCCTCCGAAAGCTCGCTCAGCAGATGCAACTCGATCATCCGTCGCCAACGGTTCAAATCCGGCTCAGGTTGGTGGTCTTCTTTCATCTCAAGATGGCTCCAAAAGCTGTTGTTCCATGCAAATCCCCAGCCTCTCGCGCAGCCGCCCGATTCGCTTGTAAAAGCTGTTCACGCTGCGCCCGCTCAGCTCCGCCATTTCCGTGACCCGCCCGCGCCCTGAGTAAGGCGCCATCACCAATTCCCGCTCCGACGCGCTTAGTTTGGAAAGGCAATGACTCAGCGCCCTCCATTCCGACTGAAGCGCCTCCGGCGTTTCTTCATCTTCCTCAGCCGCCAGCAACTGCAGAACGTCCTCACTGAACACATGCCGGTCCCGCGCCCACTTTTGCTGCACCTTGAGCGCTTCGTAACGGACGATCACTTTGGCCCACGGCAAGAACCCGTCCTCCTCCGCGATTTGATCGAGCTTGCGCCACATCACCACCGAGGATTCCTGCAACACATCGTCCACCGCCTCCCAGCTCGGCAATAGCGTCCGGGCATAGGCGCGCAGCATTTCCTCGTGCTTCAAAAAGAGGCGAAGGAAATTGGACTCGTGGAGCGATTTGTGCGTGTCGGAATTCGTGGGCACACAACCTACCTCGATGATGGCAGAAACCTGCCGAAGTTTCTGACGTTTTTTTGCTTTCCACGACTTTGGTCAGAGTACTTCCCTCGGATTGAAATTAGAATTCAAGGACAACAAGCACTTTGAAGGCGCAGCCAACAAACTTTCCAAAAGTTGTCCCGCTTTTGGCCGCTCGTGCTGATAGCTTCCGGAGTGCGCTGCCCATCGGGCATCTTGAGTCAATCTGGAGGAGTTAGACTTCAATGGAGAGATAACGATCTATAATATTGCCGGAATACCGTCGACAGTAAAGGCCGCCGATGTCGCGGAGCGCGCGGTCGGCCCACCGCTGATGGGGCCACACCTCGCAGATGAACTGACCCTGCAGCAGTTTGCTGATGTGATTGCCTGTATTCAGTCGATGAAGCGAAAGTGAGAAGACATTCTCGAACAGCAGCAAACAGAGGAGATAAGAAGACAATGATTTCTGAGCCGATTTTCTTGTCATCCATATTCTTGTCCGCTTCTGAACTGGTTTGGCCCTACCTCTGTTTTCTCCCGCCTTCGCTCACGAGCTGCGGCGTAGCAGGCCGTTCCCTCCTGTTTAAAACAATTGGCAGTCGAAGGAATTCGTTTGTCTTGGACGCCCCGAAAAGCATGAACTACGGAATATCCAGAATACTCGGAAAAGGACCCCTGATGTCGGCGATCTGATTCAGTTTATTCGGCGTATTCCGTAGTTGTTCATCACGGATGTCTTCAGGCAGATGAATGGGGGCAAAGGAATGGTGATTGGGATCCCTTCGGCTATTCCTCTACCCGAATTCCTTTGCCTAATCTGAGTCTGCGTTCAACTCACGTGCGGCGAGAGCCAAACGACTCGCGGCGCTTTTGGTGTTTCACGACGAAGACTTTCACGCGGTTCTCCGTGATCTGGTGATAAACGATCACATAAGGAAATCGTTTCATTCGGGCTTTTCGTTTTGGTGATCCTTCCTTGATCGGAGGCCATCGTCCGGGCATCTCGCGGATGCCTTCGAGTGTTGACTCGAATTCGGCAAAAAAGTCGTCACCCAATCCGTCGCCTTTCTCATCGTAGTAGGTGCAGATCTCGTTGACGTCCTGCTGGACAAGACGGTTGTAGGTGATGATCACTTGTTGCGTCGATGCGCGAAGGCCTCCATCAATTCCTCGTGAGACATTTCCATTGTTGGGTCTGTCTCCATCATGTTTTCGCGTCGATCGGCCTCGGCCAGGAGTTCGTCATCATCGACGGAAACAAGATCGGTCCCCAAGCTCGCCAGCAGTTCTCGCGTCACAACAGCTCGTTCCTTTTCGGGAAGAGCAAGTGCGGCGGCCAAGACTTCGGTTGAGCCCATGCAGCTAAGGTATCAGGAGCTCTGTTTGCCGCAAGCTGAACGTGTGGCAGACAGCCGGCCTCAATGAACCGCGGATGACACGGATTTCGCGGATCTGCAGCCGAGCAATGCTCGGCTGTTTTTCATATCAGTGTTATCCGCGTAATCCGCGGTTTAACAAAAATGCTCACGGTTCGTTTTTCTGAAGTTTTTTGGAAACAATCACGGGCTCTGTATCATTACCAACGTGATCCATTCCGAGGCCGGGAGCTGCCTCGCTGGTAACTGAGCATGAAGTCCATACGAACATACACACTCCGTTTTTCACTTTTCCTCCTCACTACCGCCAACCTCGGCGCGGCCGAATGGATTCCGCTATTTGACGGGAAATCGTTCGACGGTTGGCATCAATCTGGCGGGAAACATCGTTACGAGATTGTCGATGGAGCGATCGTCGGCACGTCGGTTCGGAAGGAGGGGAACGGCTTCATGACGACGGATAAGAAATACCGAAACTTCGAGCTGAAGTTTGAGGTGAAGACGGATCGCGGGCTGAACTCCGGTTGCCAGATTCGCTCCGTTCCGGTCGGGCGCAACGGGCATCTGAGGGGACCTCAGGTCGAGATCGGCGGGGGGCGTTCCGGCTTCATTTATGGGGAGGTCATGAAGAAGGCGGATGGCTCACCGCAAAGGTGGCTCAGTCCGAATCTGGCGGATGAGAAATCGGAACCCATCAAGGGGGCCTTCAGGGTCAATGAATGGAACTCGTTTCTGATCCGTGTGCTCGGGGATCGCTATCAGACCTACATCAATGATGTCTCAATCACGGATTTCAGATTCGCCGGAATGCCGGACGCGGGGCACATCGGCCTTCAGGTTCACGGGGTCAAGAAGGAGCAGGACGTTGGCAAGCGCGTACGGTTCAAGAACATTCAACTGCGAAAACTGAATTCGAAGCGAATGCCTGACGAGGACCCCGCCGAGGATGCGGAGTCGGCGGCGGTCAAGAATTCGAAGGGCAAGGCAGCCGCCCTTGCTTTTCCGTATCTGGACACTTCCGAGGGACGGGAGGGCTATGAACTCGCGGATGAGGAGACGAATTCTCTTCGGGTGTATGACTTCTACAAGCGACAGGCGCGGCATCATCTCAAGCAGGACCGCGACTTGGCCTTGCTGCCGGCTTATCCCGACCTGGATGGCGGTGAGTTCGGGCATTGGGGGAACTACAGCAAGAACGGTCACAAGGACCTGCGCTGGAATGACATGGACTACGGTCCGGCCTTGGCCGCGACGTATTCCATCGACAAAAAGAAGAAGATCGGCGGCATGTTGAGTGTGCGCCTGCCGGGCGGACACACGGTCACCTTCAACAAGGATACGGGCGGCTACTACAACGCCTGGGAAGGTTGTCCGTATTTCAATCCGCATCGCTGGGGCTTGATCCATGGCGTGGCCGTGCCGGAGGGGGTGACGGCGGTTGATTTGAGTTCGACGTTTGCCCCCATCAGCCAGGGCGGCAGGTCGATGAGCCGTTACTTGGGACACTACCTGCACGGCAAGCGCGTCATCACGCATTACGAGATCGGGAAGACCCGCTTCCTCGACAGCGTGTCGCGGATGGAGAACGGTTGTTATATCCGCACGATTGCGGCGAACCAGGCGGGAGCCGTGACGATCCCCTTCGACCTCAAAGATCAGTGGGACATCAAGACCGTCGGCAAGGCGTTGATTGCGACAAAGGAGGGTGTCGTTGTCGCAGCGACGGCCTTCTCAAACGGAAAACAGATCGCGCCCATGCGAGCAAGTGGCAAGTGGATGTCACCGGCCAATTCGGATGCGATCAAACTCTACTTCTGGGAAGGCGCTTCCGACAACGCGGACGCGGCGCTCTCCGCGATCGAGGCGGACCGGAAACTCGACCCGCTGCAAGATTGGACCCGGGGCGGTCAGCCGAAATGGCCGGAGCGTCTCAAGGAAAAGGTCCGCCACGCCAGGAACGACAAGGCCTACGTGGTCGATCGCATCGGCGTGCCCTTTGACAATCCCTGGGCTTCGATGATGATGTTCAGCGGCATTGATTTCGATGCGGACGGCGTCGCCTATCTTACCACGCTGATGGGGGATGTGTGGAAGGTGTCGGGTCTGCGAACGGATGAGGTGACGTGGAAGCGTTTTGCCACCGGCTTGAACCAGCCTTTCGGCATCCGCCTGATCGACGGGCTTCCTTATATTCTCACGCGCGGAAGCATCGTGTGTCTGAAAGACCTGAATGCGGATGACGAGGCGGATTATTACGAGGACAACTTTAACGCGTTTTCCTACTCCCCATCGGCGCACACGCACACCTTCGGGTTTCCCATGGACAAGGATCGGACCGCGTATTTCCTAAGTGGCGGTGCAGCCTACAAGAAACCATGGAATCAACCCGTTGAGCTTCTGGCCAGCGGCATTCGCAATGGGATGGCAGTCGGAGCGAGCCGCGAGGGTGTCTTTCTGGTCGGTCCACAGGAAGGCGTTTGGACGCCCTCATCCGCCGTGCTTGAGATTCAAGCAGGCGACTACTACGGCATGGGCCCGAACAAGGTTTCGAAAGGCGCTGACGAAATCACGCCAGCCATGGCTTACCTGCCGCGCGGCATCGACAACTCAACCGGTGGATTTGAGTTCCCGGAGTCGGCTCGCTTCGGACCATTGAACGGAAAGATCATCGGCTTGAGTTACGGCTACGGAAGCTGGTTTCAGATTCTGCGCAACGACGGCTACGCCGATTACGGACGGGCGCAGGGAGCGATTGTCCCGCTGGCCGGAGAGTTCCGCTCGGGCGTCGTGCGCGGCGCGGTTCATCCCGGCGACGGCATGTTCTACGTGGTCGGCACCGACGGCTGGGGCAACTACGCGCTGGAGGACGGTTCGCTTGAACGCATCCGCTACACCGGGAAGGCCTTCCCCATGCTGGAGAACGTGCATGGTTACGAAAACGGCATCGAACTGCGGTTCAGCGCGAAGCTGAGTGGCGACGCTGCTGCTGCAAAGAGCTACTTTGTCCAACAATGGAATTACGAGTACTCGCCTGCATACGGCTCCTTGGAGTTTTCGGTCCGGCAACCGGGACGTGAGGGGCACGATCGAGTGAAGGTGCAGCGTGCAAAACTCCTCCCGGACGGAAAGTCCGTCTTCCTCGAAATCCCGGATCTCCTGCCCGCCTTGCAGACGCATATCTACGCGGACCTGAAGACCGCGGACGGACCGCTGGAAGTGAACACCTTCGCCACCCTCGTTCACCTGGACAAGGCGAAGCCGGGATTCGCGGAGCCCGTGCCGGCGCTGAAGTCGCGCACCGCGTCACTGCGCGTGAGAAGCATGAAGACCGCCAACGAAAGGGTCGCTGGCAATACGGCCAACACCCTGGAAGGACGCATCCGCGCCGGTGAAAACATGTTCAAACTCTTTTGCACCGGCTGTCACGGACCCGAGGGTCAAGGCCTGCCCAACATCGGGCCGACCCTGCACTCAGATTGGGTGGCCGGCGACCGCACCGCTTTGGTGAAGGCCCTGCTCCACGGCCTCACCGGCGAGATCAAGATCAACGGCAAACTCCACCACTTCGAAGCCCCCATGCCCGCCTTCGGCGAAGCCTTGGGAGACTACGAGATCGCCGCCATCCTGAGCTTCGTGCGCACGCGCTGGTCTGGCGACAAGACCGGCGTCCCCATCGACTTCGTCCGGAAAGTCCGCGCCGACGCAAAAGGAAAGACAGAGCCTTACGAAGCGAAAGACTTGTGGAAGACGCACGTGAGGAAATGAACCGCGGATTCCGTTCGACAAGCTCGGGACGGGGACACGGATCTCGCGGATCTGCAGCCGAGCTTGCTCGGCTGTTTCTTCTTATCCACGCCCATCCACGAAATCCGCGGTCAACCAAAAGTCAGAATTAGTTCGTCAAAATCCCTCGCTTTCGGCAGCGATAGGGAAAGCGATTGATGAATTCTGAATCCACAACATCCGGACCGGCGGATTCGCATGAGGATTTTCTGCGATTGTGGACTCATCATGAACCAGAGTTGCGGGCGTTTGTGCGTTCTTGTTGTCCGCGGGCGCAGGAGGTGGATGAGGTGATGCAGGAGGTCAGTGTGGTGGCTTGGCGGAAGTTTTCGTCGCTGGATGATTCGAAGGCGTTCGGGCCGTGGGCCTGTATGATCGCGCGCTATGAATTGCTTATGGCCCGCAGACGCTTTGCGCGGGACCGGCTGGTCTTGGCGGAGGACGTGGTCAAGTTGCTGACGGAGGAAGGGGCGGAGGAGATGTCGTTGCGGCATCGGCAGTTGGAGGTCCTGGATTCCTGTATCGGGAAGTTGCCACGGGAACGTCGGGAATTGGCCTTGGCGGCCTACTCGCGGGATACCTCGATTCGCGATTTGGCGACCCAGATGGGTCGCACGGAGGGAGCGCTTTACCAGTTGTTGGCGCGGATTCGAAAGCAGTTGTTTGATTGTATGAACCGTTCAATGGAGCAGTCGTGATGAAAGACGAAGAATTGGATTTGATGCATCGTTACCTCGACGGCGGGATTTCTCCGGAGGAGTTGGAGCGCCTGGAGGACCTGTTGCGCACGAATGCGGAGGCGCGTGGCACCTTGCGTTCGTTGGCGACGATTGACGCGAAGTGGGAGGAGGTGGAGTCGAAGGAGTTGGTTTCAGGTTCGATTGAGGAACGGGTGATCGAAGGAACTTCGTTCCGCGCGTCGAAATGGCTTTCGTTGGGAGCGATTGCAGCGGCTCTGATCGTCGGCATGTTTGTCCTGATGTCCGAGAAGCCCGCTGCACCGGCCGAGTTGGGAATCGCGCGGGTGATCCGGGTGGAAGGTGAAGCCTTGGTGGACGGGGAGCAGGCCTTGGCCAAAGGGGATGAATTGTTCGCGGCTGGGAATGTCTCGATGACGAAGGGCTTTATCGAGTTGGCGTTCCGGGAATCAGGTGTCCATGTGGTGGCGGGTGCGCCGCTTTCGATGCGACTGGATGATTCAATGCGGCTCTTCTTGGACGAAGGTGAACTCAAGCTGGTCGTGCCCCCGCAAGGAATCGGCTTTGTGGTGGACACGGCCGATCAGGAAATCGTCGACTTGGGAACGAGCTTCATTCTCAAAGCCAATCCTGAGGGGTCAGAGGTGTTGGTGCTCGATGGTCAGATCACCGTGGGCAAGCGAGCGGGCGACACGAAGCGCCTGCTCATGAGCGAGGGGGAATTCGCGACCTTTGACCGCGGCGGAAAGATTCGCAAGCGCGCGAACGCGAACATTCGTGCCCGTAGCTTGCCGGAGGTTCCCTTTCGCGTGACGGAACCGGGACCGGCCTCGCTGCGGGGCAAGATCATGAGCCAGGTCGGGCAGTCATTGTTGCCACTTCGCGGGCGAGATCGCGATGTCATCGGCGGGCAGTTCGTTCCCTTGATTGAGTCCGGGTTTCAGGATCAAAGCGGCATTGAGAGTCTGCCGACAGGCGAACCGCTGAGGTTTGCAGGCATTGCCGGGGCTTTTCCGACCGTGCCGGAAATGGCCAAGTTAAAGCGCGACACGATTGAACTCGGCTGGATGGCCTGGTATCGCGGACGCGTGGTTCCGCCGCGAAAAGGTCGCTTTCGCTTCTGGGGTTATGCGGACAATCACCTGCTCGTCGCGATGGATGGCAAGCCGGTCTTCGAGGGATCACGCGACTCGCCCTTTTCCGAGATCGGCATTCCCCGCACTGACAACCCCGCGCTGCCCTGCCTGATCGCCCCGGCCGGATTCGCCAATGGTCCCTGGATCGAATCGGACGGCGAAGCGCGGCAGTTGGATATCCTGTTTGGCGAAATCGGTGGTGTCCTCACCTCGGGTCTCTTGCTCATCGAATGGGAAGGCGAAGCCTACGGGGAGACCTTCTGGGGCCAGCCCAAGTGGCCCATTTTCATGACCGAGGCTCCCAACGCGGCCGAGGTCGCCGGCTTGGAAAGTCTCCGTGGTCATCTGGAAGAAAAGATGATGGGATCCTTCTCCATCGCCCCGGATTCGATTTGGAAGGTGATCACTCCCAAGATGGCCAATCGCTGACGTCGGTTGGTCGAATTGGTTTTCCACCACGGAATACCAAACAACATGAAATCAATTCTCACTTTCTCGCTGCTGTTCTTTATGGCGACAGCCGCCAAGGCCGGTGATTTCCGGCTCGCGTTCGATTCAGCGAAGCGTAATCACGCTGAAATCGTCAAAGACAAGGATGGTGTCGTCGAGGTGGTCACGTCCGGCACCGATCCTTACATTTCCTGTCGGCCCGTCGCATCGCGATACGACCATACCTTGTATTACACTGTCCGGTTTGATTACCAGGCTGAGAAAGAGGGTGGTCAGTTCGAATGTTTTTTCGGCCCGCCCTTCCGTGGGGACAAGCGAGCCGTCGCGCCTTTGAAGGCGGCTGATTCCTGGCAGCAGGTGAGCATCGACCTTCGAACTGCCAAGGCGGGATTCACACAATCCTGCTCCCAGTTTCGACTGGATTTTGGCAACCAACCTGACAATCACATACGGATCAGGAACCTCACCCTGGTGGAGGACCGGGAAGCTTTCGCGAACCTGATCGGGGCAAATGATGTGTCGCTTGAACTCAATCCTGACCAGGCAAATCAGCTGGAAGACGTTGCCTTCCGTGGAGGTGTCTTTGCTGCAAAAACGGCAGGTGGTGATCCGTTTGTGTCATGCCGGCCGGTACGAAAACGTTACGATCCCCGGGCCGTTCACATCCTGAGATTTGAATACCAGGCCGAGAAGAATGGCGGGGCGTTTGAATGTTACTTTGGTCCGCCGTTCAACGAACAACAGCGCGTCACCGCCCCCCTTGAAGCCACGGACAACTGGCGACACGTGTTTCTCGATCTCCGCGGGGCGAAAGCCGGATTCACGAAGGAACACCGGTTGTTCCGTCTCGACTTTGGCAAAGTCAGCGGCAACCGCATCCGGGTTAGAAACCTCGCCTTGGCCGAGGACACCGAGGCCTTGCAGCGGGTGCGTTTGCGGCCGCAATGGACGAAGCTCCGCACGTCGGGCGTCCCGATTGGGATCACGCCGGAAACGGTTTCGGTCGAGTCCGCATCCCGTGTCACCGTTCAGCACGAGACACAGCAGGCCAATGCCACCGTCGCCACGTTTAACTGGCACCTCGATCTGGATGCGCAGACGAAGCGATATCGGAAACACGAGAATGACCTCCCGTTCGCACCGCCCCTGGCAACGGGACAGGGAGAGGACGAAGCCAATCACACCGTCATCCGAATCCTCAGCAAGTTCGGCCAGAACGAGATGCAGTTTCTGGCGTACCCTCCGGAGGTTCGAGGCGGCGTTGACGTCTGCACGGGGACGCATCCCCATTGGCCCGGTGGCTTCATTGTCGCCACGCCGCTGGCCGACAAAGATGTCCGCGAGGTCAGAATCTTCACCCGCTACGGCGGCCGCCTCGGCGCGCTGATACCCCCGGCGTCCCTGGCTCCCCCGTTTGCCATCGCGACCGGGGATTACGACCGCAATCAGGCTGGAGATGAAATTGCGATCACCTCCCGCAAGCACCTCAGTTCGCCGCAGAGCGTGTTCGTGTACTCGGCGGCGGGGAAGCTTATCCATGAGCTAAGAATTCACCCCTCCGATGGAGGCACATCGGAAAACACCCTGTTCATTCACGACGGACAGCTCGGCTGTTTTTCCCGTCGTGATCGCACCTTGCGGACGTTTAACGCAAAACGTCGAGTAACTGAACGCGTACTTCCACAGCAAACACCGGAACAAATGACTCAACGCGTGTTTCCGTCCGTGCACGATCACGCTTTAGTCGGGGCTTTTGAAGAGGATGTCACCTCCACCTTGATCGCGTTCCCCGGCTCGACGCCAAAGGAACTCAACGTCGGCAAACGCGAGAATGTTTTCTGGATCGCCCCCCAGTACGAAGCCTGGGGAAAACGTCATCCGCATATCCACTGGGATGAGGAGATTGCGTATGACGATTTTCCGGAAGGGCAATACGTGCGCAAAGGCGTCTTTCACCACCTCCCGGTCACGAAGTGGAACGCGGATGCGAAATGGAAAAAGACCTTTTCGTCGTATTCGGAATTTGAGCGGGCGTTCGGACAGAAATTCAAAAGATATCTGGACCGGTACGAGGAGCGTAAACCCGGCATGTGGGAGCCCACGCACTCGCATCGCTGGATTGGCAGTCAGGCGCAACACATCATGGCCGAGACCCTGCCCGGCTCGAGTGTGCCGAAGTATGCCACTCTGGATCGATTGAATGGTATGACACCTCTGCCGACCTATCACAGTCAGGAACAGCCGCTCCTCGACCGCGTGGCGACGTGGGGACTGCGAGCGGCCCTGCGGGCGATTGCCCGCAAGCAGCGTCAACGGCCGGACCATTTTGCCGGGGTTGAACCCGTCCACGAAATGGAAATCGTATCGCCCCAGGGCAATGGCCCCTCACTGGGTGATTACAACCCGGAAGGTATCAAGGGGTTCTACCGGTTCCTCATGATGCACTGCGGCAGTTTGTACGACATCAACCGGAAATACGGCACCCCGTTTACCAAGACATTCTTCGACGCTCCACGTGACTTGAGACGCGGCGATTGGGATGCCTGTAGTGCGGAGAATCCGTTCTACCTGGCGTGGTGGCGTTTCAACATGCATGCGATTTATCGCACGATTGCGGACGGCTACCGTGAAGCCCTGCTGGCGGGATTCGGGCCGGAGACGATCAGCGCCCACCAGATTCCGGACCTCTACGCAATCGGCCATCCCAATACTTATGGAAAGCCTGACGTTCGCGTGACGCCGGTCGACTGGATTCTCAACGCCGGTGCCGGCTATGGCTTCACCCGTTACGGAACGCACTACACCAAGCCTCACACCGCGATCAACAGTGCCTGGACCTCCGGCTTCGGGATGATGAGCCTTGGCGAATACGCCCCCAAGAATCGGGATTCCGATCAATCCTATGCCAACCTTGTTCACATCGTGGACCGGGGAGCCTACTTCATCCACCACATGGCCTGGGATCCGGAGCGATGGCCTGGAGAAAACAAGGCGGCCTTTGAAGCCTGCAAACGTCTCGTGGCGGAACGCGACCAACCCCGCAACGCCGTGGCTGGCGGTGTAACCAAGGTGGTGCCGTTCCGTGAGTCGGGCCGCCAATTCGACCTCGTTGCCATCGGGGCCGGCCCCGCTCGGACCGGATTGATCAAGAGTGTCTCTGCGACCGGCGACTGGGAAGGCACGGTCTACGTGGTCCCCTTTCATAGCGCCATCGAAATCGAGACGCTGTCGGAAGACACATCCTACGTGATCGAGCGCCCCCGCGAACTCTGGTCGCCCGTCGAAGTCATGCGCTCCGGCGGGCAGTTTGAACTCGCCTTTCACGCTTCTGCCAAAGCATCCACCACCCTTGAGTTGCAGGTGGTGGCCGATAACGTGCCCCTCCCGGATCAGGTGATTCGTCTCACAGTCGACCCCGATCAGAAACACCACCGCGTGGTCTATAAATTCCAGGTCGACGTTGAACGGGTGTCGTTGCGGGCTATCGCAGCCAAGCCAGTAAAGCTCTCTTCATTTACGGCCTACCGTCACCAGGAAGTAACCGCTCGTCTGCGCGAAGGACTCTTCGAAGGCAAACGCCACCAGGGCGGCGTGATGTTTGATGTCTTCGACAAGTGATTCTTGCTCTTTTGAAAACGCGTTCCACTGCACGCTTGCCTGCTACCCCAAGTTTCAAACTCACCCTGAATCTCCCATGCCAAACAAAGCAAAAAACCTCCTCGCCCTTGTTCTGCTGCTCCTGATCACACCGCGAGCGGCAACCGCCGATCGGTGCAACATCCTTTTCATCATTACGGACCAGCATCATGCCGGAATGCTGTCGAGTGCAGGCAATCCGTATCTGAAGACGCAGGCGCTCGATACCATGGCCAAGTCGGGCATTCGTTTTACGCGGGCCTACGTGACCAATCCGGTCTGCGTGCCCAGTCGGATCTCGATGGCGACCGGGATGATGGCCGGACGACTCGGAGTCTTTAACAACGGCATGAAGGCGACCATTCCGCAGCATGTCGACGACAACTCGCTGGGCAAGCTGATCAAGTCAGCCGGCTACGACACCTTTTACGGCGGCAAGGTTCACATGGCTCCGAAACTGTCTCCGCTCAAGGCTGGCTACGATGAGCTCTGCAAGGACCAGCGGGACAAGTTGCCCGAGGAGTGCATCGAATTCATGACCCGCAAGCGGGACCGGCCGTTCTTTGCCGTCGCGTCGTTCATCAATCCCCATGACATCTGTTTTGCCTACAATGCCCGGCAACCAAACCGTAAAGGGAAGCCGTTGGTAGATCAGCTTTATCGGGAGGCGCAGGCATTGCCCGACGATCAACTGCCACCCTTGCCTGAGAACAGCGCCATCCCGAAGCGGGAACCGGATGCCATCGAGGCGAACATGAAGATCACCGCAACGACTCCGGCCAAGTTGATCCGCAAGGACTACAACGAGCGCGACTGGCGCAATTACCGCTGGATCTATTGTCGCCTCACCGAACGGGTCGACGCCCAGATCGGTCGGCTGTTGGACGCCTTGAAGAAGCATGGTCTGGAGAAGAACACGCTCGTGATTTTTACCAGCGATCACGGCGACATGGATGGCAGTCATCGCCTCGCTTCCAAGAATGTCTTCTACGAAAACTCCGTCGGCGTGCCCTTCATCATGCAGTACAAGGGCGTGATCCCCGCAGGCGTGGTCGACAATAAGAGCCTCATTTCCAACGGTCTGGACGTGTTGCCCACCCTTTGTGACTACGCCGGAGTCTCACTCCCCGATCATCTGCTCGGCCGCACCCTCCGACCGCTGGCTGAAGGAAAAGGTGACAACCCCCGGCGACCCTACATCGTGGCCGAGAACAACACCGGCCGCATGCTCCGCTCGGACCGCTACAAATACTGCGTCTACACCGACGGCCAGATCCGCGAATCCCTCGTCGATCTGCAAACTGATCCCGGCGAAATGAAAAACCTCGCCGGGTTGAAGCCATTTCAACGGGTGCTCAACAAACACCGGGCCCACCTTCAACAGTGGATCGCGGAATCAAACGACACCGAGGCCAAGGCATTCGCCATTGTGCCCAATTGACGGCGTCAACGGAGCAAAGCGCAGCAGCTCGGCTTATTTGCGGTCGGCTTTCTTTTTGTCTTCTGAAGTAATCTTGCCGTCGCGGTTGATGTCCACGTTGGGGAATTGGCGGCGGAAGATGTTGAGGTGTTCTTCTCGGGATAGTTTGCCGTCCTTGTTTTTGTCGCCGCCGCGGAAGGCTCCGGGGTGCGGGAATTCCTTCGCATCGAGGAAGCCGTTGTCGTCCTTGTCTTGAGGGTCGAACTGACGGGCGCGGTAGGCGATGAATTCTTCGGGGGTGATGATCCGGTCGGCGTTGGTGTCCATGTCGCGGACCATCCCCGCAGGGAGGATGGTGATGGGGGCGCGTTCTGGTTTGGGATCCGGCATTACGTTGGCCATTACGGTGGGATCGGAGGTGAAGCTTGTCCGGAACTTGGGAAGGGATTGGTCGTAGTCGATGTCGGGGACGATCCAGAGATTGCGGAAGGAGACGTCCGTGCCTTTGTGGTCCTGGAGCATGAGGGGGCGTTTGCCGTGGCGGCGGTAGGGTTTGCCGACTTCGCCGTAGATCCAGACATCGTCGTGGATAAGGACGCCGTTGTGGAAGATGGTGGCGCGCAACGGTTCCTTGATGGAGCCGTCCTTGGCGAACTTGGGGGCTTTCATGAGGATGTCGTAGGACTGCCATTCGCCGGGTTTGCGGCTGGCGTTGACGCGTGGGGGATGCTGGCCGTAGATCGCGCCGCAGGTGCCGTCCGCGAAGGTAGGATTCTTGTAACTGTTCACCACCTGAAGTTCGTAGCCGGACATGAGGAAGACGCCGGAGTTGCCGTAGAGTTGTCCGGTCCACGCGGGATCGGTGGAGGGTTCGAAACGGAATTCCAGATGGATGCGGGCGTTGCCGTACGCGGTCTTGGTGGAGTTGTTTCCCTTGGCGCGGGAGAGAACGCCTTGTTGGTTGAACTTCCAATTCGGATTGGTCCATTGAGTGGCGTCGAGGACGGTGGCTGAAGCCGGCGCTGGCAGGTTGCATTCCTTGTCGGGCAGCGGTGGAACGACGGGCGGAACGGGGCGACGCTTGTCGTTGCGATTCCAACCGGAGCCGACGAGGGACCAGCCGACATTGCGTCCGGGCCTGGGTTCGCGGGTGGGACGAAGTTTGTTGAGCGTGTAGTAGAGGGTGGCGAAATCGAGTTTGTTTCCCTTGGCATCGGATTGGTCCGGGAACGACAGGGCGTAGATCTTGCCGGGGGCAAGTGATGTGTCGAAGGAGAGGGTCTTGCGATCCTTGGACAGGGCATACTTGGAAACCGGCAGGGTCTTTTCATCGACGCGCGGGGAACCGTAGGTGCTGTAGTAGTGGTAATGCCAGGAGGTGACAGCGGGAGTGCAGGGTTTGCCGAGCGGTTGGGTGAAGGTGACCTTGAAGCCAGTCTTTGTCAGCGAGGTGGAATGGATCGCGAAGTGAACGGTCTTGCCATTCCATTCATCGTATTGAAGCGCGGTGCGCTTGCCGCCCTTGCTGATCC
>JAYPXF010000085.1:15761-23460 GCA_038154405.1 Verrucomicrobiales bacterium | reverse complement strand
GGCCAGCGGAATCTTGTCCGCCTGGATATTCACGATGCCCTGGCTGCCGATGAGTTGGAGGCCAAAACCGGCATTCCGCGTTCCGTCGTTGGCGATGGAATCAAACGTACCGATGACGCCCGTGGAAAACTCGTAGCGGGCGTGCAGTTCGTTGCCGGCCATCAGACCGAGCCCTTCCCCACCGTCGCGAACATCTGCCTTGGTCACACGCTTGCCGTCCTGGTAGAGAATCGCCGAGCACGACAGCGGATCGCCACCGAAGTAGTGCATGAAGTTCAGAACGTGCGAACCGAGCACCCACAGGTCTTCGACACCACCACGACGATCGCCCTTCCCGCGACCGCGGATTTCCAACACGCGACCGATGCCATCTCCTTCAATCAGTTTGTCGATGGCCTGCAGCGTCGGGTTGTACCGATTGCGATGGGCGATGGCCAATTTGGTTCCGTGCTTCCCGCAGGCAGCCTCAATCTCATCTGCCTCTCCCGGCGTCGGGCAGAAGGGTTTCTCAATATAGATCCCCCTCACGCCGGATTCTGCAGCTGCCACGGCCATGTCCCGATGCTGGTCTGCATGACGCGGACAAATCGCGACAATCTCGGGACGCACTTCGAGCAACATCTTGCGATAGTCGGAAAATCCGCGTTCGATTTTCAGCTTCTTCAACTCCTTCACCCGCCCGGCTTGATGTGGATCGGCGACCGCCACGATTTCCGTCTCCGGAACCTTCAGCCAGACCGTATCGAGGCCATGACCGTAATTGCCCCGACCGGTGTGCCCGATGACGGCAACCCGCAGGCGTTTTTCGGCGGCATGAGAATGGAACGGTGCCAAGGCGCTGGCCGTGGCTGCGGTCGCCAAGAATTCACGACGGGTCATGGACCAATGGTATCGGTCGCAGATCGGCGACGGTCAAGAATCTGAATCCGTGAGAAACACCGGCAGAGTTCCCGACAATGTACCCTTGATACCGATCGCAATACATCGGACAAAATACATTCGCGCTCATGAACAGACATCATCTCGCGTTGTTGCTTTTCCTGCTGACGACCGGAACGTCGTCCGGCAAGTCGTCCGCCGACAAACTGCTGGAGGAAGCCGAATTCCGTGGCGGCATCATCGTTCACCTCGACGCCAACGGGTCGCAGCTTTCAGTCGACCTCGCCAAAGCCAGGAACGCCCAACTGCATGCCTTGGAACGATCGGCAAAAGCGCTGACCGCTTCCCGCAACCTACTGTTCGAGAAAGCTGACTACGGACAGGGCTCAGCCGCTCAGTATGATGGTGAACACCTTCCCTATGTGGACAACCTGATCAATCTCATTGTCTGCGAAAAGAAGACCAGTGTTCCCGAAGCAGAAATCCTGCGCGTCTTGCGCCCTTTGGGTACCGCGATCATTGATGGCAAGAAGACCGTCAAGCCTTGGCCCAAGGATATCGATGAGTGGAATCACTTTCTTCACGGACCCGACAACAATGCGGTCGCCCACGACAAACGGGTGAACCAACCACGTTCCATGCAGTGGGTCACCGAACCCTAGTGGAGCCGCAGCCACGAAGAGATGGCGAGCCTGAGTGCGATGGTGACCGCGAAGGGGCGTATGTTTGCGATCCTCGATTCGGCGCCGCTGGCGTCTATCCGATTCAACGCAAGTTGGAAACTGCAGGGGCGTGATGCTTTCAACGGCACACTGCTCTGGGAGCGAAAGATCCCCGTATGGAACGACCACTTGCGACATTTCCGCTCCGGCCCGGTTCACCTGCCGCGGCGGTTGGTCGCGACGGGCGACAGCGTGTTCGTCACTCTCGGACTCGGTGCCCCGGTGAGCCATCTCGATGCCGCGACCGGTGAGACGATTCACACCTTCGAAGGCACTGAATATGCCGAGGAGATTCTTCACGACAATGGCCGCCTGTTCATGGTGGTCGGTTCGTCGGAAATATATCGCGAAGGCGGCGGACTGTTCGCCCGCAACGAACCCAAGGTGACCGATTTCCGGTTCATCGCGGCCTATGATCCGAAGAGTGGGAAAGAGCTTTGGAAATACTCGTTCGCCAAGGGAGATTTTCTCCTTCCGCAGACGGCCGGGGTCAAAGGCGATTATCTCTGTTTCCAAAGCACGAAAGGCATGGGCTGTCTGGATGTGAAGACCGGCGAGGTCCTATGGACGATGCCGCGACCGACCTCGGCACGCCGCATGGGCTATTCCTCCCCCACCCTCGTCATGACCGATGAGGTGGTCATCTGTGCCGATCGAGAACCGAAGAGTCCCGGTGACGCGGCCGCGGAGGGCAAGGTGACCTGGGGCGTGCACGGATGGACGGAGAAGGGATTCGCCCGCAAGGTGCCGAACAAGGTGCGTGCCTATTCCCTAAAGGACGGCAAGGAACTTTGGCAGGCGGACGGAACCGAGGGATACAACGCGCCGGTCGACATCTTCGTGATCAATGACGTCGCCTTCATCGGCACCAAGTTCAAGGGCTACGACGTGAAGACGGGCAAGGTCGTCAAGGAAGTCAGCACCGCGGCGGATCCGGTGAGCATGCCGCACCCGCGCTGCCATCGCTACAAGGCGACCGAGGATTTCATCCTTACCGGACGTTCGGGCGTCGAGTTCGTCGATCTCAACAAAGGCGCCTGGGTCGGCAACAACAGTTGGATGCGCGGCACGTGCCAGTATGGCGTGATGCCTGCCAACGGAATGATCTACGTCCCGCCCGATGCCTGTGGTTGCAATCCCACGGTAAAGGTCCCCGGCCTTTTCGCCGCACGCGCCCGGCATACGCAAAGCGGACACATCAGTTTCCCGGAGAATCCCGTTCTCGTGAAAGGACCCAGCTTCGGAAAGGAAGGCAACATTGCAGCCGGCAAAGGTGATTGGCCGATGTATCGCCGGGACAACATGCGCAGCGGATCTTCAACCAGCTCCGTGGCAGGCAAGGTGAAGAAGAACTGGACCACCAGGATCGGTGGCAAACTCACGCAAGCCGTGGCCGTAGGCGACATGATCTACGTCGCATCCGTAAACCAATACACGGTCTATGCCCTGTCCCAGCGTGATGGATCAATTCAGTGGAAGTATTCCGCGAATGCCCGCATCGACAGCGCCCCGACTTGGCACAAGGGCAGACTGATCTTTGGTTCCGCGGATGGCTGGGTCTACAACCTCGACGCCCGTTCCGGCGAGCTCGCCTGGAAATTCCGCGCCGCCCCCGAAGAACGTCTCGTGAACATCTATGGTCGCATGGAATCACTCTGGCCCGTGCACGGATCGGTCATCGTGCAGAACCACAAACTGTGGTTCACCGCCGGGCGCTCCACCTACATGGACGGCGGCATCATCTTCTACCAGCTGGACCCCATCTCGGGCCGCCAGCTCAATCGCAACGTCCTCTATCACCTCGATCCGGACACCGACAAAGAGCTGTTCAAAGAGAAGCCGCGTTCATTCGACATGGTGGGTTGCGCGTCGGACATCCTCTGCGGCAATGGCGAACTGGTGTTCCTGAAACATCTCGCATTCGATGACGAAGGCAAGGAATCCACGGCGACCAGTCCCCACCTCTACTCTGTCACCGGCATGCTGGACGAGGAATGGTTCGTCCGCGCCTACTGGCGTTACGGCGAAAACCACGGAGCCGGTTGGTCTCGCTGGGCCCAAGCCGGCCGCTCGTTGCCCTTCGGCCGCATCATGTGCGTCGACAAGGATCGCGTGTTCGCCTACGGCCGCGAAGAGGTCATGGGCGGCAAGACCGGACACCAGACGGACACCTATCATCTGTTCAGCAGCGACGCCAAAGCCGCCCCGCCCACTCCCGCGGAGCAGAAGGCCGCCCGTCGTGGGAAGAAGAAGAAACGCCCCGACGCCGTCCCCCCCGAGAAACTCTGGAGCAACAAGAAACCCATCACCGTCCGCGCCATGGCGCTCGCCGGAGACAAGATCATCGTCGCCGGCCCGGTCGATCTCGGCCAGAAGACCGACCATCTCGCCTTCAAGAACGCCAAGCAGGCCCAAGCCGCGTTCGAAGGCAAGAACGATGTCTTCCTCCAAATGATCAACAAGGAAGACGGCAACAAGTTGTTCGAACTCAAGATCGATGATTCCCCCAGCTTCGACGGCCTCTCGATCGCATCCGGAAAGATCTTCCTGAGCGGCAAGAACGGCACGATTTCCTGCTTCGGCAGCTAGACAATCATCGCATAGGAAAATGTAACTCCGGGCGTGAGCGAGTAGATTGACGAATCGTTTCCGTATCTTCGGCGTGTTCCGTGGTTGAATCAATTCCGGCAAATTCGGCACACTCTCACCGATGGGATTCAACACGCTGAGTGAGGATTTGTTTGTCGAGGCGGCCGGCGCGCAGACAGTCCAACGCGCCCGCTCGCTGCTGACCCAAGGCAAGGTGCTCTCCTCCAACTGGTCCCCCCCACTGCTCAAAGGTGTCATCCAAGATGGTGGTTCGTCATTTCGAGCCGGCCTGGTCATCAAAAGTTCTACGGACATCGACAATCTCTGCAGCTGTGCAAAGTCCCGCGAAGCCGGTGTGATCTGCGCCCATTCCGTGGCGGTAGGTCTGCACCTGCTCCCGCGACGCAAACCGGCGCCCGCGCCACCTCGCGATACCGCCACGCCACTGCCCGACGGGATCAATCGACGAACCACACCCGTGCCGGAACCGGAATACGAACCCGAGCCGGAACCGGGCCCAAAACTGCGTCGCGGGAAGAAAGGTGAACCGGCAGAGATTTCCGTCGTTCTGCCTCCGACCTTCATCGCCGGGATCGAACGAAACCGAATCATGGTTCGCTTCGAGGGACGCTGGAAGAAGGGACGCGGCCCCTTGAGCAGCCTGCCGATGAACCAACCTTTCGTCTTGTCACCCGAAGACGCCAACCTCCTGGACAAGGTTGAGGAACTCGCCGGCAATGAGACTCCCGGTGGCCTCATGCTCAGCGTCACCGAACTGACGGAACTGCTCGATGTACTTATCGGCCATCCTCGCGTCCGCATGGGCAAGGAGCGACCGATCGAAGTGAGTGCCTTTCCTTGGCGAGTGCCGGTGGAGGTCACGCTGAAGACCTCCGGCGAAATACACATGAACCTGCCGACCAATCTGGTTGAACCTCCCATGATCGAGGGAGATTCGTTGTGGGCCTTTCGCGGGGACAAGTTCGAGCCTGTCGGTCTGCCCAAACCCTGGCGAAGCCTGTTCTATGGGCCGCTGGTACTGCCGCGCGCCAAGGTTCCGTTCTTTCTCAGCCAAGAGTTGGCGATATTCGAAGCCGAAAGCGATGTGGACGCGAATTTCACGATCGATGAGTTCACGCTCGAACCTCAGCCCCCGCAATTCAGCCTCTCCCTGGATGGCAGCCTGAATCAGATGCAGGCGCAGCTCCAATGCACCTACGGCCAGCGGGTCATGGTCATGGGGGTTACCGCCAAAGACGAATCCCTCTGGCTGCCGGATCCGAAGAGCACGACCCGCTATTCGACGCGGGACTTCATGGCGGAGATGGCCGCCTGCGAGCGCATGCGCCGCGCCGGTTTCGACGGCCCTGATGCCATGGGACGTTGGAACCTGCATGGCGAGAGCAAAGTCGTTCGCTTCTTTGCACAGGAATATCCCGGCATGGACCGCGAATGGGACGTCGCCCTCGATGCCCGACTGGAGCAGAACACCGCGAAGAACTTCGAACGCCTCGAACCCCGATTCGAAATCCGCCCGTCGGGCGAGCGCTGGTTTGACCTCGAGATGTCGCTGGCATCCGCTGATGGCGAAAAATTCTCTGCGGCAGATATTCAGCGTCTCATCCTGTCCGGCAACGGCAGCACACGCCTGAACAACGGACGCCTCGCGCTCATCGACACGGGTGCGCTGGAAGAATTCCACGAAGTGTTGCGTGACTGCGCCCCGCAGCAACGCGGCAATGGATATCGTCTAAACTCCGTTCAGGCCGCCTTCCTAGACGCCACCCTGAATCAACAGCCTGGCTGGAAGGTTCAGGCCGAACAGCAGTGGCGCGAGAATGCCGCCCGGCAAAGCGGCCAGACCAAGCTCGATTGTCCGCCGCTCGGTCATCTTGATGAGGTCCTGCGTCCCTACCAAAAACACGGCGTGGCCTGGATGCAGTTCCTGCGCGACAACAAGTTCGGCGGCATTCTGGCGGACGAAATGGGTCTCGGAAAAACCTTGCAGACCCTGGCTTTCATTCATTCCCGCCTTGCCAATCGCGAGCTGTCCGGTCCCGTCCTCATCGTCTGCCCGACGTCCCTCGTCTTCAATTGGCTCTCCGAGGCGAAGAAATGGACACCGGACCTGAACACCCTCGCCCTGCATGGCACCGGCCGACAAAAGCTCTTCGCGCAGGTGAAGAAGAGCGATCTCGTCATCACCAGCTACGCCCTGATCCGCCGGGACGCGGAGAAGTATCGGGAATTCGAATTCGACACCGTCGTGCTCGACGAGGCCCAACACATCAAGAACCGTCAGACCCAGAATTCCCAGGCCGTCAAAGCCGTGCGCACCCGGCATCGTCTCGTCCTGACCGGCACGCCGATGGAGAATTCCGTACTCGATCTTTGGAGCATCTTTGACTTCCTCATGCCCGGTTACCTGGGATCCGCGAAAGAGTTCAAGGAACGCTACGAACAACCCATCACCCGCGACCGCAATGAGGTCGTTCAGGCGAGGCTCGCTCGACGATTGCGCCCATTCATCCTGCGTCGCCTGAAGACCGAGGTCGCCAAGGACCTGCCTGCAAAACTGGAACAGGTTTCCTACTGTGAACTGACTTCCGATCAGGCCGAGCTTTACGAGCAGGTCCTCGCAGTGAGCCGCAAGGAGGTCATGGACGCAGTGGGAGCCAACGGTCTGGCCAAGAGCAAGATGATCGTCCTGAACGCCCTGCTGCGACTCCGTCAGATCTGTTGTGATCTACGTCTGCTGAAGATGGAGGACGCCCAGTTTTCCGATCGCGACTCCGGCAAGCTCGCCATGTTCAATGAACTGCTCGAACAGGCGATTGATGGAGGTCATCGCATCCTCGTTTTCAGTCAGTTCACCTCCATGCTCGGCTTGCTGAAATCGAAACTCGAATCCGATGACATCCCATATTGTTATCTCGACGGAACCACCACCAACCGCGGCGCCGTCGTACAAAAGTTCCAGGAGACTTCGAGCATTCCGATCTTCCTCATCAGCCTGAAAGCCGGTGGCGTCGGCCTGACACTTACAGGTGCCGACACGGTGGTCCATTTCGATCCCTGGTGGAACCCCGCCGTCGAAGACCAAGCCACCGACCGCGCCCATCGCATCGGCCAGACGCGCGTCGTCACCAGCTACAAGCTCATCACCCGCGGCACCGTCGAAGAGAAGATCCTAGCTCTCCAACAGAAGAAGCGCGCCATGATCGCCGGCACATTGGGAGGCGAAGAAACCCTGGGCGACAATCTCACCTGGGAAGAAATCCAGGACCTGTTTGGGTAAAAAAATAGAACAACCAAGGAATACACTGAACACACGGAAAATGAAGGGAGACATCTCTCACGAATTTCATTCCTTTCCGTGTATTCGGTGTGTTCCGTGGTTGAACCAAAACAGATCTGGCAAGTAGCATCCGAAAAAGAAGGAGTTGCTATACGGGGAAGAGACCTACCAGATTCGCGGAGTGTGCTTCGAAGTCTACAGAGACAAAGGC
>JAYPXF010000085.1:0-15751 GCA_038154405.1 Verrucomicrobiales bacterium | reverse complement strand
GGCTGTGGTTTTGACGAACCGGATTATCAAGAATGTATGGAAATCGAACTGAGCCTTCGGGGAATCCCATTCGTTCCACAGTCACGATTGCAATTGGAATACAAAGGGCAACCGCGGAAATCAGAGTATGTTCCCGATCTCATCTGCCACAAAATACTTCATCGTGGAACTCAAAGCCGTCTCCACACTGGCCGATGAGCATCGGGCTCAAGTGCACAACTACCTCAAGGCGAACGGACATCGAGTGGGTCTTCTCGTGAACTTCGGGCTTCATCCGCAGATCGAAATCGAACAGGTTGTTCGGTAAAAACAACCACTGGACATACTGAACACACGGATTGGAACCTGCTCCCGGAGAACGCTCAGTTCACCCAAATCTTCTTACGTGTTTTCCGCGTATTCCGTGGTTGAAGAATTCTGATCTATTCATCCCAGACTCCACGATAGGCATCGATCTGGTCAAAGTGATCAAGCAGACCGCTGTAGAAGGGATGTGCGCCGATGGTGGTGCTGTCGCCAATGACGATGAGTTTTCTCCGCGCCCGGGTCAGCGCGACGTTCATGCGCCGGGTGTCCTTGAGAAAACCGATATCGTTTCCTTCGTTGGACCGGACCAAGGAAATGATGACCGCCTCTTTCTCCCGTCCTTGAAAGCTGTCGACACTTCCGATCTCAATCGCTTCCGGCAGTCCCTGTTCTTCCAGAATCCTGACCTGCGCGGAATAGGGCGTGATGATGGCAATGTCCTCAGGCATCACCCCTAGTTTCATGAGATCACTCGCCTTCTTGGCCGCCAGAACCGCTTCTTCCGGATTTCCAATACTGCTCCCGGCCGACTCCAGCTCCTCTTCATACCCCGATCCGGAGGTGTCGATGAACCGCACCGCATTCGTGGTGAGTTCATCTTCCTGAACTCCGGAGAGATCGATGAGGCGATGCGAGGCCACGGATTCGTCCGCCTGCAATCCCCCCTCGTAAAAGCGCGTCGAAGAGTAGCCCATGATCTCTTCGTGCATGCGGTACTGCACCCGCAAGGGACGACACACTCGTTCGCCATACAGTTCAACCAATCGTTCCTGCAAACTGACGGCAAACCCTTCTTTGGCTGCTTCGTGTGAAATCACGGTCGGTGGCAATTGACAATGATCGCCGGCAAGAACGAGACGATTCGCTCGCAACAGGGGAATCCAACAGGACGGCTCACTGCATTGACAGGCTTCATCGATCACCACGAGATCAAAGCGGCGGGCGCCGAGAATGTCGGAGGTGATTCCCGTGTTGGTCGCACAAACCACCTCCGCTCCATCCATGATTTCCTGCGCAATTGCCGCCTCCATGTCCCGGGCATCCGCCAACAGGTTCCTTGCTTCTTCACGCATCTCCTGGCGCGCCGCACGATCCAGGCTCCGGGATGGCTTGTCCACCTTCCGAAACAGATCCGCCGCCTCGGAGCGGAGTTTCTTTACCTGCCGCATTTGACGATGCTTGGGAACCAGGGCGGTCAGGCATTGCTCGCGGAGCTGAGGCAATACCCGGGCCACATGTCCGATACGCACGGCATTTGTGCCGCGATCCAGCAAGCGCTCGAAAAGATTGTCGACGCCCAGGTTGCTGGGTGCGCAGATCAGGACTTTCCCGCCGTTCAAAACCGCCTGTCGGATGAGCTCGACCAGCGTGCGCGTCTTGCCCGTTCCGGGTGGGCCGTGAATGACGGCAATATCGCGGGCGGACGCGGCAAAGCGAATCGCCTCCATTTGGGATTCGTTCAGGCGGGAATCCTCAAACTTGATATCTCCGCAATCATCAAATGCCGCTTCCTTCATCCCGATACAGATATCCCGCAGTTCACTGATCCGATCTCCCCGCGCATGCCGGGCGCGCGCCATCGCGGCGCGGGAACGCTGAAACGCAACCTCATCGTCCGATGCATCGATGCGATAGAGCGGTTGATCCGTTTCCGCGGGCCGTTGCCCCAGAGCCAATTCGATCTCGTGCCGATCCAACCGGGTTACCAGACCGCGTTGCGCGGAACCGGAACTGTCCCACATCCCGACCATCCGGATCGGTGTCCCCACGCGCAACTGCGTTGCCGGCAATGGCTGCATCGGACTCTTGCGCCCGAGCACCACCATCGCATGCCCACCCAGTCCGGTATCCTCGGAACGAATGACGAGATTGGTCAGCCCCGTGCTGGAATCAGCCTCACCGGAAGAGGAAAGCCACTCGGCAGCCTGTTGCGCCTCGGCCCTTCGCTCCATGCCCAACCAACGATCCAGACGGGCAAAGTGACCCGACGGGTCGCTTTCCTCCTCCACCGATTCGAACCACACCTGCACCATCCGGCCGGACAGCTTCTGTCCGTCGAGACGCTTGACAAGACGTGGCCCACTAGAATCCGGAATCTCAATCGAAGCCGAGTTGCCATAGATTTCGATCGAGCCCACCTGCTGCTTGCGCAACTCTTCGGTATCCAGAACAAAACGCAGCAGACCACCCTTGCTCACGCGACCGGGCAGTGACTCAATGTGAATTGGCATGACGAGACGAATAAAGAGCGGAAGCCGACATCAGGTTACAACCATGGAATACACCGAACGCGCGGAAACAAGACGGACATCGATGCAGCTTCTCCGTGTGTCCAGTGTGTTCCGTGGTTGATCCCCACCTCATTCGCGCTCAAGAAACGCAGGCAGAACGCGTTCGGGAAAGGTCTTGAGCATCTTGCCCATGCCCTTGTTGTGAGCCGTGATTGCGGCAACCAGTTTCAGTTCCGGCAGAATCAAGATGAACTGCCCCCCGGCTCCTCGCCCACTGATGCAGTCCAACTTGCGGTCGCCAACTTCCATGTCGTGGCGCCACCAGAAGTAGCCATAGCTTGTTCCTTGTCCATTCGTGTATAGCCGGCTGGTGGCTTTTTGAATGAAGGCTTCTGGAATGAGTTGTTTGTCGTTCCATCTGCCCCGGTTCAATACCAGCATCCCCCATTTGATCATGTCACGCGAGCGGACGCTGCTGCCGGCGGCCGACTTCGGCAGTCCGCTGACATCCTCCTGCCAGGCAAAGTTGGTGATCCCCATTTTCCCGAGCAGTTCAGCCTCGATGAAATCGCGCGCCGAACCCGGAACCAAGGCTTCGACGACCTGCATCGTGATCGACGGATCAGAACCTTGATACTTGTATTGCCGAGGAGCCGGGGAAATCGGAGCACTGTTCTCGAGGTAAGCCTGAATCTGCCCCTGCCCCGCCAGTTGTTCCCGGTTGCGCATTAGCTCCTTGGCGCGGGCGGAATCGATGCGAATGCCCGAATGCATGTTCAAGGCCTCGGCCAAGGTGATCTCCTTCGCACCATCAACAAACCGGGCCGGCTGCAATTCCTTCAGGAAATCAGTGATGGGCCGATCCAAGTCGCTCAACTTCAGATGTCCCAATTGAATCGCGCGGCCAAGTGCCATGGCGGTGTAGGACTTGGTGATGGACATCTGGTAGTGCGGATAATTCGCCCGGCCGCGACGAAAGTAGGATTCGAAGAGCAACTTGCCTTCTTTCATCAGAAGAAAGCTGTCAACCTCGCCGTGTTCTCCCGCGTTGAGTTCACGGGCAAATCGGAGAATCGCTCGGCGATCCGAGTTCGCCCGGGTGAGCGCACCCACCGGTATTCCATCCCCTCGATCATTGGGTCGCGGATTGATGTATGGCTCCTTCAGATCCGGCAATTTGGCTTCAAGTGCCCAGGAAACGTCCTTCGCATTCAAGTCCGTGATTTCCGGCGCCAGACCCTCCGCCGGTCTCACCTGTCGCGGTTGCGATTGCGGCTTCGGTTGCGAAGGTGCGTCAGATTTTGCCGCTCTTTCCGCCAACGGGGTCTCCGGAGCGGCGACCATCAGTGGACGCTCCCAATCCACAGCAACATAACCCTCCGGCTTGCGCGGTTTCGTGACCTCGACCAAATCCGCATGCGGATCGAACAGCGGCCAGTCATCCGTGCGGAACGGCGACGCAGGTAAACCTTCCCGATTGTAGAGCAGATTCCGACGCGACGGGTTCATCGCCCAGGCATAACGAACGGCAACCGGCGCTGATACTCCAGCCGCAGAAACCTTCACGGAGTCACCACCAACACTCGCCTTGGCCCAATGCCACTTGCGGTCTTTGCCGGCGATGGCGAAGGCATCCAATTCCCCTTTGCGCCCACTCATCAGCCCACTACCGATCGAGGAGAACCTCAAAATGATCTCTTCGCCCGCGATCTCATGCGATTCCAAGACGGGCCCCGAGCCCACCACATCTTTGCCGTATGTATTGGCCAACGCGAACAACGCATGGCGAATTCCAATCGGTTGTTTATTCTTGGGATGCAGCTCGACCGCGTCGCCAGTATCGATCGCTACCGCCATGCCAGTATTGGGCACGTCCACCGTAACCAAGCGCATCGATTCACGATTCACCACCCAGGGTGCGGCAATGCCTTCAACTGGCTGCGATTGAGGCGGGTTCCAACTCGGCAATTGGGTAAACTGAAACGGGAAATCCTTGGCCACATTGCCGTTCGAAAGGTCGTGCCAGGATTCTCGATAATGCCCGATTAGCCGTGCGAGCTGGCTACGGTAGTGAAAAGCCTGCGGTGAATTCTTGGAATTGCGCTCTCCCTGATACCAGAGCATCCCGCGAATGCCATACGGCCGGATGGGGCAAATCATCGCGTTGTACATGTGGGCGGGATACTGATGCCCCAGGTTGGCAGGTTTAGTGATGATCGGGGGAGACAAAGGTTTGAAGGCATTCTTCATGGTCTCACCCGCATCGATCTGGGCGTTGTATTCCGCCAATTCCTTGGCAAATGCATCCAGCGCCTTGATTCCGGCTTCCGCATCTTGATCGAGGATCCGTGCCGCGTTGGCATCGTAGCGCTCCTTGTGCTCCACGCTGCGCCCATCGCCCCGTTGGATCGCCCACGGCATCCAACCTTCAATCGGCGTCCCCGCATACGCCCGTTGAATGATCCCGACTGGCACTCCCAACTTCTGGTGTAGAGTCTTGCCAAAGTAGTAGGAGACTGCCGAAGTTTCCGCCGCCGAATCCGGACCACACCGTTTCCACCGGGCAAGTCGATCACGATTCTCATCCAAAGGCTCATGCCAATGTTCTCTCGCGGATCGATAAATCCGCAGGTACGGCAGATCAACCTTCGCTTCAGCCTCGGCGCCGAATGAATTCCCTGTCGACCATCCCATGTTGGACTGCCCCGCACACAACCAGACTTCCCCGATCGCCACGTCTTGAATCTCGATGGTGTTCCGACCGCGTATGGTCAGGGTCTGGTCAGTGCGGTGAGCGGGAGTCGACAGGAACAGTTTCCACCAACCATCCTTGTCCGCCTTCACACTTGCGCTCGCTCCCCAACTCGCCGTGACCGTCACTCGTTCATCCGGCACCGCCCAACCCCAAATAGCGTTCTTGGTCTGCTGCTGCAGAATCATGTGATCGCTGAAGAACCGCGGTAGCCGGACATCGGCCATTGCTGTCGAGACAGCCAGGAGAAACAGAACTGAAATCGTCTTTTGCATGAAGAATGAGTCCGCACTGTGTCGCGCATTGCAGCGTTGCTCTCAAGACAATTACCGCCACAGACTGCGGACATGACTCTCCGATTCCTCACGATCCTTCTTCTGACCGTGTCCGTCGTCGCTCCCACTGCGAAAGACAATCCCCGCACCTTCCCTACGGTCGATCAACTTCCCGAGGTCAAGGAGTTGCCCAATCCCTTTGTCTTTCTCGACGGTTCCCCCGTGAAGAACCGGAACGACTGGGAACGACGCAGGAAGGAGATGATCGCCATGGTGCTGCATTACCAGTTTGGCCATGCGCCACCCTTGCCGGCCCCGGAACAGATCGAGGCGAATACGTTGTCCACGTCCGATGTGCTGAACGGGAAAGCAAGGCAACGTACGTTGAGGCTGCGTTTCGGGCCGGATCACAAGTTGTCCCTCTCGCTGCAAATCCATCAACCGAATGGCAAGGGTCCGTTTCCCGTGATTGTTCACAACGCACCGTCGGGCTTTGAACTCGAGAACATGATTGCCTCCGACCTGATTCGTCGCGGTTACATGTTGGTCAGCTACACCCGCACAGATCTGCATCCGGATTGGGGCAAGGATCCGGCGGCCAAGCAGAAGCGCGACATCGGTGACGCGCGGAGAGCGTATCCCGACCAAGATTGGGGATGCCTGCGGGTATGGGCCTGGGGTGGCAGCGTGGTGCTCAACTGGTTGAGCACTTTGCCCGAGGTCGACATGGCCAAAGTCGTGTGCACCGGACATTCGCGGGGAGGTCAGACCGCGGCATTGATGGGCATGACGGATAAACGGGTGACCGTGGTAGCGCCCAACGCCGGCGGTTCAATCACCACCGGCTGTCATCGCGTCGGCCGCACCCGCGACATCAAGGCTAAGATGGCGCAGATCAATTCCGGCTACTGGTTTCACCAAAACCTGGTTCCGTTCGGCGACAAGGAAATCTTTCTCCCCTTTGATCTGCACTTCATCAAGGCATCCATCGCGCCACGGGCATGGTTCAATTCCAACGGCCTGAAAGATCGCCTGAATCCCGAAGGCAGCATGGTCACGTGGCGGGCGGCGCGGGTCGTCTATGACTGGTTGGGCGTGAAGGAGAAGTGCGCCCAGTGGTATCGCGACGGCGGACACGACCAAGGTGAGAAGGACTGGAAAGCTCTGGCCGACTTCTCCGACTTCATCCTTCACGGAAAGCCGCTGCCGAATCCGGAATCGTTTTACCAGGAACCGTGGAAGGACCTGCCCCTTCACTTTTCGTGGAAAGCTCCGGCCCGGTAGCTTCGGTTGCAGGAGGTCATTCAACACTTTCTGCGGTCTCACTATCTCCTTCGCGCGTTCTAAATTGATCAGGCAGGCGATAAGCGGCGGCTGAGTGACTTGGATTGCAGCCTGACCAATCCTCCCCATACTGACCTCATGCATCGCATCCTCCTCAACGGAGTCCTGGCCATCTTGTGCCCGACCTTGTTCGCCGCAACGATCGATCCGTTGGTTCGCACCGTGGACATGAACATTGGTGACGCGACCACGATTCAGCTTTCGGATGGCAGCAAGGCGAGATTGAAACTTCTGAACTTGGCGGAGCAACTCGATTCAGTGACCGCCGCCGTCCGACGCGCCGTCGTAACCGTCGAAGTGAATGGGATGCGATCCGAACTCGTGTCCGGCACCTACAATCTTCCCCGGGAGATCGGCGGCGTACAGATCGACTGCTCGGTAACAAAGGGATACCTCGCGAAGGGCAGCCCGGGTTCCTTCGGTCTGAAAAAGGATGCCCGGCTCCGGCTGTGGCCGAAAGGTTCGCCGTGGATTCGTCCGGACACATTTACCTATCCCGCAAAACAAAGATGGTTCGCGACAGACACGCAAATGGCCAACGATCCGGTCTACGTGGACGGCGGCGAACGGCCGGCCAAGAAGAAGGTGTATTACCACACCGGTCTCGACATCGGCGGCAGCGAAGGTCTGGTCCAAATCGTATCCGCTGTCGACGGGCTGGTGGTTTCAGCAGCCGGTGAAACGTTACCCGAGCACAGACGCGACACTCCGGTCAGTCCCCGCTACGACGTCGTGTACCTGCTCGATGATCGCGGTTGGTACTATCGCAACAGTCATCTCAAGACGATCGATCCGGACATCAAACCGGGAGTGCGGGTAAAGCAAGGGCAACGACTAGGTACTCTTGGCAAGGAAGGTGGCAGTGGCGGCTGGACCCATCTCCACTTCGAAGCCAAGGGCCGTCAACCGTCCGGCGAATGGGGCACGCAGGAGGGCTACGCCTTTCTCTGGCAGGCCTATCTTGCCGAGCACAAACCCAGGGTGATCGCGGTCGCCCGCCCCCATCATCTGCTCTGGACCGGCGAAAGCGTCACGCTCGATGCCTCCAAGTCGTGGGCTGACGGCAAGATCGCCAAATACGCATGGACCTTTGGCGACGGAACGATGGCCAAGGGAAAACAAGTGAAACGCACTTATTCGACTCCCGGAAGGCACAGCGAAATCCTGAAAGTCACGGACACCGACGGAAACGTCTCCTACGATTTCGCCGTCGTAATCGTCTACGACCGGGATCATCCCGAGCGCCATGTAACGACTGTCCACCCCAACTACCATCCGACCTCGGGTATTCGGGTCGGTGATCCGGTCACCTTCAAGGTGCGCTCTTTCATCTCCGGCCAGTCACGGGAGGGATACGAGGTGTGGAACTTCGGTGACGGTTCATCTCCGGTCAAAGTCCGATCCGATGGCAATGCCGTCAAACTGGCGCCGGACGGATATGCCGAACATGTTCATCGCTTCGAGAAGGCCGGCAACTACGTCGTGCGCGTCCAGCGGAAGAATGAATTCGGCGTCGTCGCTACCGGTCATCTGTGGGTGCACGTTCTGCCAAAGTGAAACGCGCGTTCATTCTTCTTTGCATCACGGTCCTGCCGCTGCACTCGGCAGAACGGGTCGGCTACAATCGGGACGTCCGCCCCATCCTGTCGGAACATTGCTTCCACTGTCATGGCCCCGATGGCGCGGCACGCAAAGCCAACCTGCGACTTGATCAACCGTCAAAGGTTGCTGCCAGAGAACTCGTCGACCGAATCACCCATCCGGATATCGATGAACGCATGCCGCCCGCCGATTCCGGACGGACGCTGTCAGCGGACAACATCGACGTTCTTCGCCGTTGGATTGCGCAGGGAGCCGAATACGAAGAGCACTGGTCGTTCATCCGACCCCGCCGCCCCCGAGTGCCGAACTTGGATAGTCCGCGGATTCGCAATGCCATCGACGGATTCATCCTTCGCCGACTCGACAGCGAAGGCCTGAAATTCGCGACTGAAGCCGGGCGCGAAATGTTGATCCGACGCCTCTCGCTCGCTCTCATCGGACTGCCACCATCCATCAAGGAAGTGGACGCATTTCTCACCGACCGGGATCCCAACGCGCATGAACGACTCGTCGACCGACTGCTGCGTTCCGCCCACTACGGCGAACGGATGGCAGGTCCTTGGCTCGATGCAGCGCGCTTTGCGGACACCAACGGATACTTCACGGACAACGAACGGACCATGTGGCCGTGGCGCGACTGGGTGATCGATGCCTTCAACACGAACATGCCGTACGATCAGTTCACGGTGGAGCAACTCGCCGGCGATCTGCTTCCCAAACCCACGCTCCGACAGAAGATCGCAACGGGATTCAACCGCAACCACATGGTGAACAACGAAAGCGGACTCATCCCGGAAGAATTTCGGGTCGAATACGTGGCTGACCGGGTGAAGACCACATCCACCGTCTGGATGGGGCTGACCATGGAATGCGCCCGTTGCCACGATCACAAGTACGACACGATCTCCCAGCTGGACTACTATCGGATGTTCGCGTACTTCAACAACGTTCCGGAAAAAGGACTCGATGGCAGCCGCGGCAACGCAGCCCCCCTGCTGAACGTGGCCCTACCGGAACTGGATGCGACGATTTCTGAGCTGAACAAACGACTTCAGGCGGCCGAAGCGCA
Source organism: Verrucomicrobiales bacterium (assembly GCA_038154405.1). Lineage (GTDB taxonomy): Bacteria > Verrucomicrobiota > Verrucomicrobiia > Limisphaerales > JAYPXF01. The sequence continues at coordinate 6,172 of JAYPXF010000085.1, read as the reverse complement.
TTTCAAGCCGATCGAGACCGAGATCAAGAAAGCGCAGACCCACTGGGAACGGAACGCCCTCACCGATCTTCCCCCTACTCCTGAGCAGGCACTGCTCGCGCACTATCCGCTCGACGGCGAACACGAATCGTCCATTAACACCTCGCCGGGCTACCTCGACGAGGCGGCCGAGTTCAAAGGCGGCGAGGTCATCGAAATCAAGACGGCGGCCAAGTTGTCGGCCAATCGACCGTTTTCGATCGCCGCCTGGATAAAACCGTCCGCCGCGGGTTGCATCGTCTCAAAGATGGATGAAGCCGATCAGATGCGAGGATTCGATCTCGTGTACCGGAAAGGCAAGGTTCTCTTACATCTCGTCAACCAATGGACCAAGAGCGATATTGAAGTCCGCACGGAGGCATCAATTCCGAGTCGGCAATGGAATCACCTCCTTGTCACCTACGACGGTTCATCTCAAGCGTCGGGAATCTCCATTTACCTGAACGGCTTGCGCCAATCTCTCCGGATTGACCGTGACAATCTGGAGGGCGTCATCACGAACCAGGAACCCCTGCGGATCGGACGTCGCCAGGCCAGCGCCTCCTACAAGGGCTTGATTGATGACGTCCGCATCTATGGGCGCGCACTGTCACCTGATGAAGCCGACCGGCTGGCATCCGTTCAGTTCCTGATCGGGGCCCTCGCCCAAGAGCCAAACAAACGCGACAAGACGGTCACGCAGCGCCTTCGCCAGCACTTTCTCCAGCATCATGCGACCTCCGACCAGCGAAACGCCGAACAGCAGGTTTCACGGTTGCGCCAGCAACTGCAGGCCCTTCAAGCCACGCGACCGACCATGATGATCATGTCCGAAATGAAAAAACCGCGGACGGCTCATCTGCTCGAGCGGGGCGAATACAACAAGCCGCGTGACCAAGTTCACCCCGACATCCCCGCCACGCTCAAGGAGCTGCCCGGCATCAATCCGCCCAATCGCCTCGGTTTCGCGAAATGGCTGATGCATCCGGAAAATCCGCTCACGTCTCGTGTCATCGTCAATCGCATCTGGGCACAGCTCTTCGGACGCGGCATTGTCGCGACGCCGGAAGATTTCGGAACCCAGGGCGCCTGGCCCGAACACCCGGAACTGCTCGACTGGCTGGCCTGTGAATTCCGCGATTCCGGTTGGGATCTGAAGCAGCTGATCCGCCTCATTGCCACTTCATCTACGTATCGCCAATCCTCCCACGCCACCGCCGCACTCATCCGTCGTGATCCCGACAATCGACTGCTCGCACGCGGCCCACGCCTTCGTCTGGATGCGGAGACCGTTCGTGACAATGCCTTGGCGGCCGCCGGGCTGTTGGTCGTCCGTCACGGGGGGGCCAGCGTGAAGCCCTACCAGCCCGCCGGTCTTTGGAAGGAGATGACCTACGACGGACAACTTGGATACGCGACCGATTTCGGAGCCGACCTCTATCGCCGCAGCCTTTACACCTACTGGAAGCGCCAGGCACCACCTCCCACGATGCTGATGTTCGACGCGCCGACACGCGAAACGTGCACCGTCGGACGCCCGCGCACAAACACGCCGTTGCAAGCCCTGGCCCTGATGAACGATCCCACTTTCGTCGAAGCCTCCCGGAAGTTGGCCGAGCAAATGTACATTCACTCAGACCCGATCGGATTCGCATTCCGGGCGGTATTGTCCCGGCGTCCTGACAAATCCGAACACGGGATCCTCAATCAAATCTACGGAAAGCAGTTGCGGGTGTTTCAGCGGAACCCCGACGCGGCCGACAGTTTGACGGCAATCGGCGAATCTTCATCTTCATCGACATTAAGTCGCCCAAAGCTGGCCGCCTTGACCACCGTTGCCAGCGTCGTCCTCAGCCTCGACGAAACCATCACGCAGCCATGAACAGTTTCACAACCCGTCGAGGATTCCTGGGAACAACCGCGCTGGCTTCACTGCTCAGTCCGGATCTGTTGGCCAAGGCGACAAACCAGATCGCACCGCGGGCAAAGCGGATCATCCATCTGTTCATGCACGGAGGTCCGCCCCAGATGGAATTGTTTGATGCGAAACCGCATCTTCTCAGACGCCGCGGAGAGAATCTGCCGGAATCCGTTCGGAAGACCCAGCGCCTGACCGGCATGACGTCCGGGCAGAAAAAGTTCCCCATTGTCCCAGGCAGTTTCCGATTTGCACGACATGGTCGATCGGGAGCGTCCATCAGCGAACTCCTGCCCCATCTGGCCGGCGTCGCCGACGAACTTTGCATCGTGAAATCGATGCATACGGAGGCAATCAACCACGATCCCGCCGTGACCTATCTGCAAACCGGACATCAACAGCCCGGTCGCCCCAGCTTCGGCGCCTGGCTCAGCTACGGACTCGGCAGCGAGAACCGCGATTTGCCCGCCTTTGTAGTCTTGCTGTCCAACGGCAGCGCCACCCGCCCCACCGACCCTCTGCATGCGCGACTCTGGGGCCCCGGCTTCCTGCCTTCAAATCACCAGGGAGTGCAATTCCGCTCCGGCAACGATCCCGTTCTCTATCTGTCGAATCCGTCCGGCATCGACACCGACACGCGCCAGCGGATGATCAACGGTCTGGCCAAACTGAACCGGGAACAATTCGCCCGCGCCGGAGATCCGGAGATCCTCACCCGCACCGCCCAGTTCGAAATGGCGTTTCGCATGCAGATGTCAGTCCCGGAACTGACCGACCTGTCGACAGAACCGGAAAGCACGGGTCGATTGTATGGCAACGATTTCACGCGACCGGGTTCGTTCGCCCGCAACTGCGTGCTGGCCCGGCGACTGGCCGAAAGAGACGTCCGCTTCATCCAGCTCTATCACCGAGGCTGGGACCAGCATTACAATCTGCCAACCGATCTGCGTCTGCAATGCGGCGACATCGACCGCGCCTGCGCCGGGTTGATCCGCGACCTGAAACAACGCGGCCTGCTCGATGATACACTCATTGTCTGGACCGGTGAATTCGGTCGCACGATCTACAGCCAAGGCACGCTGGAATACAACAACTATGGCCGCGACCATCACGGCGGCTGCTTTTCGATCTGGCTGGCCGGCGGCGGCATCAAGCCCGGCATCACCTACGGCAGCACCGACGAGTTCTCCTTCAACGTTGCGGAAAACGGGGTGCACGTGCACGACCTCAACGCCACCCTGCTCCACTGTCTGGGCATCGACCATGAACGGCTCACGTTCCGGTTCCAAGGCCGTCACTACCGCCTGACCGACGTGCATGGACACGTGGTGCATTCCATCCTGGCATAGGCGTTCACGGTCAAAATTTCTGCTCGTCAGCGGGACTTAACATCCGATGATTCCGACCCTCACCATGTTGCGCTCAATTCGTTTCATCAGCTCTCTTACCTGCGGAATGATTTGCGGCGGCCTGTCAGCCGCAGACAAATCGAAAGGCTTCACCATCACCGAGACCGACCAGGGCGTCGTCATCAAGGTTGACGGCAAGCCGTTCGCCACCTACGTGCTCGACCAGGCGAACAAGCCTTACCTCTATCCCGTCTACGGCCCTACCGGAAAGCAGATGACCAGGGCTTATCCCATGAAGACCGTCGAGGGTGAACGGCACGACCATCCGCACCATCGCGGAATCAACTTCGGACATGAGGGAATCAACGGCGTCGACACTTGGAGCGAGAGGCTGACCTGGGAGGAATTGAGCAAGCGGGGCGAACGCTGGATGGAACGTTCCCGTGAACGATTGAAGGCACTGGGCAAGATCCGCCATCGCAAGTTCTCCCAACTGAAGGCGACCAAGAACTCAGCCGTGATCGAACAGCTCTGCGAATATGTCAGTGCCGCAGGCAAACGCGTGCTTACGGAGAAGCGCCGGCTTTCTTTCCGAGTTCAGGACGGCAACCGCATCCTTGATTTCGACCAGGACCTGATCGCCAGTGATGGCGACGCACACTTCGAGGACAAAAAGGATTCGGGACTTTCCATCCGCGTCCCAACGAGCATGGACGTCACCAGCGAACCCGGCGGAACGATCATCAACAGTGCCGGTGACCGGGACAAATCCGCCTGGAGCAAAGCCGGCAAGTGGTGCGACTACAACGGCCCTGTGGATGGCGAACACCTCGGGGTGGCGATTCTGAATCATCCTTCCAGCTTTCGCCATGTCACGCGTTGGCACGTACGCACCTACGGGCTCTTCACCGCCAACCCGTTCGCGGGCAAGCAGTTTGACAAGAACGCACCGGACGCGTCTTTCACCCTCAAGGCTGGTGACCGCATCAAGCTGCGGCACCGCTTCGTCTTTCATCGAGGCGATGAAAAGGCGGCCCGCATCGCCAATCTGTATGAAGCTTACGCGAAGGAGAAGCGCTGATTCCGTGGCTGGATTTGAAACTTGCAACATCGGGCGGCGAACCGCAGCTTGCCGACACCAATTACCCATTTGATTGAAATGAAGAAACTATTCGGATCCTTCGTTGCCGCGGCCCTGTTGGGCCATTTCTCAACCTCCATCATTGCCGGTGAAACCAAGCCCGTGCGGATGGGCAAAGGTGCCATGACCTTCGACACCGTTCCCGGTTGGGGATTGGACAAGAACGGAAAATCTCAACTCGGCGGCACCCACGGTGGTGTGGTCGTCGACAAGAAGGACAACGTTTACGTCAGCGCGAACAAGGGCGTGGTCGTTTTCAATTCTAAGGGTAAAAAACTCCGCGAATACACAACTGTCGAGCATACCTCCATGCACGACATCGAGATCCGCGAGGAAGACGGCGTCGAATACATCTACGGTGCCCGAAACAAGAACAAGCAGGGCATCAAATTCCGCGCTGACAACGGCAAGGTGGTGATGACCCTGCCCTTCCCGAAGGAGTCCGGGCTGAATCCGAATCCCATGCGTTTCAATCCTACGGCCATCACCATCGCCCCGAACGGCGACATCTACCTGTCGGACGGATACGCCAGCAACGTGATTTTCGTCTACGACAAGAAAGGCAATTACAAGTTTCACTTCGGCAAGAAGGGCAACGGCCTCAAGGAGTTCAACACCGCCCATGGCATGACGCTCGATACGCGCTACAATCCGCCGCGCCTCCTGATCTGCGATCGCAACCACAAACCCAAGGGCCGCATGTTGCACTACAGCCTCAAGGGTGAATTCATCGGTGTCGTCATCGGCGGTCTCGGTATGCCGACTTCAGTGGCAGTCCAGGGCGACTACGTTTCGATTCCCGATCTGCACGGCTACCTCACCGTCCTCGACAAGAACAACAACATCGTGGCCGTGCTCGGCAAGAACCCCGATCCCAAGAAAGGCCGCAGCTATGGCATCAAGCAGGAAGACTGGGTCGAAGGCGCCTTCAGCGGAACCCATGGATCCTACTGGGCCAAGAACGGCGATCTGTACGTGCAAGACTGGAACGTCTCCGGTCGCATCATGAAGCTGGCCCACGTGAAGTAAGTTCGCACCAAAGTACGCAACAACCCCTCTGGGCATTTTCTGAACGGCCCTGCAGATGACGCCCAAAGGTCGTCCTGCGGGGCTATTTCTTATCCCTCAGTGCCTTCACCACAGCGGCACGGATCCGATCGCCGCGAAGATTCTGCGCGATAATCTTGCCGTCCGGTCCGACGAGCAGGGTCTGGGGTAGCTCGTAGATGCGGAACTTCTTGGTCACCTCCTGTTTGATCCAGGAACCCAGATGACCGTTGACCCACTTGAGCCCGTGTTTTTTGGCATAGGACCTGGGAGTCGCCTGGGCTGCATCCAGGCTCAGACCCACGAGTTTGAATTCAGGATCGCCTCCGAAATCTTCATGAACCTGCTTTAGATTCGGAGTCTCATCCAGACATGGAGCACACCAAGTCGCCCAGAAATCCAAGAGCACGTATTTACCACGTAGGTCGGACAAGGAAATCTTGTCTCCCCCAATGACCTTGGCAGTGAAGTCCGGCGCCGCATCACCAGCACTGAGAAATGGCAGGGCAATGTGTTCACCCAGATCCAGTGACGCTCCACCAGATACGACCGCGACCTGTTCCACCATGCGGGTCAACGGCGGCGGATTCGTCACTCCCGGTTTCGCGGCCCCTTCCAGCACGGCCGTGAGGCGATAGTTCCCGGTCGGAATCTCATCGAGACTGAACGAGCCATCCCTGCCGGCATACAGTTCATACG
>JAYPXF010000084.1:21413-23691 GCA_038154405.1 Verrucomicrobiales bacterium | reverse complement strand
CAACGTAGCTGTCCAGTCGCCGGATTTCGTCGTAGTAACGGGCAAAGTCCTTGCGCACGTCCGGAGTATCGGGAAGGTATGGCGGCAGCACGACATCTTTCGGATCGGTTGGCGTGGGAATGATACCGTCTTCGTAATCGCGATGTGGATCCAGGGCGGCCAACCAGAGAAAGAATGGTTTGTTCTTCGGACGTGCGCGGAGAACTTTCAACCAGTCCTCGCAACCGCTCGCGTTCTTCTTGGCGGTCATCTGTTTCAAGAGGGCGGCTTCTTCGGCGGAGACACCGGTCGGCAATTGGAAGCCGCGGGTGTCTGCTTCGGCCACCAGATCAAAGTGGCGTTTCGCGGCATTGCCGAGATGCCATTTGCCGGCGGCAGCGGTCCAGTAACCGGATTGGCGCAACCAGCTGACCCAGGTGTTCATGTTGCGCGGCAAGGGCCAGTGAAGCTGTTCGGCCCCGGTCGCGTGAGGATAACGCCCGGTGATCATGCTGGCCCGGCTCGGACTGCAGGAGCTGGCCGTAACGAAGGCGTTGTTGAAGCGGATGCCTTCAGCGGCGAGGCGATCGATGTTGGGGGTCTTCAACGTCGGATGACCGTAGGCACCGCAATCATCCCAAGCCATGTCGTCCGCGATGATGACGATGAAATTGGTGCGCGATTTCCGCAGGTCAAGGCTGATGGCGGGGCCGGCCAGAAGAGCCGGCAAAGCGTCGACGAAGACGCTCAGAAGAAGAAATAAACGGACAGTTCTACAGTTCATGTGTGCTACGCCAAGGGCTGTCAGGCGCCGGAGTGTAGACGACCCGAATTCAGAGGCAAACGCAAAGGCTCATCTGCATCAGGGGTATGGTTGTCTGGTTTATTCAGCTGTTTTCTCGCGGAAGATGCCGATGTGGTATCTCTTGCCGGCGTTGCAAAAGGGCAGGCTGTTCGGTTGGGGTTCGATTATTGGGAGATTTCATCGTTGCCAAGTGTCCGGCAGGCTTGGTGAATTGACGAGGTGAGAACGGGCGCAGAAGTGTTTTCAGCGGTGACGAAGGAGGGTGGAAATGTGTTCGGTGCGCTTGTGGTGATGGCGTTGATTGGCATGGTGTGGTTGGCGGTGGCTTTGATGGAGCGGCACTGGTCGCGTCAGGCGAAATTGGAGAGGGATCACCTCGATCAGACAATGCGGGGTGTCTTGGCGACGAGAGCGGCGTCGGATGCGAATTGGAATTGGGAGACGATTTCCGCCGACTTGGGAGCCAAGCTCGTCACATTCTTCGAAGAATTGTCCACGGGAGAGATAAGTCGCTCGAGGGAGTTCGTCTGCGCGAACTTCCTGGATCTACAAATCGATGATCTGCGGGAGTGTGCACGGAAGGGAAAGGCCTACGCCACCGCAATCAGACGCATCAAGCGAATGATTCCGATGGGCATTGATGAGGGCAACGGGGAGCTGCCCTTGCTCAATGTCTGGGTCTTGTGTGAATTCGATTTTCACTTGGAAGACGTCCAGTTCAATCGAAGAAACGGAACGGTTTCAGGAAGAGCGGATCACATGAATGCCGAAATGTATGTGGTGCTGCAGTTGTTGAAGGGGCGTTGGTGGATCTGGTCCCTGCAACGATTCGATCAGGTCGTGGACGAAATGTTGGCGCACGAAAAGCGGATCGCGAAATCCGACAATTGAATTCGCTGCAACGCGAACTATTGACCGGCAGCCCAGACAGCCAGTTTCTCCCGGAAAATTTTGGCATTGTGGCGGATGTCGACAGGGAACGCCGGGTGGAAATGGATGCGTTCGATACTCTTGGTCAGTTCGTTCCTAGAACCGATTTCGAGAAGTTCCTTTCGTAACCGCAACCGGTCCTCTTTGGCGGCATCGGCTTCGAGTTCGACGCAGAGGACCGGTTGATTGTCGACGCCGACCAGGGCGGTGCGGAAGACTTTCGGGTGGGTGTTGAAGATGCCTTCGCAGGGGATGGTGAAGAGGGTTCCCTCTCCGGTGATGACCCGATGAGATTTGCGGCCGCACATCCAGACGCGGCCCGTTTCATCGAGATAACCGACATCTCCCATCCGGTGGTAGAAGCTGTTGTTTTCCGGGTCGGCGATCTTCGCAAGTTTGGTGGATGACTCGCGGTTGAAGTATTCGGGGGTGACGTTGGTGCCTTGGACGGTGATCTCCCCGATCTCGCCGGTGGGGAGTTCAAGGTCGGCGGTCCATTCGGCGATCGGTTCGTCGGTGATTCCGATGATCTTCAGATTGATGCCATCAACCGGATGTCCGACG
>JAYPXF010000084.1:0-21403 GCA_038154405.1 Verrucomicrobiales bacterium | reverse complement strand
GGTCTGCTCAGAGGTGTCGCAGAGAATCTCATGGCTGCCGATGGAGGCGACCGGCAGGGATTCGGTGGCTCCGTAAGGGGTGAAAATTTGTGTGCCTTCAGGGATGAGTTTGCTGAAGCGTTCGAGGACGACTGGTGGTACTGGGGCGCCGGCAGAGATGACGCGTTTCAGGGTCGGGAAATTGAAGCCGTGCTTCACGCCGTAGCGACTGACGCGATTGATCAGGGCGGGGGAACCAAACATCTGGGTGACTCCGAAATTCTCGATTGCCTCAGCGATCTTGCGCGGATCGACCTGAGCGGGACGGGTGAAGTCCATGTCGGGCACAATTGCGGTCATGCCCAAGGCGGGAGCGAACAATGCGAAAAGAGGGAATGTCGGAAGATCGATCTCGCCCGGTTGAATGTCATAGACGGCTTTCAGCTTTTTGACCTGGTCGTCAAAGATGCCATGGGTGTAAACGACGCCCTTGGGGATTCCCGTGCTGCCGCTGGTGAAGAGGATGGCCGCGACTTCTTCGGATTGGGTGGCGGCCATTGTGAAACCGTGATCTTCCCGAACTTTGGCGCGGATCTTTTCGAGCGTTTGACCTCCCCAGAAGGGGTTTGCGCCAACGGTCACGAGATGTTTGAGCGTATTTCGACTCCAGCGGAAAAGGAGGCGGGCGATCTGCGCCTTTGGTATCCCGATGAAGGCTTCGGGTCGGGCTTCGGCAAGACATTTGCCGAGATTCTTTACGCCCATCCCCGGATCTACCAAGACGGGAACTGCACCGATCTTGAAAAGGGCGAAGGTCAGCGCGAAAAAGTCGAGGCTCGGGGTGACCATCAGCACGGTTCGCATGCCGCGGGTGATGCCGTAGTTGATCAGTCCGGCAGCGATGCGGTCGCTTTCATCGTCGAGTTGGCGAAATGTGAGATGGGTGTAGGTGACGCGGTTGCGGGCGTCACGTCCTTCCGGAAAGACCACTGCCTGTCGGTGTGGTTGGTGGCGCGCCATCGAGGGGAGGTGAGAGGCGATGTTTACGGATGGTGCGCGCATCACTCTGAAAGGGGCGGAGAATCAACAATCACGGAACACTCTGAATGCACGGAAAACGGAATCGGGATGACTCCGTGTCTTCAGTGTGTTCCGTGGCTGAAATCTCATGCTGCTACTTCTTGCGGTTTCCCTTGAGCGGATTGGTTTTCAGGAACTCATCAACAATCTCGATGATCTCTTCGCCGCGGTCTTCGAGAATGTAGTGTCCGGAATCTTCCCATTGGTGAATTGGAGTATCGGGCAGTTTCTCTTTCCAGACGTCGAGGAAGTGTCGATCGAAGACAAAGTCCTTGTCGCCCCAGCAGATAACGCTCGGAATATTACGGAACTGTTCCAGATTCTGCTCAACTTCTGTGATCAGGTCAAAGCCTGGATCACTCCGCTTCAGTGGAATGTCTTGGACGAATCGAAGGACGGCGACACGGTCTTCCCAGGTGTTGTCGGGAGTGATATAGCCGTCTTTATTTGCCGGTGTGAGTTGTTTCCGGGTGGCGCACCAGTGAATGGCGGCGAGGCAGAATCCGTTGAAACCACGAACCAAGAGCGGCCCGATCGGTGTGCGACAGGCCCAGAGCGACCACGGGAATCCCTTGCTCTTGGGCAGATGGAATGCACCGGTGTTCAGGATCACCAGACGCTCGATCTTCTCGGGGTGGCGGTGGGCGTAGGTCATGCCAATCATGCCGCCCCAGTCGTGGACGATCAGCGTGATGTTGTCGCCCACGTTCAGGTGATCCAGCAGTGCTTCGACGTCATTGACACGTTGCTCGAAGGTGTAGTTGTAATGCTCCGGTTTGTCCGACAGACCGCAGCCCATGTGATCGGGAACAATGCAGCGATAGCGGTCGCTGAAAGCCTTCACCAGATTGCGGTAGTAAAAGGACCAGGTCGGATTGCCGTGCAGCATGACCAGCGGTTCGCCCTCACCTTCGTCAAGGTAGTGAAGCTGATGTCCGGCAATATCGAAGCGGTTGCCGGAGAAGGGATACTCTTCGGTGTCGATCACCATTTGAGTCCTAACATCATGCAGTTGAGTCCGGAACCGATACCCAGGAAGGCGACGTTTTCGCCGCGCTGAAGAACGCCGCGTTCGTCGGCGATCGCAGCGGTCATCGGCAATGATACAGTCCCGATATTACCGAGGTGTTCGAAGGTTGTGAAATCCTTCGACTTGTCGATGCCCAACGTTTTCAGAATCTCATCCTGATGGGCGGAACCGACCTGGTGGCAGATGACGCGGTCAACCTGTTCCGTGCTCCAGTTCATTTCCTTGGTGAAGGCGTCCCAGGTGCGTTTGCCGAGTTCGACGCCGTTCTTCAGGACATTGACCGAATCGGTGGACATGAACGGACGATAGCTGCCGTCGTGTTTCTCGATGCCCCAACGGCAGAGTTCGTGGTGTTCGGGGGCGACCTGCGTCATGCCGCCGAGAAGTTGGTGGCCCTCGTTGTTATCGAAACTGCCGTCGGTGAGCAGAACGGCGACCGCCCCCGAGCCACCGGTGAGCGTTGCCAAGGCCATGGTGAACGTCTGCATGTCGTCTATCTGCAGCATCCGCTCGATCATCGTGTCGTTGATCTCGCGGGCGGACTCACAGGAAACGACGAGCCCCGCCCGGATCTGACCCAGTTCGATGCGGTTGGCGACCTCGAGCATGCCATTGAGTACGCCGAGGCAGGCGTTACTGATGTCGTAAACGGCAGTGCCGTTGCGGATGCCGAGACCATTGGCCACGCGGCAGGCGGTGGCCGGTTCATAAAGCTCGCGGCACACGCCGCAGTAGATGACAGAGCCAATCTGCTCAATCGGGACATTGACGGAGGCGATGGCCTTTTTGCCGGCGGCAGTTGCGCCTTGAGAGACGGGAGTATTCGGCGGCCACCACCGGCGTTCATGGATGCCGGTGAGGAACTCCAATTGTCCTTCTGAAATATGGAGTCGCTCCATCATGGGCGTCAAACGCGCCTCCAGTTCATCGCTGGCCACGACGACGGGGGCGAGTTCATAACCGATGGCGGTGACTTGAACTTTCGAGTAGTTCATTTCGCGTCGGCTGGGTTTTCAACAGTCGTTTCCATTCAGGAACGGCGGACTGTAGCGGATGAGGGGAAGAGGGCCAAAAGATTTTGAAGTTCGCCGGATGACTTGCCCGGGACGGAAATGAAGACAAGTCGTCCGGCAGCCCGGTTGGGATTGAAAGATGAATGCCGCCCGGCCCGTCCGAACGGCATTCATCAAAGGGGAGGGCTCGGGAGTTGGCGTTCCCTATGCTCTTGCCGCTTCGGTGGAATCCTTGGCGGAATTGGCGTCGCTGGCGGTGGACCCACTCTCTGCATCATGTGGTTTGTCGAACATTTTGTGGAACAGCGCATAGACGATTAAGGCCACCAGCACACCGGTCAGGAAGTCCTTGAGCAATACGAGCACGGCGGTCATCCACATCAGGAAGATGTGGGACCCGTTCATGGAATGGACCAGCTTGACCTCTTCCTTCTTCACCATGTTCATCGCCACCTAGGCCAGGATGCCGGCGATACACGCCATCGGGACCAGATCCAGATACGCGGCGAGGAAGAAGGCCATCGCCAACTTCAGCCAGCATTTCGCAATGCCCGCAAGTGGAGTCATGCCGCCCACCTTGATGTTGGTGGCCGTGCGGGCGAGGGCGCCGGTGTGAGGAAAACCATTCAAGAGAGGAACGAGGGTGTTGACCATGCCTTGGCCAAACAACTCCTTATTTGGGTGGAACGGCGTTCCTTTGTTGCCTGCCAGGCGATCGGCCATGCGGGAGCATAGGAGCGACTCGATGGCGGCAACAAATACGATGGCCATCGAGTAGAATACGATGTCGTAAGCCACTGCTGCGGTGATCTCCGGAATGATAGGTGGACTGAAAGTGAAGAAATCTTCGGTCGGAATCGGGCCATATTTGTCCTTGGCGACTGTCAGGTCTTTGCTCGCGAGGACGGTCTTGTTGAGAGCGTAGCCGACGCCAATGGCAATGAGGGGGCCTGGAATGAAGACGCTGATTTTCAGGGTGTATTTCGTAGCGAAGAAAGTTCCAACCGTCAGCAAAAGTGCGTAGAAGTTGAATTCACCAATGTTCTGGATGATGAGCGGTATCTTGTCCAGCAGACCGAAGGGCAGCTTCGTCTTGATGCCCAGCACATCGCCCACTTGGGTCAAGGCGATCGTCAGCGCAATGCCGATGGTGAATCCGACAACGATTGAGTGGGGGGCTCTCGAAACAAATGTTCCGAGGCGAAAGAATCCCATCAGACAAAGAATGACCCCGGCGATGACCGAGCAAAGAATCAGCATCCCGTATCCTTCGGCATATTGACCAAACAAGACTTCGGTGCCGTTGCCGCCGTAAGTCACCATGACCCCGAAGATGATCGGAATGTATGCGGCGGTCGGGCCCTACACCTGAAACTTGGAGCCGCCAAACAGCGCGCCGACGAATCCGGCAAAGGCGCCGCCGACGACTCCGTGAACGGGATTAAGCCCTGACGCTATCGCAAATCCCATGGGCAAGGGGATGGCGACCATGGCCACAATCAAACCCGCCGTGATTTCCCGTAATACAGCGGCCTTTGGATTCGTGGCCATATCCTCATACCGGCCGTCGGTGAACGGCGAGAAGAACAACTTGATGCGGTCGGAGAACTTAACGTCGCTGTATTTGGGATCACTGATGGATATGAGCGATTATCGGGTTAATGATTTATTGGGCTAATGGAAAGAATAAGGTATTATGTGTGGATATTCTCTATGGATTCAGTCTTGCTCTGGCTGGAGTTGCTTTGATTCGTAGGAATCTGAACGCGGTTTCTCTGTTTATCGCATTGATCATGTCCTTCCCGAAACGATGTCGCTAGCATCGGTGGATGTGAGACCAGCATCTGACAATTTCTCCGACGACGTTCGCCGCCGGCTCTCGGAATTGCGCGCGAAATTGTTCGTCAATGATCCGGTGTTGGAATCCGGCGTGGAAAGCGAGATTGAAGACCGCGGTGGGGGGTATCACATCCTTCATTTTCGGCTGCACGATCGCGAATGCGTGGTCGAGTCGGGTGATGGAATCGTATATGCCGCGTTTGTCTGGGGAAGCAACCCTCTGTTTGCGAACCAGTTCCAGGAGACCACATCCTTGTCAAAACTGCTCAAGCGCTGGGTTGCGGACCGGGCAATGCCATCTGAGATTCGCCGAGAGTTCCCGGGTATCGAAATAGACGGACTCGCAGATTACTACGAACGGGGTGTCCCGCTGGAAGGCGAGTTTGTCCGCAGCTGGGATGCGATGGAGATGTTCTTTCGTGAAGATGGCGGAGACTTCTTTGAAAACGCCCGTGACTTCATTCGGACCCTGCGTGAAGCCGGATATGACCGCGTTCTGCGTGCCGGTCAATCGATGTCCATCATGGGACTCTCGCGTTCTCGCGAGCAGGGGTTGAGTGATGATCAACCACGATTGTGGTTCGCGTTCAACCGCGACGATATGGATGTGGATGCAAACTACGGATTGGGACATCTCAAAGGACATCCGATCGAATTGACTGATGAAGTCCGAGCGTTGCTCGATATCCTGGCAAAACAGGAATTTGAGTGACCGGCATTCCAGTTCGTTGGGCTCGGTCGCGAGTGGATAACTATACTTCCCGGGGGATTGTGAACGGGCTTCGATAGGAACGTGCGAGCATTTTATTCGCCTCTCGATCGTTTCGGATCGCTTGCGACTTGATGTCGATGTCCATCGTGCGTCCCAATCGATAGGAGATGTTCGCGTAATGAATGAGCGCGCAGCTCAGATGCCCTTCGACTATGTCGCCTTCGAGCTTGGATTGATCGTCTGCACGGATGGCATCGACAAAGTTGGCCCACATGTCGCCGCCGCCTTCTCCCGCAGGACCGGGTTCACGTTTGCGTCCCATGAATGTCTTCCAGGTGCCGCTGCCATCGATGGTCATGTATCCATCGGATCCGTAGAAGATATTGCCGATGTTGTTGCCAGGAGCATTGCCGAGGTCGCCTTCGTAATTGGTCATCCAATGACGGACTTCAAACTGCAGCAGCTTCTTCTTGTCGCCACCGCCGTTTGGATTCGGAAATTCATACAACGCGGTTTGGGTGTTCGGTGTCTCCTGGTCGTCATCGAACATGAAGTGGCCGCCAATGGATGAAACCTTGGTCGGCAGATCGACACCCAGCCCCCAACGGGCGATGTCCATCTGGTGCGCACCTTGGTTTCCAAGGTCACCGTTCCCATAGTCCCAATGCCAGTGCCAGTTGTAGTGGAACCGATTGTCGGTGAAGGGGCGTTCCGGAGCCGGGCCCAGCCAAAGGTCATAGTTCACGCCGGACGGCGGTGTTGACTCCAATTTGCGACCAATCGTGTCGCGCCACTTGTAGCAAAGCCCTTTGGCCATATAAACCTCACCCAGTCCTCCATCGCGAAGGAATTTGACCGCAGACTGAAAGCCGGTGAAACAACGCCGTTCCGCGTGATGCTGAATCATCTTGCCGTAGCGTTTCGAAGCCTTGATCAGCTGTTGTCCTTCGTAGATGTTGTGCGTGCCCGGCTTCTCCAAGGTCGCATGCTTGCCCGCCTGCACTGCCCAATAGCCGGCCAATGCATGCCAATGATTTGGCGTGGCCACGCTTACCGCATCGATATTCTTGTCCTCCAACATCCGCCGCAGATCCTCGTAGGTATCCGGCTTGCCGATCTTCATCCGCTCCATGTCAGCAACCCGGCGCCGAATGATCGTCTCGTCCACATCACAGATCGCCGCGACCTCAACATTGTCGAGCTTGCCGTAGCTGCGCACATGGCCAAACCCCATCCCCCGTACCCCGATAACCCCAACACGAACCCGGTCATTGGCACCGGGGACGGAGGCATAACTACGGGCCGACATTGCAACGGCACTGGTTGCCAACGCGGACGTTTTGAGAAAAGAACGACGGGTGATGGGCTGTCTCATAGATTGACAATCTTGCGTTCAGGAGGAGGCGTCAATCATGGTTTGGATTCATCCTTCCCGTTTTTGTGCAGAATGCCGTGAATTCACAAACCCTCGGCTGATTCCGCGAAGATACCGAGGTGGAAGGTTAGAATTATGGGACCGACACGTTTTCGGATAAAGGTCGCTTCTGCTCTGAGATCCATCCGCGTAATCTGCGAAATCCGTGGTCGAATTCTTCGTTCGGTGAAGCACTCGGTCAGCTTGACCGTAATTGCGGTAATTTCAGGCGTTGGAAGGGGATGCCTGCGGAACAGGAAACGCAAGTGGCCTAGAAAGAGTTGTGAATGGATGACTGACCCCGTTTAGTTGGCCGCAATACCAATTTTACGATGCAAGCTCCGACCTTCCAAAGAAGGGTATCAATTGCCCTCCGCGGCAGCCCACTCTGTCTGGCCGCGATGGTTTTGGCATCCTGCACGACCCCCGAGGTTTCCTCAGCTCCACTTCGGTGGAGCCATACAACGAAAGCAAAAATGCTGAATTGGCTGGTGGAGAGTCAAGTAGACCAAGAGGCAGCTACGGATCCGACTAAGCGTAAATACCCTGACGACCCTGGGAGACCCGGGCTTCTTCGGGATCGTTTGACTGATTTACCAAATCCCGACAATCCGGAAGACATTTGGCCTGACTTCGACAGTTGGCCTGACTCATCTGACCTCTACAACAATGCCTTGGCACTCGTAGCATTGAGCGGCGGCCCTCGGCCTTGGTCTCCTTTCGCGGATCAACTAGCTGACGCGTTATCGACGTTGACGCCGCCTGACGGAAACATTGATGCCAACTATAACCCCGTGTACACGGCGGGCGACAGCAGCGACCCGGGTGATGGTGCCAGTGGTCGGAAGGCGTGGGTAGCTTACGCGCTGACATATTACTACCGAAATGTGCGTCGCGACGATGCCGCGTTGGCAGCAGCCGAACGTATCGCAGACCACCTCCTAAATCATCGGACGTTATCAACCGGTCGACTGGATGGTGCGATCATGTTCAAGCATGTGGGTTTGGCGATATCTGGGTTTCGACCCGTGAGTTTCCATACCTCGACTGAACATCAGATCGAGTCGTACTTTCTGTTCCGCGATCTCGCAGTCATTCATGGCTCTGCTTCTTTCAAGGGAATGAAATATCGCGCTCAAGCGAATAAGCTGAAGACTCTGTTACTGACAACTTATTGGAATGATACCCATAAACACTTTAACCAAGGGACGACCGCAATCGGGGATCCCGATCCCTTCTTAGCTGTTGACGCAAATGCCTGGGGGACACTGTTCTTGATGAGTCTCCACGAGAGTGATCGGGCAGTGGAAGCGCTTCCTGATACAATCAGTGATCGCGTCAACGGATGTCTTGCCGCACTTGAGGATCTCAAAATATCAAAAGACTGCGTGCACCCGGCATCCGTACCGATCAGTTTAACCGATCTGTACAGGGAGAATGTGCACTCAGGTTTTATTTGGTTGGAGGGCAGCTTACAAATCGCACTCGCTTATTGGAGAACTGGTAATCGTGCGAGAGCCGAGGAGATAGTAGATCAGGTGCTGCGCATGCGGGCACCTAAAGGGATTGCCTCACCGATCTCGGGGATCCCGAACGCCGCATGTTTACCTGGCTCTTCAAGAAGGCATCCAAGCGTTGAGACGACTTCCTGGGCGATAATTTTTGAGTGTTTGCGAGACGACGATTCCTTTTGGGGAGAGACCCCACATCCTGAACCAACCGTCATTCTTCCATGGAGGTCGAACAATAAAGGGCAGCGCCATGGGTTTTGAAATTGCCTTGGGTGGGGACGCTGGAGCGGGGGAGAGGATGGCGGGGGCTTGCAGGTCGCAAGAAACGTGATGAGCAAAGCGAGATTTGTGGTTTGCCGGAAAAAATCATGCGGCAGGTTAGCGCAACAAGGATTCCATAGCGCCAATTGTAACAAATGCGCCGAGGTTGCTTGCTGCGGCAAAGATCAGCACGAAAATTGTTGATGCAATTGACTTTAACAGAGTGCTCTCATTTGAACCACGAAAGGCGCAAGTGAACGAGGCAATCACAACCAACAGCAATAGCACTACGTTAACCAGATCAACGTAACCGCTTCTCGGCGGAACAAGGGGAATTCCCGCAAAGGGATAGAAGAACAATGCGACCAGCAACGTGTAGGCAACGAATACGATCGAAAGCTGCTTGATGACCTTCGCCAGATCGATGCCAGAGGGCGCTGGTTTCGAGTCAGTTACCAATGGAAATAGCCGCGGTGAAATTTTTCATGCCGTAGATGATGCGGCCGTCTACGGAGAGGTAGCCGTCGGCTTTGATCAGGCGCTTTTGTTCGTCAATTTCGGTGATGATGGCTTCGACTGTGACGAGGTCGTCGGGGGGGGTGATCTGGCCGCGGTAGACCCATTCGTGGTCTTCGCCGACGGCGATGGCTTCGAGGCGTTCGCCTTCCTTGATATCGAATTTGTCATTCAAGACTACCTTCATCAGCTGGAGGTAGCTTTCAAGGCCCAATGAGCCGGGGCAGACGGGGTCTTGGTAGAAGTGGGCTCTGAAGAACCATTCTTCGGGATCGACCACCTTTGTTCCCTTGATGAAGCCGAGGCCGTGGGGGCCACCGTTGGGGATGTAGGTTTCGACTTTGTCGATCATTCGCATCATTTTGCCCGCGAATGGACTGTCTGTCGGGTAGTCGAAACTCTGGGCAGTCTTTAGTTCTTCTTCGGTGGGGTGGTAGAGCTTGGCTTCGCGGATGCCGACTTGGTCGGCGAGGGCGGCTTTGCTGAAGAAGCCGAAGTAGGTGTCGCCTTTGTAGACCAAGCCCTTCGCGCTGTGTACTTCGTAGTCGAAGTTCTGAATGATCATGCCACCGGAGCTGCTGACCCGCGTGATATCGACCTTGATGCTCAGGGTGCCGACGTCAGGGTAGACGGGCATGTATTGCTTCGCTTTGCCGCCGAGGTTGCGGAAGCTCAGATCGATGTCGCTGGTGAGGGCGGAGCCGAGGTAGCCGGCGAGCCAGCCGCAGGGTTGGAGGGCGATTTCCAACAGGACGGCGAAGGGCATGTCGCCTTGGCGGTTCTCTTCAAAATACCATTCGTCGGGCGGAACGTCGTATTCGGCGACGATCTTGCCGCCGGAATTCAAGACCCACTGTTCGCAGTTCTCGATGCTGACGATGCGGTTCAGGAATTTGTAGGGAGGGCCGGGGAGGCGGGCGATTTTGCGCTGTTCGTCGAAGATTTTGTAATTATCGCCAAAGGCTTCAGATGGTTTGCCGATTGCGTAAGCCAAGATGCTGGCGTCGTCGAAGATGGGTTCGCGTTCTTTGTTTTTTGTTCTTTGTTCTTCGTTGCTAGCGGCGAGTGCGCCTTTGCTGTTCCAGATCTGGGCGATGCTCTCTTTGGTCCAGCCTTCGAATTGGATGGACATGCCGTGCATTTCTACGACGGGGCGGCCGTCGCTGTATATCAGGGCGTCGGCGATGGCGTAGGGGGCGGGGTTGTAGCCGAGTTCCTTGATGGAGATTTCGTAGAGGACTTTCTTGGTGCTCCGGATGACCTGGCCGCGGCATTTCAGTTTTCCACGGACGCCGGGGATGGGGCCGTGGGTGAGGTCGGTGGCTTCGCCGATCCAGCCCATTCTCAGGAGGAGGATGCGGAGGGTGTGGAGGCAGCACTCATACATGAGGGTGCCGGGCATGACCATGTCGTCGCTGAAATGGCAGGTGAGGAACCAGTCGTCTGGGTGGATGTCCAGTTCAGCGCGGATCTTGCCGAGGCCGTAGCGTCCGCCTTTGGGTTCGATGCTCAGGACGCGGTCGACGAGTTTCATGCGGCCGCTCGGGAGGGTGAGCGGGTTCGCGATGGGGAGGTTGGTGAATGGTTCGCCGAAGCATCCCGCGAGGTCGCCGTTGCGGAGGGCGGTGAGTTGTTGATCGGAAATGGTTTCGTCCTGCAGTTCGACGAATGGTGTCCACCCCTCAGGAACTTTTCCAGGCATCGGCTGCAGGTCCAGTTTGGTGTGGACGATGCCTTTGCCTGCGTCGAGTTCCCCCTGTGTGAAGAAGCCAGCGCAGCCCTTTCTCATGGTTAGGAGGGGTTTGTCGTTCACGGTTCCATCGAAGCGGAAGCGGAAGAGCCATGTGTCGCCTTGGCGGAAGAAGTGATCGATGGAGATGCGGTAGTTGATGACTGTGCCGGGGCCAGGCAGCGTGTCATGGAAGGTGATCTCGGCGTCCAGGAGGCGGTAGACGGCGTGGCCTTTGGTCTGGAAATCGATGCCGAGGTAGCCGCTCAGGAAGAGGTCGGCCTGGCCGGCTTCGACGGCGATGCAGGTGGGGATCTTGCCGCAGTCGAGATACCAGGCGTTTTCGAAAATGTCGTGTTCGGTGACGAGGCTGCCGTTGGTCATCGAGCCGGGTTCGGCGTCGATGCTCATGATGCGGTCGCAGAGCATGAGGGGCTCGTCGGGGAGGCGCACCCTTGTCGGGTGCTGGTCGACTTCGCTGAAGGCTTCGCCGAGGACATCGCCGATATTGCCGATGGCGATGGCCATGCAGCCTTCGCGGTCGATTTGGGCCTTGGCTGGATTTAGCGGTGGGGGGCGATGTCCGGAGACGGAGGGGCTGGGAGAGGGGGAGACAGAGGGAGCCGTCTGCGTGGGCGGCGGGCTAAAGTTGGGAATCGTAGCACCCTCCGGGAGTTGGCCTAGCAGTGACATCTGGTTGGTCACGGCTTGGGTCATAGCGGTCTGCAGGTTCGCGCTGAACTTTAGGAATTGTTCGTGGGCTGCTGTTCTTGCTTGGAGCGTGCGGTTGATTTGGTCGATGAACGGGTCACCGGTGGCGGTGACTACGGCAGCGGGAATGACGGGTTGAGCGGCGACAACTGGTTCGGGTGCAGGTTGAGGAGCGGACTCAGACGGTGTTGAGGGCTTGGTGGGTTCGGGGGCCAGGTAGTCGGGTTCGGGGTCGAAGAGGGCTACGTCGGTTTCGTCGCGTTCGGGGCGGGGGACGCTGAAGAAGGTGCCGCCCAACTGGACACTCACGGTCGGAATGTTTTCACCATTGTCTGGTGCCTCAGGCACCTCGGTGTGGAGGAAGTTGAGGTTCAGGGGGAATTGGTTGCCGGCTAGTTTTGCCAGGAATCGCAGGAAGGCGATGGTTTCGTTTTGGCAAGGGTAGCAGGCCGACATGGCGAGGTGGGGGCGTTCGCCGAGGATCTTGGGGATCATGCGGCTGCAGGTGGCGCCGGGGCCCATCTCGATGAAGGTGCGGATGCCGTCGTTGTAGGCTGAGTTGATGACCTTCGGGTAGTTTACACCTTCGAGGGCTTGGGCCAAGATGCTGGCGGCCGCCGTCTCGCGGTTGACGTCGTAGCTCTTGCCCCAGGCTCCGCTGTAGTAGCGGACGCCGTCGGGGGCGTTGGTCGGGAAGAGGTGGAGGTCGTGGTATTCCTTTTCGACGGGGGTGGCGACGTCGCAGTGGACGGTCGTGACGCCTTCGATGGGATACCACTGGCAGTTGAGTCGTTTGACGACTTCGTCGACGGCCTTGGCGTCGCCGCCGATGACGCATTCCTCGGGGGTGTTGATGATGAGGAGGTAGACCCGCGAATACTTGCTGAGGAGTTCGCTGACCTTTTCGCTGGAGCAGGCGATGACGCCGAGTTTCCAGTTGATGGGTTCAGAGTCGGGGATGCCCCAGACCTGGCGGGCGGCTTTGCAGGGGCCGGCGAGGTCGGTGGTGAAAAGGGTGCCGGCCTTCATGCGGCGATACATCTCGTCGCGGTCGCGCCAGGCGCGGGTGCTGAACAGGCCGGCGGATTCGCCGAGGGAGTAGCCGATGACCGCGTTGGGGCGCAGGCCGGTTTGTTCGACGCAGTCGGTGACCATGGTGCCGAGGGCGACCTGGCCGTAGATCATCGCGTGGTGATCTTCGTTGATGGATTTGAGCGTGCGCTCGGTCCAGAAGGCGTCGGGGACGAGTTGGCTGGCGAGGTGATCGTTTTCGTGGTCCTGGCGACGAAGGACATTGGTGAAGCGCATCGCGAGTTCGCGTCCCATGTCGGGGTAATGATTGCCGGAGCCGGGGTAGACGTAGGCGACGCCGTAGTCGGGGAGCAGCGAGTGCGGGTTGAAGAAGATGCCGGATTGCTCGAGTTCCGATTCGAGCTTGGTGTCGCGGGCGGCCCACATGGTTTCGATGCGGGCGTGGGCGAGTTCAACCTGGGTGGCGAGTTGCGGAATGGACTCGGTGACGATGGCGAGTTGTTTACCGTCGCCGCTGGTCTGAGCCTGGGAGTTGTGCCATTCGCGGGCCAACGCGGATAGATTCCTTTTGCGCGCGGTATCGGCGACGCTGGCGAGGTGGTCGAGTTGGGTCTGGAGGAATTGCGGGCTGTCGCCGGTGACCATGAAGAGCGCGGCGGGTGCCTGGCCGAGGGGATGTTGTTTCTCGGTCTTGGCGACGGCGTTGCTTTGGTCTTCGGGGGCAGAGAGGACGACGTGGGTGCAGTTTCCGTCGATGCTAAAGCTGCTGACGCCGGCGTGTCGTTGTTGGGTCTTGCGATCGCGGAGCCAGTATTGCGGGTTCTGCGAAGCCGCCAGATTGTTGGCGGCGGCGAAGTGGGAATCTTTGCGATCGTGACCGGAGACGCCGGGGATGATCTCATGGTGGAGACTCAGGCAGGCTTTGGCAATGGAGGCAAGTCCGCTGGCGGCTCCGATGTGGCCGATGAAGCCCATGCAGGAGCTGAGTCGGATGGGGCGGTCGGTGTTTTCCTTGCCGAAGAATTTTGCCAATGCGCGGGCTTCGGTTTGGTCTTCGCCGGGGTTGCCGGATCCGTGTGTTTCGACATACCCAACTTCGTTGGGTTTCACTTTGGCTTCTTCGTACGCGCGGGTAAGTGCGTCGAGGTAAGGCTGCTCGCGCGGGTAGACGGATTCGCTTTCACCGCCGATGGCGCTGCCGATGCCGTCGATGATGGCGTAGATGCGGTCTCCGTCCTTGATGGCGTCTTCGGCGCGTTTGAGGACGAGGGCGACGGCGCCTTCGCCGGGGATCGCGCCGTTGGCCGTCTTGCTGAAAGGGATGGTGTCGCCGTCCTTGGTGTAGGGGCGATCTCCGTGGGTCCCGAGGACGGAACGGATTTCGCCGCTGAGGTCGACGGCTCCGACGAGGACTTGGTCGAGTTCTCCGTTCTGGAGGGCGCGGGTGCCGGCTTCGAGAGCGCGGATGCCGGAAGCTTCTTCGGATTGGACGGTGTGGCTGGGGCCGCCGATGCGGAATTCGCGGGCGAGGCGGCTGGCGACGATGCCGCCGAGAGCGCCCATGGTGCGGTTGGCGTTGAGGGCGGGGCCGGCGGATTCGCGGAGGCCGTCGATCCAGTCGTTGAGTTCGTCCTCGCTGAGGTTGAGGTCGAGTTCCTGGTTCCATTGGCGCGCCTTGTTGAGGAGCGTCCAGCGGAAGTGAAAGTGGGTGGTGCAGAGGTCGAGTCCGACACCGACGAAGACGCCGGTGCGGTGGGCTTCGGCGCGGTCGGTCTGGAGATCCTCGAAGGCTCCGGCGGCGACTTTCAGCATCAAGGCCTGTTGCGGGAGGGTTTCCTCCATTTCCTTGGGCGGAATGCGGAAGCGGTTGACGGGAATCTCGAGATCGTTGAGGTAGTAGCCCTTGAAATCGTTGTTACCGAGGTCTGAGTTTTCGTACCACTTGGATTGTTGGACGAGCCACCAGTTGGTGTTCGTGGTGGGTTTGTCGTCGATCTGGCCGAAGACTCGCTGGCGGAAACTGTCAAGGCTGTTCCAATGACCGACGGCGGCGTCCATGGCAACGATCGCCACTTTCGTGGACTTGTCGGCTTTCGGTTTCTTGGGCTTGGGCGACTTTTTCTTGGTGCCGATCCATTCCTCGACAAGGACGTGGGCGTTGATGCCGCCGAAGCCGAAGGCGCTGACGGCGGCGCGGCGGGGTTCGTTGGCTTTGCGGCGTTTCCATTGCTTTGCCTTTTGCAGGACGGTGAAGGGGCTGCCTTCGAGGTCGACGCCGGCTTTGTTGAAATTCGCAACGGGCGGAAGCGTTTCGTGCTTCATCGCGAGGAGGGTGCGGATGAGTCCGGCGGCCCCGGCTCCGGTGAGGAGGTGGCCGACGTTGGACTTGGCGGCGCCGAGGGCGCATTGGCCGGGCTGCCATTCGCTTTCGCTCCAGAGTTCACGGAGGCTGTTGAATTCGACGGCGTCACCGACCGGCGTACCAGTGGCATGGCATTCTACGAGATCAACGTCGCTCGGATTCCAACCGGCGTTGGCATAGGCCAGGCGCATGGCGCGGACTTGGCCTTCGGTGGCGGGGGCGAGGAGGTTGCCATCGAGGTCGTTGCTGAGACCGATGCCCTTGATGGTGGCGTAGATCTGGTCGCCATCGCGGAGGGCGTCGCTGAGGCGTTTCAGGACGACGATGCCGGAGCCTTCACCGACGAGGAGACCGTCGCCATTCTGGTCAAAGGGGGAACACTTGCCGGACTTGGAAAGGGCGTGCAGTTGGGAGAAGCCCATCTGCGTGTAGAGACAATCGGGTCGCGAGAGGCCGCCGCTGAGCATGACGTCAGCGCGGCCGCTGGTGAGCTCGTCGACGGCAAGTTTGACGGCGTATAGACTGGAGGCGCAGGCGGCGTCGAGGGTGTAGGTGCCGAGGCTGAGGCCGAGGGCTCGGGCGAGGATCCCGGCGGGGAGGCCGGTGACGTAACGGTTGATCGGCGCGGTGGTCTTGCGGGAGCCTCGTCTTGGACTGCCGAAGATCTGTTCCTCGAATTCGGCGGTGAAGAGTTCTTCGCAGAGCGCGGAGGCGCCGTTGGTTGGCAGCGCGATGTTGCCGATGATGATGCCGGTGCGTTTGCGGTCGATGGATTCGTGGGACTTGGTGTCGAGCCAGGCGTTGCGGCCGGCATAAAGGAGCAGGTGGTTGACCTCGTCGAGGGAGTCGACGAATTCCTTGGAGATCTCGAGTCCGTCGAGGTTGAGTTCGTAGTCGCGGATGAAGCAGCCGCGATCGGTGTAGACCTTATCGGGTTGGATGCCGGATTTGTCGACGACGTCTTTGGGGGCGAGGGCCCAACGGCCTTTCGGCACGGTCGACGAAGTGTCGGTGCCCGATTCGATGATGTTCCAATACTGGCCGAGGTCGGACGCTCCGGGGAAAACGCCACCCACGCCAACAATGGCTACGGGTCCCGTCTTCTTCATAAGCGTTGGAGTTGAGCGAGTTGGTTCTTCGCGAAGGCGGCTTTAAGGGACGGGTCGAGGACGCATTCGTAGCCTTCGATGCTGGCGAGTAGCTTGCCTTTGGCATCAAGGCATTCGATGTCGGCGTGAACGAGTTGTTGCTCGACGTTCTTCACGCGGATGCGGATGGACATGGCGTCTTTCGGAAAGCGACGGACGAATTGGCGGAACTTGCCGACGCCGGTGGGAAGCGAATGTGCGCCTTGATGTTTCTGGCTCCAGAGGATCATCAGCTGGAAGCAGCAATCGAGCATGAGGGGCTCGGTTATCCAGGTCTGGCGGAGCGGTTCGGCGATCCAAGCGCTGGGCTTCGGGGCAGCGGCGATGGTGGCGGTGATACCGTTCTTGTCCGATTCGGCGACTTGTTCGATGCCTTCGAGTTCGGTGCCGTGGAAGAGATAATCGGTCTGGTAAACCTGTGTGCGGCTGCGGCCGTCTTTGGCGAAGGTGTCTTTGATCTTCGCGTGATTGCCTGTGAGGATCTGGTTGCTGAGTTGGACGTCGGCGCGGGCGTGGACCCGGGGCTTGCCGTTTTGGGTGCTTACGATCTGGACGGGGACGGCGCCGTTCGTCATTGGAGCGACATTCGCGGAGATGGAAACCGTTTCATCCTCGGCAAGGATGATGCCTTTGAGGACGGAGAACTTATCTAGGCCGTTGAACACCATCCCGGGTTGACCGTGCAACGCGGCGTGAGCCATCCATTCCATCATGAGGGCGGCGGGCACGACGGCTTTGCCATTGATCACGTGTGACTTCAGGAAGGGGAATCTCTCGACGCTGACTTCCGTGGTGAAAGCGGCTTCGCCGGTGGCGGAGACAGGGTGACCTGGTGAGGGGAGGGCTTGGTGACTGTCCCCGCCACGTTTGATGTCGGTGAGGCCAGGTGACGGGGCTACGACGACGACTTCGACGGGGCCGGAGGGATCGGTGCTAAGTTCTTGGACGAGGTAATCGGCTCCGGCTTGGGGGGCGATAAGTCCGACACCTTCGGCGTCGAAGACGGCTTTCAGTCCATCGGTGACCATGCCGCCGTTCCAGGGGCCCCAATTGACGGAGACGATGCGGCAGTCGGGGCGGCGTTGGGATTCGGCTTGGGCGAGTTTGTTGAGGACTTCATTGGCGGCGGCGTAGGCGACCTGGCCGGTGCGGCCGTAGCGGCCGGTGAAGCTGGAGAACAGGGCGACGATCTTGAGTTCGTCATCAGCGGTGCCGGCGAGCAGGGCGCGGAGGCCGTCGACCTTGGTGGAGTAGACGAGTTCGAATTGTTCGGCGGTCTTGTCCTCGATCTTGCGATCGGCGAGGACGCCGGCTCCGTGGACTATGCCGCGGATGGGGCCGTGATCGAGGCGGACTTTGGCGAGGAGTTTGCCGACGGCGGCGATGTCGCGGATGTCGACGGATTTGTAGATGACCTTGGCACCAGCGGCTTCCATTGCCTGAAGATTTGCGGTGACTTCGCGGTTGCTCATCCATTTGCGGTAGTCTGCCTCGACGTCCTTGAGGGAGGCGTTGCCGTTGAGATTGGCGTGGATGGCGCGTTTGATGGCACTGGTCTCGGTGAGGTCCTTCAGCCACTCGGGTTCGGCTTCCGGTGCGGCGCTGCGACCGAGGATGACGAGGGTGGGCTGGAAAGCCTTGGCAAGTGCTTGAACCGTAGTGGCGGTGACGCCGCGGGCTCCGCCACTGACGACGACAACGTCGCCTTTGGCGAGCGGCGTGTTGGTGGCGGAGCCGTTGATGGGAGTGGCGTGGAGTTCGAGTTCGACCTGGGCATCTTGGGCGATGCCGACTTCGGCGGGGCCTTGTTGAAAGAGTTCGGCGACGATGGCTTCGGCGGCCTTGGCGGCGTCGGTCCATTCGGCGTCGACGTCGATCGCCTTGCAGTTGACCTCGGGCCATTCGTGCTTGGCGGTCTTGGTCATGCCGGCGAGTGCGCCGGCGATAGGGTTGGCGTTGCCGTTGATGCTCTTGAGACCGAAGGCTCCGTCGAGACGGCTTACGGTGGTGAGGATGGCGCTGTTGGTGCGGCGGAGTGCGGGACAGGCCTTCTGGATCAGGTTGAAGCTGTCCAAGGTGGCGTCTTCGCTGTCGCCAATGGGGGATAGGATGATGAGTGCGCCGAGGCGATCGGGGAGATCGGATTTGGTCAGATCGGCGAGGGAACCGCGGGTGACCTGGTAGCCGAGGTTATTGAGGCGTCGCTCGGTTTCCTTGGCGAGATCGGTGTTGTCGTCGGCGATCCAGATGTTGGAGCCTTGTTCCAGCGTGATGCGCTCGCGAGTGTTATTGAGTTCAACAGGCTTGACGATCAGGCGGTCGATTCCTTGGTCGGCTGCAGGAGTGGAATCGGTGGATGTGGTCGACTGAGTCGCCGGCGCGGTTGCTGGTGCGGCGGTGGTGAGAAAATCGACGACGTGCTGGAGAGTCTGGAAACTGCCGAGGTCGTCGGGTTTGATCTCGGGGATGCCGGTCATCTGATTCTGGAGAGCCGACATGATTTCAACGCGCTTGATGGAGTCGATACCGAGGTCGGAATCGAGCCCCATGCTCAGTTCGAGCATTTCGGTGGGATAGCCGGTTTTTTCGGCGACGATCTTGAGAAGGGTTTCGCCTACTTGGCCGGCGTCGGTTGCACCATTGGCTGCGGGAGCGGCGCTTAGGAAGGTGACGACCTCCCGCAGGGTGTTGAGCTGGCCGAGATGCTCGGGAGTGATCTCCGGGGCTTCGGGGAGTTTGCCGTGCAACGTTGACATGATCTCGACGCGCTTGATGGAGTCGATGCCGAGGTCGGAATCGAGGCCCATGTTCAGGTCGAGCATTTCGGTGGGATAACCGGTCTTCTCGGAGACGATTTCCAAGAGGACGGGAGCGACCTGGTCTGCGTTGAGACCGCCGGTTGCTGGTCTTGCTGCAGACGCGGTAGCGCTGGTGCCGAGGTAGTCGACGACTTGTTGGAGCGTCTGGAGGCTGCCCAGTTGGTCCGGCTTGATTTCAGGTACGTCAGGGAGCTTGGACTGAAGCGCGGACATGATTTCAACGCGCTTGATGGAGTCGATGCCAAGGTCGGAATCTAGGCCCATATCCAAGGTGAGCATCTCAGTAGGGTAACCGGTCTTTTCGGCAACCACTTCAAGGAGGACTTCTGCGACCTGGCCCGAGGCTGGTCCACCAGTTGCGGCAGGAGCTGGTGCGTTGGTGCCGAGATAGTCGACGATCTGTTGCAGCGTCTGGAGACTGCCAAGCTGGTCGGGTTTGATCTCGGGTGCGTCCGGGAGCTTGGACTGAAGCGCGGACATGATTTCGACGCGCTTGATGGAGTCGATGCCGAGGTCGGAATCGAGGCCCATGTCCAAGGTGAGCATTTCGGTAGGATAGCCGGTCTTTTCCGCGACGACTTCCAAAAGGACTTCAGCCGCTTGATTTGTCGCGGGATTGGCAGGTGCGGCGGCAACGGGCTTGGGTTGAGGAGCGGGTGCGGCAGGAGCCGGAGTTGGAACCGGGGCAACGGGTGCAGATGCTGCCGTGGGAATGGGTGCCGTAGTGGGGGCTTGCGGCATCTCGGGCATTTGGACGCCGGTAGTGCTTTCGTTCTGTTGCAGCAACGTCATGAAGGTCTGCAGCGCAGCGTCTTGGCCTTCGAGGAATTTGCGATGGAGGTCTGCGGTTTGCTCCTGAAGGCGTTGAAGTGCGAGGAGACCTTCTTGAGAAGCGCGGAGAGCGGTATTCAACTCAGCCGGATTACTTGGCGGAATTGGAGTGCTTGCTGCTGGTTGTGGAGCCCCGGGTTGAGCGGGTGTTACGACCGGGACTTTGACTTCGATTACTTTTTGGATGGGCGGGCTGGGGGGGCGGTCGTTTTAGGTGCTGCGAAAGTTTTATACGGAGATTGCGACGCCCAACTTGGGTTTCTCGATCTGCTGGGCCTCGGGGTTCTTGGCGTATTCTTCGTCCCAGAGCTGAAGAGTGATGTCGTGGCCGGAGGCGGCAAGTTCGCAGAGGGTCAGGGCGAGATCGCGGATGCCGTCTTTGCGTCCTTTGGATCCGTCGAGGGAGACGATGGTGATGTCTTCCTTGTCCTTGAGGACGGACTTCATCAAGCCGGAGAGGACGTTGCCGGGGCCAACTTCAGCGAAGGTCCGAGCGCCGGCCTCATACATGGCCTCGATCTGTTCGACGAAGCGGACGGACATGGCGAGTTGGCCGGAGAGGAGTTCGGCGACTTCCTTGGCGGCATCGGGGTAGACGTCTGCGGTGGAGTTGGCGAAGACGGGGATGTTGCCGGCCTCGATCGTGGCTTTTTTCAGTTTCGCGAGGAATGGCTCGCGGGCCTTGGCGACAAGCGGGCTGTGGAAGGCGGCGCTGACGGGGAGCGTCCGGTTCCAGATGTCCTTGTCGCTGAAAAGGGTGGAGGCTTTGTGGATGGCGTCCTGGGTTCCGGCCAACACGACCTGGTCGGGGGCGTTGTGGTTGGCAATGACGAGGTCTTTTTCTTTGCCAATGGTCTCTTGGACGGCTTCGAGACTGGCTTTGGCGACGAGCATGCCGCCGGCTTCTTTCTCCTGGCTCGCGGCGAACATGAGTCGACCGCGCAGATTCGAAATCTCGTGGAAGGTGGCTTCGTCGATGCGGCCGGCAGCGTGCAGAGCGACGAGTTCGCCGTAGCTGTGACCGGCGACCATGTCGGGTTGAAGGCCGAAGGCGTTTAGGATGTTGAGACCGCCAAGGGAGGTTGCACCAATGGCGGGTTGGGCGACCTGAGTTTGCTTCAGTTGCTCGGTCTGTTGGGTCTCGGTGTCCTTGCTGAAAGGGGTGTGAGGATAGACGTAGTCGCTTAGGCGATCACTGAGGTCTTCGGCTTTGCCTTTGTTGAAGGATTCGTTGGCCTGATCGAAGACACCTTGGAATTCCGGGAACTGGCAGGCCAGGTCGCGGAGCATGTTGGTGTATTGCGAGCCTTGACCCGGGAAAAGGAAGGCGAGTTTGCCGTCGGCTTCGGCGCGGCCAAAAATCGCGCCTTCGGGTGTGCTCCAGCGCTCGGCTCCGGGTTTGGAACTGAGGTTGCG
>JAYPXF010000083.1:4024-23723 GCA_038154405.1 Verrucomicrobiales bacterium | reverse complement strand
CCAAAAAACTGGTGTTCGGTCCGGCGACCGAAGCGCCGGACGTGGAGGACTCGGTTCTCTACGATGGTCAGGTTGCTGATCGCGCCGTCGAGTCGATCACCGAACTGAGCCGGAATCCCGATCAGCCTTTCTTCCTTGCCGTCGGGTTCATCAAACCGCATTCCCCTTACATAGCGCCCCAGAAGTATTGGGACTTTTACGATCCGGCAAAGATTGCGATTGCCGGACAGGTGGATTTCCCGGAGGGCGCGCCGCGGATCGCCCTGCACGGATCCGGCGAACTGCGACGCTATACCGATCAGGCCAAGTCCGGCCCGATCACCGATGCCAAACAGCGTCGCGTCAAACACGCCTACTACGCCTGCATCAGTTACATCGACGCCCAGATCGGCAAGGTGTTGAAAGCCCTGGACGAACGCGGTTTGAGCGACAACACCATCGTCGTGTTGTGGGGGGATCACGGCTATCACCTCGGTGAACAGAACCTTTGGGGCAAGACCACCAACTTCGAACTCGATACCCGCGTGCCGTTGATCATTCGTGCACCGGGCCGCAATGCCAACGGACGAAGCACCAAGGCCTTGGTTGAATTGGTCGATCTCTATCCGACCCTTGCCGACCTCTGTGGCCTGCCGGTTTCTTCCATGCTCGAAGGAAGCAGTATGGCCCCGTTGCTGGACGACCCGGACCGCAGATGGAAGAGCGGTGCCTTCTCGCAGTTCTCTCGGGGCAAGACCCGTGGTTACAGCATTCGCACGGACACGCATCGCTACACGGAATGGCGAAAGGGTGGAAAGGTAACTGATCGTGAACTCTATCGATACGAAGACGCTTCGTACCCGATTGAGCCCGGCAATCTGGCTGCCAAAGAGAAGACGGAGGTTGCGACGCTTTCCGGAAAGCTGGCCGCCGGTCATGGATGGAAAGCAATTCGCGAGGAGGTGTCACGAACATCGGAATTCTCTGTTGCAAAGGTGTTCGGAGATCACATGGTTCTGCCTCGGGACAAGACCGTTCCGATCTGGGGGACGGCCAACCCGGGGGCAAAGGTGTCAGTGTCCTTCAAGGGGCAGAAACTCACGACGAAAGCGACTGTCGACGGCAAGTGGCGGATCAATCTCAAGGCCATGCCGGCGAGCGCCGCACCTGCCGACCTGAAGATCAATCAACGCGTCTTTCGCAATGTTCTCGTTGGCGATGTCTGGTTTTGCAGCGGCCAGTCGAACATGCGCTGGATGCTCAAGCAGTCGAAGGATGCCGAACAGCACATTGCCGATGCGGCGGACGATCAACTGCGCTTGCTCGACCTGACCGGCAAGGTCTATCCCACCAGCCGGGTCTACGATCGTAAACTCCTCCGCACAACAACCGGCAACAACTACTACACCTGGTCCGGTTGGCGTTCATCAGACAGGAACTCAGCTGCCACGTTCTCCGCCGTGGCATGGCATTTCGGCAGGCGACTCCGGGAGGTGAACCACGATGTTCCGGTCGGCCTCATTCACAATGCGATCGGGGGGACGCCGATGGAGTCATGGATTCCCGAAGCCGCCATGTTGGCCAATGCTGATCTGCAACAACTCGTGACCATCCCGTGGTATTCCGAGGATCATCCGCGCTATCCGAAGTGGTGCGGGCTGCGCGGTCGGCAGAACCTGAAATCGTATTTCGATCTGCCGGATGGCCCGGTCCCGAATCATCCGTTCCAACCGGGCTTTCTCTACAAGGCTGGAGTGACGCCTTTTGCCAAGCTCCCGATTGCGGGTGTCATTTGGTATCAGGGCGAATCCAACGCGACGCAGGACGGTGCCAACAGTCCGGCCATCGATCCCGTTTGGAATCGCAAACTGTTCACCACCTTGATCGGCAGTTGGAGAAAGACGTGGGCGAATCCCGAGCTGCCGTTCATCTTTGCCCAGCTGCCCGGCCTCAATCGCAACTGGCCGCTCTTTCGTGAGATGCAGTTCAAGGTGGCCGACGGTGACCCGCACACTCGCATGGCGGTGACCATTGATGTCGGTCATCCGACGAATGTGCATCCGGGCGACAAACAACCGGTGGGATATCGAATGGCCGAGATTGCTTTGGGCAATGCTGCGAGCTCGTCGGCGGATATCCTGTCGCCCACGAAGATCGTGTTTGATCGACCAATTCACGCCAAGGATGGCAAAGCGGTGACTGGTTTCCAGCTCGCCGGCAAGGACCGGAACTTTCATCCCGCCAAGGCGACCATACACGCTGCGGAAATGATCACCTTGACGAGCGACAAGGTGTCCGAGCCGATCGCCGTACGTTATGGCTGGGCGAACGATCCCAAACTGAATCTGGTCGGCATTGCCGATGGTCATCCGGTTTCTCCCTTCCGCAGCGACACCTGGCTGATGGCCGCCGCACATCCCGCGAGTCAACCGGAGACAGGGCCCGGATTCACCGGTTTCGAAACGCCGCCTGCCGGTGGCTTCACCAAGTTGGAATTCGACGGCATGCGGTGGACCGCGCCGAAGGGGCACGCGGAGATTCGTGGAAGTTTGGCCAGGACCGGCCGTCAGTGTTTTCACTTGAAGGGTGACAAACATTCCGAAGCCGTGTTGGAACTGCTCGAGGATCGAAAATACGACCAGCTCACCTTTGCCGCGGAACGATGGACCCGCCGGACACCCTTCAGTTTCCGCATTGATGCCGAACAGGGCGGCAAATGGGTGGAGATTTACAACGGCGATCAGAAGGTGAAGGTCGGTCGCGCCTACCTGAACCAGGTCACGGTCGATCTTCCCGCGGGGGCAAAGCGCTTTCGTTTTTCCAGCAGCGCCCCGCCCAACACCGGCGTGCTGATCGACGACCTGCGGTTCGTGGAAGCCAAACCCATGACCGTGAAGCGGGTGCAGGTGCGACAAGACACAGCCCCCATACTCATCGGCCAGACGGACAGTCCGCTCCTCCATGTGGTGATTGAAACGGAGGGGGCGCTGAAACCGTTGACGGTGAAGCAACTGAAGTATGAGTTGATGCAGGGCGATTCAGCGATTAGCACCACCCGATTTGAACCGGTTCAGCTGACCGTCGGAGAGAACGTCATCACGCTCGGTTGCGAACTTTCCCCAACGGCTTCTCTGGATGGGAAGGTCGCGGCCAAATGCACGGCAGTCGTGTTGAGTGACGGCAGGACACTCGCCGTGCAAGGAGACAACGAGATCGAGCGCAAGATCGGTGTTGCTCTGCGCCAGCGCGGGCAGGATGGCATCAATTCGTATCGGATCCCCGGTATCACCACGACGCAGGCGGGGACGCTTGTCGCGGTCTACGACAACCGGAATCGCAATCGCGGCGATCTTCCGGGAGACATCGATGTGGGCATGAGTCGCAGCACGGACGGTGGCCAGACCTGGGAGCCGGTGAAGGTGATCATGGACATGGGTGACGATCCGAAATGGAACTACGACGGTATCGGTGACCCCTCGATTCTGACCGATCGCGTCAACGGCCACATCTGGGTGGCTTCCACCTGGAGCCATGGCAATCGTTCGTGGCGCGGCTCCGGTCCGGGCATGACTCCGGAAGAGACCGGACAGTTCATGCTGGTGAAAAGCACGGACGACGGACTCACCTGGTCGGATCCGATCAACATCACCTCGCAGGTGAAGACCAATCCGAATTGGCGATTCGTCCTGCAGGGGCCGGGCAACGGCATCACCCTGCGTGACGGGACGCTCGTGTTTCCCGCACAGTTTCGCGGCATCAACGACGAGCCGATCAACGGCAAACCGTTTTCCACCATCATCCACAGCAAGGATCGCGGCCAGACGTGGACGATCGGAACCGGTGTGAAGATCGACACAACGGAAGCCCAGGTCGTTCAGCTCGCCGATGATTCCATCATGATCAACTGCCGCGACAACCGGGGCGGTTCGCGCAGTGTGTACACCAGCAAGGATCTTGGCGTGACCTGGCAGATTCATCCGACCTCCCGCAAAGCGCTCCCGGAACCGGTGTGCAACGCCGGACTTCTGCGCATCGAACATCCCAAACACGGGCCATTGCTTTTCTTCTCAAATCCCGACGCCACGCGCGGCCGTCATCACTTCACCCTGAAGGTCAGCAAGGACGAAGGCATGACCTGGCCGAAAAAATGGCACACCCTCTACGATGAACGTCCCGGTAGCGGCTATTCCGTTCTCACCCCGATTGGACGAGACCAGATCGGCGTCCTCTACGAAGGACCGGGCGAGCTTTTCTTCCTACGTTTTTCCATCGATGAATTGATCAAGGATTAGACAACCACGGAACACGCTGAAGACACGGAAGGTTGTCGAAGCCGGCGTCGAGGGAGGTTCCGTGGTTGTGGAAAGATCCTTGCGGCGGTTTCTGACCTGGAGAATGCTGTCCAGAACCAACAAACATCCCATACAGATCATGACCACCAAAGTCACAACCGTATTTCTTGCCGTATTCCTCGTAGCCACGGTTTCCTTGACTGCCGGACAACCGCCGTTGAAAGCCTAGAAGGGCTCGCCGGAATTCGAGCGCATGAAATCTCTCGTGGGCAAGTGGGCCGGCAAGATGGACATGGGCCAGGGGCCGGTGGACTTCAATGTGAGATTCCGGGTGATCGCGGGTGGTTCCGTCATCGGGGAACGCGTGAATGTCGGCACGCCGATGGAGATGACCACGATGTATTACGACCAAAAGGGCAAGCTGGCGCTGACGCATTACTGCGCCTGGGGCAATCGACCCAGCATGAGATTGAAATCGTCGGACAAGAAATCCATCGAGTTCGATTTTGATGCCGCCTGTGGCATCAATCCGAAGAAGGAATCCCACATGCACGCACTCAAGATCGTGTTCGACAGCAAGAACCAGATCACCACGAACTGGAAGGCGATCATGCAGGGCAAGGACATGCTTCAGCAGGCGATTGTCCTGAAGCAGGTGAAGTGATTGGAGCCGGTGGTCGTGGCGGATAGGTTGGAGCATTTCCCGCCAGGCTCAGACGAACACCACTTCTCCCCAGCGGTCGGGCAGGTGCATGTTGACGGCGCCTTGCGGGCTCCATACCCAGTTGTTCTCCGGGTGTTCCTGTTCTTCGGGATTCAGGCTTTCTGCGAGCGGTGTACCGTGAGGTGGGATGCGGCGATACCTGCCATCTACGATTTCGTGCGGCCATTGCACGCGGGAGAAGTTGATGCGCCAAATGTCACCGGGCTTTGGCGGCGTGTTGCGGCCGGGATTGTATCTGGCGAGTTCGCTCCATGGGAACGCGATTTCCACGGACCAGGCTTCATCCACATCTGACGGATCATTGAGAGTTCCGCGAACATGGACCGCGCTCTGCAGCCCGTTCAGGTTACAGCCGAGCACGGGTTCGCCACCTTCGCCGTAAGGTTTGGGTAGACTGAGTTCCCAGATGGTGCCGAGGGTGTTGATCTCGAACTCGTGGTAGTTCAATCCGTCGCCATCAGGATCGATGAACACTTCGAAGTCGTTGTCCTCGAAGATCACTGAATTCTTTTCGGAAATCGTTCCCCAGACGTGTGGTTCCTCCATCTCAGCGCCCACGTAGAAGAAGTTGTCATCCCAGCCCATCTTCACGCGGGTGCGAAAGGTTGGACGCAGCGCTTCGTCACCGGTGATGTCCACGAAGTCTTCACTCCATGGCAGATCAGACCAGGCAGTGTCACGCAGGGAACCATCGATGTGGATAGGCGCAGATACGCCCCGGCATTCGTAGCGTCTTGGGGAGGGGAGTTGGTCAACCACGGAACACACGGAATACACCGAAGCCCAAGGTATTAGTAGAAAGAAACTTGCCCAATGATTGCGCGGGGCAAATGCTGGCCTGACACATGACGCGATTGAACACCGTATTGCTTCTCCTGGCCGGCTTGATTGCCTCCGTTTCCGCCGATGCAGCGAAGTTTCCGACCTCGTCTGTTTTTGAAGCCGGCAAAGGAGGATACAAGATCTATCGGATCCCGGCCGTGATCAAAGCGGCGAACGGGGATATCCTGGCGTTCTGTGAAGCGCGAGAAGGAGGCGATGCGAGCAAGATCGACTTGGTAATGAAGTGTTCCAAAGACGGGGGAACGACTTGGGGCAAACTTCAGGTGGTCCAAGCGGCGGACCGTTTCAGGGATCTGTTTGGTGAAAATCCGCCGCCGATCACCGTGGGTAATCCAGCGCCCGTTGTCGACCTGTTGGATGCGAAACATCCGGGCCGTATCTGGCTGCCATTTACTTTGGAGAACGACCGGGTGTTCGTCACCTACAGCGACAATCACGGACGGACGTGGGCCAAGCGTCGGGAAATCACCAAGGACGTGAAGAAGGAGGATTGGGGCTGGTATGCCACCGGTCCGGTCCATTCGATCCAGCTCACGCGGGGCGAACACAAGGGGCGCCTCGTCATTCCCTGCGACCATCGAATTGGTTCCGATGGTGCGGACGCCGGGTTGTTGGGCGCGCATGCCGTGTACAGCGATGATCATGGTAAGACGTGGCGGCTCGGTGCCATTGACGACACCTATGGCAACGGGCTGGAAGCCAATGAAACCACTGCGGTGGAATTGAACGACGGCCGCATCCTGTTCAACACGCGGGATCAGAAAGGCAAGGCGCCGGGAACACGCGGGGTGGCCTGGAGTCGCGATGGTGGTGAATCGTTCGAATCCGGCGATCCCAAGTGGAAGAACTTTCGGCCGATCGGCGGTGTGATCGATCCACCGGTGGTCCAATGCTGTCTCCAGCGTGCCAATCGCAATCTGCTCCTGTTCTCCGGTCCCGACGACAACGGTCCCACGGGCAAGGGGCGCAGCGACATGCGCATTCGCTGGTCGGATAATGAAGGCGATAGCTGGGTTGATGGTCCGCTGATCCATGTCGGACCCGCCGCCTACAGCGACATGGTGATGACCGCCGCCGACAAGATCGGAGTCCTGTATGAAGCCGGCGACGCCGGGCAACGAAGCGCCTACCAAAGGATCGTGTTCACGATCCTTCCCATCGATGAAATACATGGTCGTTGAGACGTTCAAACCCGGTGCCAAGGACGCGGTGTATGAGCGTTTCGAGCGTCTCGGTCGACAGTTGCCGACAGGACTGAATTATCTGGATTCCGGGCTGACGCAAGACGGGACAAAGTGTTTTCAACTGATGGAGACCGAGGATGCACAGCTCTTCGATGAGTGGATCGGCAAATGGAGTGACCTGGTTGATTTTAAAACTGTTCCGGTGAACGATTCGCCGACAAAGCGGCAAACGAAAGCTGCGCGATCGGCCGATGACTGACGAGGCACATTCCAAGGAGGCGGCGAGCACGATGGAGCGGCGGGCGACCTTTCGTTGCTTCAGTCTGATCCTGACCCTGTTCCTGATCATTCGATTCTGGTCGATCTTCATCGGATCGGAGGCGTTCAT
The DNA here is from genome assembly GCA_038154405.1 of Verrucomicrobiales bacterium. Lineage (GTDB taxonomy): Bacteria > Verrucomicrobiota > Verrucomicrobiia > Limisphaerales > JAYPXF01. Next base: position 16,313 of record JAYPXF010000083.1, on the reverse strand, counting down.
GTTGCGGGACTTCAGCATGTTCGGTTATCCGCTGGCGGCGCATCTGCAGAACAGCCTGTTTGCGGGGGAACTGCCGTTGTGGAATCCGTTGAACCAGGCGGGGATGCCGCACCTGGCGCAATGGAACACCATGGTGCTGTATCCGCCGATGGTGCTGGCGGCGCTGTTTCCGTTGGCGTGGTCGCTGAGTGTGTTCTGCATTCTGCATCAACTGCTGGGAGGATTGGGTGCATGGCAGCTGGCGCATCGGTTTACGAATGACCGGATGGCGGCGGCGCTGGCGGGAGCGGCGTTTGTTGGCAACGGCCTCGTGCAGAACTGCCTGATGTGGCCGAACAACATCGCGGCGTTGGGATGGATGCCTTGGGTGATACTGCTCTTCGAGAAGGCGGCGAGGGAGCGGGGCGGGGCGATCCTGCTGGCCGGATTTGTCGGTGCATTGCAGATGCTGACCGGGGGACCGGAGATCATCCTGCTGACGTGGATCATGGCCGCCGGACTGGTGGCCATGCAGGCGTGGTTCCAGGCAGAGAATGCGTCACAGCGATTGAAGCGGATTCTGGTCGTCGGGGAACTGGGTCTGCTGGTCTTCGCGCTCTGCGCGGCGCAGTTGCTGCCCTTCCTGGAGCTGTTGAAACATTCGCATCGCGAAGCCGGCTTCGGTGGCAATGAATGGGCGGCCACGGCGCATGCCTGGGCGAATCTGTTTGTGCCGCTGGTCGGCAAGACGGAGGCGCCGGGCGGGGTGTTCTTCCACATCAACCAGAGTTGGACGCATTCGTATCATGCGGGATTGCCGGTGCTGGCATTGGCGTTCATGGCGCCGTTCATACGTTCGGACCGGCGGATGTGGATTGCGGCATTCGCCTGTGTCGCCTTTCTGCTGACAGCAATGGGATCGGCCGGGATGATCTTTCCGTGGCTTTCGAAAGTGCCGCCGCTGAACCTCCTGCGGTTTCCGGTGAAATACCTGCTGCCGTTGTCACTGTTGCTGCCGATCCTGGCGGCCATTGGGTTTGCGCGTCTGCGACAATCGGAAAGGGAACCGTTTTGTGGCAGGCGGTTTTCAATACTGCTGGCCTTGGTCGTGGCCGGCTGGGTTGTGGCATTCCTGATTGGACATGGATCGGATCGAATGTCTGCCGAAACCTATTTCTGGAACAGTGTGATTCGCTTCTTCATCTTCGGCGCTTGCGCGATCGTCATGACGATGATCCTGCTTCATCCGGCGAAGAAGGATTACACCGGCGCTGCTTCCATCTTCGTGGTCGTGTTGATCGCAATCGATCTCCAGGTGCATCAACCCAACCTGGCGCCGGCCATGCCGGCGGCGCTCTATGCGGAGCGGATGCCACAGTTGGACGAGTTGAGAGAGAACATGCCGGCCAACTCGCGGGCGGCCTTGACCTCACTGGCGATCCGCAATCTGAATGCGAATTCACTGCCGGAGCTGGAAAAGACCTTTCTGTTGCGGCGCCTGGGAATGTTCGGCAACGCCAACCTGATGGATGGGATTCCCAAGGTGAACGGATTCTATTCGCTCTACCTGGAGCACTACCGCGAGGTGCAGACGGTCTTTCACGCGGGTGATGACCGGTTGCGTGAACCGGTGGCGGACTTCCTGGGGGTCTCGCGCGTGATGCGCTACACCAACATGTTCAACTGGATGGATCGTGCTGGGGCGATGCCACTGGTGAGCGGTGGGCAGGTGCCGGTGTTTCTCAAGTCGAATGAAACCCTGCCGGCGGTGATGGATGCGGGATTCAATCCACGCGTGGAGGTGTTGTTTGACGTCGAAGAGCCCGGGTTGATGACAACTTCCGAGCGCCGGCCCAATGCGAACACGGTCATCAAGATCGCGGGACTTGAAAGATCTGCGCATCGGATCCGATTTGTGGCAGAAGCCGAATCACCCGGCTTTGTGGTGATCGCGCAACCGCATTATCCGGCGTGGCGAGCGACCGTGAATGGACAGCGCCACGCCGTCATGAAGGCCAATCATGCGTTCCAAGCGGTGGGATTGCCGACGGGCAGGAGCGAAGTGGTGTTGGAGTACCGAGACGGCACTTTGCAGGTCGGGGCCATCATTTCGACGATGACGCTGTGCTTGCTGCTGTTCGGTTTGGTTCGTGGACGGAGGCCTATTGCAACGAGTGAAAGCAATTAGCCACGACGGGCGAAATTTGGGGTTCAATTCATGCAGACCCTCCAGTTAGGTTTCGCGCCCCAATGATCCAAAGTCGTCGGAAAATCTTTTGCCTGTTGGCCTGGTTGCTGGCTGGATCGATGCCTGCTCGCGCGGCGGATTCGACGGATGAACCGGTCGCTGTGGAACTGCCGTTGGTAGTCATCACGGGAGCCGTGCATCAGGTGATGATGGAGGCGGCGACACCGAAGGCGACGGTGAGCCGTGAGGTGATGCGGCAGAAGCTGTTTCGCACGACTCCGCAGGCGTTGCGGGAGATTCCCGGTGTCATGGTGCAGGAGACGGCGCACGGACAGGGTTCGCCTTTCATCCGCGGGTTCACGGCCTTCCGAAATCTGTTCACGATTGATGGCATTCGCCTGAACAACTCGGTGTTTCGGTCCGGTCCCAACCAGTATTGGAACACGGTGGATCCGTACCTGATTGAACGGCTGGAAGTGGAGAAAGGCACCCATGGTGTTCGTGGCGGTTCGGACGCGATCGGCGGGACGGTCAATGCCGTGAGTCAGTCGGCGCTCGGCTACGGCACCGGCAGCGCGGGTGGTTTGGCATCGTATCGGATATCCAGCGCGGAGAACTCGCACATCGGTCGGCTCGAAGCGTGGTTGCCGAAAGATGAAGACACGGCGCTGCTCGCGGGCGCGACCTTGAAACATTATGGCGATCTGATCGGTGGCGAGGACATCGGCCGTCAGTCCAATGCCGGCTACGACGAGTGGGACGTGGATGTGAAGCTGGACCATCGTGTTTCCCACAATGCCAAACTCACGCTCGCCTATCAGAACACGCGCATTGAAGACGCGCCACGTACCCACCGCACGGTCTTCGCCCGTAGTTTTGCCGGCACCACGGTCGGCACGGATATTCAGCGATCCTTGGATCAAACCCGCCAGCTGGCCTATGCCCAACTTCGCCTGGAAGCGCCGAATGACTGGATGGAGTCCCTGACGACCAGTGTGTCCTGGCATCGGCAGGACGAAGAACAATACCGCCTGCGCTTCGCACCTTTGCGGATCAATACCGAAGGGTTCACGGTCAATACCCTTGGAGTTTGGAGCCGCGCCGAATCTGACACACGTTTCGGGCAGTTGAGATACGGCTTCGATTACTACCGTGACTTCGTGAACAGCTTTTCTTCGAGCAGCACGATCCAAGGGCTGGTCAGTGACGAGTCGAATTATGATCTTCTCGGCGTGTATCTCGATGACACCGTCAAGCTGGCGCCGGATTGGGAATGGTCCGTGGGTGGACGTTACAACTACGCGTCAGCGGATGCCGACAGTGTACGCGATCCGCTTACCACCCTGCAGACCTCGCTTGCTCGGAGTTGGCATTCGGCGGTCGGCGAGACGCGGTTGCGCTGGCAGGCCATTCCGGATCAGTTGCACTGGAATGCCGGGATTGCGCAGGGCTTTCGCGCGCCGAATCTCTCAGACCTCACCCGTTTTGGCATTTCGCGCGGCGGCGAAGTGGAGACTGCATCGCTCAATCTTGAGCAGGAGAAATTCCTGAGCTTCGAAGCCGGCGTGAAATACAGCCGCTCTGCGGTCACCGCTGAATTGAGCGGCTTCTATACGATGATCGAGGACCAGATCGTACGCTTTCCAACGGGCGCGTTGATCGGCGGCATGCCGGAAGTGACGAAGGGCAATGTGGGCGACGGCTATGTGCAGGGCGTGGAATTCAGTCTCGCCTGGAACGTGGTTGAGCAGTGGACCTTGTTTGGAAACGTCGCGTGGATCGAAGGCCAGTCCGACACTTTCCCCACGGCTGCCCCGGTCGTCCGCCGCGAGTACTTTGACAAGATGATGCCGTTGACCGGCCTTGTCGGGCTGCGTTGGGACAGCAGCGACAAGCGGTGGTGGAATGAAGCTGGCGTCCGGATGGCCGCCCGGGCCGACAAACTCTCCACCCGCGACACCTTGGACACTCAACGTATTCCACCCGGAGGCACTCCCGGATACGCCGTGCTGCATCTGCGCAGTGGTTGGAACATTTCCAAGAACTTCACCGCCAACGCCGCTGTTGAGAACGTTTTCAATGCCGACTACCGCGTGCATGGCTCGGGGCAGAACATGGCGGGCCGTAACTTTCTCCTGGAACTGACCGCACGGTTCTGATTGCGACTAAAGGATTGGCGCAAGTCAGCCGATATCAGGGTGTTGTGAGCTTGATTGTGTTCGAATCCGATTCTGCGGCGCCGCCCGTGCTTGATGTGGGGCGGCTTTCCGTGCTCCGTGATGTCGAGGGTGACGATGGTCGTCCCTTCATCTGTGAATTCGTCGAACTTTTCGAAAGCGATGCGCAGACGCGGATCAAGCAGCTGGAGGATGTGGTTGCCGAAGGGGATAAGTCCGGCCTGCGCAAAATGGCTCACACTTTGAAAGGCTCATGCCGCAATCTCGGCGCCGCTGCCATGGCGGAACATTGCCTGGAACTGGAGAAAAACTGCGACACCTGCACGGCCGAGGAAGCCAAGGAGGTGGTGGTCAGGATCAAGGAAGCGTTCTCGGTCGTGATGGTCGAGGTGGAGAAACTCGTTCCCAAGGATTGAATTGAAATCCTTGGTTTGGCGGGCTGCCGGGTTCCCAGGACCTGTTTGTCGCCACAGGGATCCTGATACTCCGTTCAATTGGGGAAGGCGCGTTCGCCGGTGATCGGAAGTTTGGCCAGTGCCTGGTCGAGGGTGCGGAGATCGGGAATCACCGGAACGCCGCTGTTGCGATCGGCCTGGAGGTTGGATCCGACGCCGACGAAATGCAGGCCGGCTTTCCGGGCGGCACGATAGTCGGCGGCGGTGTCATCAACATGGAATACGGGATTGTTCGAAAAAGGTTACACCAGTGGGCAGAATTTACAGGGTTGCTGCTTTTTCGGTCATTTCTGCCAATTGGTATGTCTGCTGAGTTGCATTGGAAACGTTCGGTGTGAGGGCGGCATCCGTAGCTCAGACGGCTCGCCAGAGAGAAGTCGGATTTCGTTTCGACTTACTTTTCGCCGACCAGCTTGGTCGCCGTGGCGGTTGCCGGTTTCAGGTGGGTGTCCATCCAGCCATAGATGAGGGTGCGGGACTCGTGTTTCACCGAATGTCCGCGACCGTGTGCGAAGAAGGCGAAGTTTTGCGGGGCCTGCTCCAGCTCCCATACGTCCATGAGCTTGAGGTTCATCAGAATGCGCTGACGTTGGGTGGGTTTCAGTCCGTCGTTGAGCCCCGAGACATCGAGGAAGGCGCGCGGCGCGATGAGTGCCATGATCTCGTGATAATCGATCGGGGGCAGTTGACCGCGGAGCAGGTCGGGGCGGATGTGCTTGATGTAGACATACCAATGGTTTCTCGCCCAAGCCTCGACGCGTGGGTTGTGGCGCAGGAAGGAACCGCCGCAATTGCAGGCGGCTGCCTTGATGCGTTCGTCGTAGGCGGCGAGAAAGAAGGTGCCGTGTCCGCCCAGGGAATGACCAAGCGCACCGATGTTCTCGCCGTCCACCTGTGGCAGTGACTGAAGGACATCCACCGCGATCGAATGTTCGTAGCTGAACTTGCCAACGGCGGTCCATTCGGGGTGCTTCTGGTAGAAGCGCGAAGTGTCGTAAGGCCCTTTTGGCGGAATGCGATGTCCGGATACGAAATGCTCGGGCGCGATGACCACGTAACCGCGGCGGCAGAGGTGATCGAGGTAGGCCTTGTCCGGATTGTCGATCAGGCCGGCGGCACGTTGCTTCCCGTGCTTGTAGGTGCCGTGAAGCGCGACGATGGCAGGGAGCTTGCCGTCCCGTTTGAGCGGGATGCCGAGATAGGCATGGGCGCGTTCGTCGGCCTCGACGTTGTAGCTGATCAACCGACGGGCGTATTGACCATCGACCACGACTTCTTCGTGAATCCGCAGATCGAGCGGCGGTTTCTCCGGTTTGTGACGGTCCCTGATGAGGTCGAGATAGCGTTGGCGCAGCACCTTCTTGTGGGCTTTCCAGTCCGTGGGAGTCTTCACACCGTCGAGCAGGTCATCCCAAGAGGACGTGATGGCTGGTGCGTCTGAACGCTTTCGCGCGGGTGTGTCCTGAGCGGAAACGGCGGCGAGTGTTCCGGCCAGCACAAGCGGAATGAGGCGATGCATGAGCCGGATGTTAGGGCAGAAACGGGAGATCGCGAGAGGGGATTGCGCGGCTTGCAACCGGGCCGTGATTCCGTATCGTTCGGCCACTCCTATGGACTTCATCGATTACCTCGTATTGTTTGTGTACTTCGGCGGAATGGCGGGCATCGGCTTCTGGGTGATGCGCACGGTCAAAAAGCAGGAGGATTACTTCATGGGCGGCCGCCAGTTCGGCAAGCTGTTCCAGACCTTTGCCGCCTTCGGTGCGGGGACGGGTTCCTCCGATCCGGTCAACACTGCCCGCGGCACCTTCGCCAACGGCATGAGCGGCATGTGGGGCGTGATGTATTGGCTCTTCGTGACACCGATCTACTGGATCAGCGCGGTGTGGTACCGCCGCATGCGCTGCCTGACGCTTGGGGATTGGTTCGTGGAACGCTATGAGTCGAAACGCATTGGGGTGGCCTACGCGATCTTCGGCTGCATCTACTACATGGTCTACGGGGCGATGCTGTTCACCGCGATCGGCAAGGTGGCCGTGCCGTTGATGGGTGCGGAGCTGCTGGGCATGAAGACCGAATACGTGCTGGTGCCTCTGGTGGCTGTAATTGTCGTGCTCTACGGCGTGCTTGGCGGTGTGGCGGCGGCTTATTGGACCGACCTGATCCAGGGCATGTGCATCATTCTGCTTTCCGTGTTGCTGATTCCGTTCGGGCTCAGCGCGGTGGTGAAGAAGTTTGGCGGACCGAACGACTCGTGGACGGACGGATTCCGCGTGATGCATGAGCAGTTGCCGGAGAACGTGTTCACCATCATCGGTGGTTCGGCGTCGAGCGAATTCCCGTTGTTCGCGATTGTCGTGATCGTGATCATGAACATGGTCGGGATCGTTTTGACGCCGCACTTCATCGTCACTGGCGGCGGCACGGCCAAGAGCGAGCACGATGCCCGCGTAGGCCTCGTGACCGGCAACTTCATCAAACGCTTCTGCACCATCGGCTGGGTGGTGACGGCGCTGATCGTGTTGACCCTGTTCTCCAGCCGACCGGACCTCATCGCTGATCCCGATCGAGCATGGGGTGTGGCGACGAAGGAACTTTTGGGACCCGTGGGCATCGGACTGGTTGGCCTGATGCTGGCATGTCTGCTGGCGGCGTTGATGAGCAGCGTGGACACCTACATGCTGGTGTGTTCCGCGCTGGTGGTCCGCAATATCTACATTCCGTTCATCAATCCGAATGCAACGGATGAACAGGGTCTCAAGCTGGGACGTATCACCGGGGGCGTCGTGGTGCTCGGCGCGGTGATCATCTCCGTCACGATGTTGGACATGTTCAAGCAGCTGGAGCTGACGTGGATTGTGCCAATGACCTTCGCCGCCTTGTTCTGGGTGGGCATGTATTGGCGGCGCGCCACGACCACTGCTGGTTGGATCACCGTCGCATTTTGCATCCTGAGTTTCTTTGTGTTGCCGCGCCTGATTCCGGCCGTCGCTCCGGGCATGCGCACGGCTGCAAAATACACCACGGTCAATCAGATCGTGGAGACCACCAGCGTGCGCAAGGCGGCGCCGTCTGATGTGGCCGCCGGTCGTGCTGCGGCCGTGGGAGAGGAAATCACCGATGTCAAGAAGACCGGCGGCACTTCGATCTTCTGGGGCGGCGGAGTCAAGCCGGTTGAAGGCCAGGAAGCGTCGTTTAAGGAAATCTCGCGCACGGAGAAGGATGGGCAGACCGTTGTCGTGAAGACCTATGACGGACCGATGCAGGGCAGTGGTTCCCTGCGGGTGGACATGCTGATCTTCGCCAACCTGTTTGATCTCACCCAGGTGCGCAATGCGACGCTAAAGACCCTGGATCTGCCGTTCAAGATCGTGGCTCCGTTTCTGGTGATGATCGTGGCGAGTCTCCTGACCAAGCCCAATTCCAAGGAAGGTCTCGATCGGCTCTACGTGAAGATGAAGACGCCGGTCGATCCTGATCCGGAGGGAGACAAGAAGGCGATGAATGAGAGCTACGCCAAACCGGACCGGTTTGATGACAACAAGCTGTTCAAGGGATCCCAGCTGGAATTTCAACGTCCGACCAAGATGGATTTCTGGGGCTTCATTGCCTGCTTCGGCATTTGCTTCGTCATCATCGGCCTCGTGATCTGGGTCTCCAAGATCGGGGCGTAGGGATGGTTTCCAAGGTAGGGACAAGCTGCCTGTGCGTCCCTACCTGAACAGTCGGTCAGGCAGAGTATTTTTTCGCCAATTCGCGCCGGGCTTTCTCTAGCGATTTACGAGAGGCGTTAAGGCCGGCGAAACCGCCGAATTCGATGCCGGCATAACCTCGGAATCCGGTGGCGAGGACGATGTCCATCATTTTGGTGAAGTCCACCTTGACGCGGTTGTTCTTCGCGTCAGTGCTCATGTCCTTCACGGAGACTCCCTTGGCCCATGGCATCAGTTCCTTCACGCCCTGGTAGCAGTCATAGGATTCGGTCTTGCTGATACGGAAGTTGCCGAAGTCGGGCAAGGTGCCGCAGTGTTTGTGGTCGACCTTGCTGATGACGGTGGACAGCCACTGGGCATTGCTGGAAAGGCCGCCGTGGTTCTCGACGATCACGTTCAGGCCGGCTTGGGCGCCGAATTCAGTGAGCTTGGCCAATCCGTCGGCGGCGAGTTTCACTTGTTCATCCCAAGTGCCGGAACTGCCGGCGTTCACGCGGATGGAATGGCAGCCGAGGAATTTGGCGGCGTCGATCCACTTGCGATGGTTGTCGACGGTCTGGTTGCGCTTGGCTTCATCCGGGTCACCGATGCGGCCTTCGCGGTCGCACATGATGAGCAGGCTCTTCACGCCGTTGTCGGCCGCGCGCTGCTTCATCTGCTTCAGGTAGGCACGGTCCTTCGCCTTGTCCATGAAGAACTGGTTCACGTACTCGAGCGCCTTGATGCCGTGCTCACTGGCGACCTCGGCGAAGTCGAGATTGTCGATCTTGCCGGACTTGAGTTCGCGGACCAGCGTCCACTGCGCGAGAGAGACTTGGAAAAGCGGTTTGCCGGGATTGGCGGCGCGGGCGAAGTTGGTGAGTGCTCCGGTCGCGCTGGTTGTGGCGAGGAGTTGCAATGCGGTACGACGATCGATCTTCATGGTGTTCCCGGGGATGGATGTTTATTCAGTTGTGCCACGCGAGTCGGTTGGTCGGCGGCTGGACAACTTCAATCACTCCTGCAGCTCCACGTCAAGATGCGAGAAGAGTCTGCCCACGGGACCCACGAGTGCCTTGGCAAACAATTGATGACACCGCCGGTTCGGGTGACTGTCAAATTCGCTCAACTTCAGTTCACCCAGCGGGTGATCTTTGAGTGCCGCACGAAGTTCCAGGAAGGGTGTCTGCGCTTCGTTGCACCATTCTCCAACCACGTCGATGTGCGTGTTCTGTTCGAGCAGGCTTGGCAGGGCGACGACGAGCAATGGCAGGTTTTGTTGCTGGCAGAACTTGTGCAGCTGCATGAAAGCCAGGCGTCCCTGCTGCAATTTGAAAGAGTCGAAGCGCCACGAGGTTTCCGAATCGCCAGCCGCCTCGAATCGTCGTGAAGCCAGCCGCAAAGAGCGCGGTAGCAGGGAATTCGCGAGCGGTTTGCTTCGTTCGAGCAACCAGGAGTTCAAGAACGTCCGCCGATACAGTCGCCCCGGATTGGCGGGCGCAACCGACTGTGGTTCCAGGTCGTTGGACGTGCAGCAGAGGATCACCGCGTCGGCTGCCAATCGTTCGTGGTTCTCGATCACGCACAGCCGGGCCTGCTCGATGTTGTATCCGGGCACGCCGAGGTTGACGCACTGCGGGGCATCGTCTCCGCCGGTTTGTTGAAACAGGTGTTCCAGTCGCTCGGTCAATGTCTCATGGTCGTAGACCCCCCATCCGAAGAGAAAGGAATCCCCGACAAAGGCCAGACACGGTGTGCGTTCATGGAGGAGTTGTGTCCGGCGGCGGAAGCTGTCCTCGTTGATGTTGTATCGCCAACGTCAGGCCCATTCCGGGATGCCCTCACGATTCGGAAAAAAATGCCAGGTGTCGCCGGTTCTGATCTTACTGGGATCTCCCGCGACAAATCTCCATTGGCACGAGGGCGGCAGTTGCCATACCCGGGTGGTGAAGTCCGTGACCGAATGCTCGATTCCGGCGACCGGTTTTCCGGACGAGTCTGACGCACCGAAATCTTCGATTCGCTCGCTGAAATGGCAGTGGGGATCATTGCCGCCTTGGACCAGCCACGACAGGAAAGCGACGGGCTCCAGCGTATCCGGGCGACACAGGTTCCAGGCACCGGCAAGATACCTTTAATCGTTTTGGGCGCGACGCCATACACCGGTAACGATTGATAGTGAGCGGGTGTGCGCCCGGAGAAATCGGTATTCGATGGGATGTGAATGATCCGCAAGGTAGCCCTTGTAGGTGTGGACCGGAGTGAACGTCTGTGACGCTCCATTGAGATCCTCGACCGCTCTTCGGTATTCGGCCGAGACCTTCCAGCGCGTGGCTTTTTCAGCAATCGGCAGTCCGATCAACAGTGCCAACAGAATTGCGAGCAGAGCGGTCACGCAGCCGAATACGACTTTCCGTCTCTTGTGACTGGGGGAGGGCCGGCTCGGATTCATGGATCGGCTTGTTGGGGAGACGCGGGTAAGGGTCAATGGCTTTTCTTGGCCCGCTTGCGTTTCTTACGTACCGGTTTTCCCGAGGTGTAGCTGGCCGACTTGGATTTGCCGGAGCCGTCGCCCATTCGCTTGAGTTCGTTGATCTGGTCACGAAACAGCGCGGCTTTCTCGAATTCGAGGTTGTTGGCGGCCTGAACCATGGACTCCTCCAATTCGCGAATGGTTTCCGTGACATCGAAGTCGGCAACCGTTTCCCGCAGGACATTGTCGGCGTCGTCCTTCTCGGCGCGGCTGGAAGACAGGCTGTCTTCGACCGCCCGAGACACACTGCGCGGCGTGATGTTGTGTTCGCGGTTGTATTCCAGCTGTCGCTTACGGCGATACTCGGAGACTTGGAGGAACTTCTTGATGCTGTCGGTCTTTTCGTCGGCGTACAGGATCACCTGACCGTGCAGATGTCGCGCGGCGCGACCGGCGGTCTGGATCAGACTCGTGGCACTGCGCAGATAGCCTTCCTTGTCGGCATCAAGAATGGCGACGAACGAGACTTCGGGCAGGTCGAGTCCTTCACGCAGAAGGTTGATGCCGACCAGCACGTCGAAGTCGCCCTTGCGCAAGGCGCGAAGAATCTCGACGCGTTCGATGGCGTCGATTTCGCTGTGCAGGTAGCGGATGTTGATGCCGATGTCGCGCAGGTAGTCGGTGAGTTGTTCGGCGGAACGTTTGGTGAGTGTGACGACCAGCGTCCGTTCCTTCTTGTCCACGCGTTGCCGGACTTCTTCGATCAGGTCGTCGATCTGTCCCTTGAGCGGCCGGATGGTGATTTCGGGATCGACCAGTCCGGTGGGACGGACAATGAGTTCAGTCACCTTGCCCTTGGACCATTCGAGTTCACGGAATGCGGGAGTGGCGCTCACGTAGACGTTCTGATTTTGGAGTCCTTGGAATTCCTCGAAATTGAGTGGCCGGTTGTCGAGCGCGCTGGGCAGGCGGAAACCATGGTCCACCAACACCGTCTTGCGCGAGCGATCCCCCTCGTACATGCCGCCTACCTGGGGCACGGTCGCGTGGGATTCATCGACGATGGTCAGAAAGTCCTTGGGAAAGAAATCGATGATCGTATGAGGGCGGGAACCGGGGGGGCGGTTGGCGATGTGGCGAGAATAATTCTCAATGCCGGAGCAGAACCCCATCTCCTCCATCATCTCAAGATCATATTCCGTACGCATCTTTATGCGTTGGGCTTCGATCAGCTTGCCGTGCTTTTCAAACCAGGCGACGCGGTCGCCGAGTTCTTCCCGGATGGAAAGGATCGCGCGCTTGAGTTTCTCCGCCGGAGTTACGAA
>JAYPXF010000083.1:0-4014 GCA_038154405.1 Verrucomicrobiales bacterium | reverse complement strand
GATAAATGGTGAGGGCCTGCAACGCTTCGAGGGTGTCACCGGGCCGGGGTTCGGACCGGGGGATGCGATCGATCTCATCCCCGAAGAACTCCACCCGCAGGGCATCTTCGGCGTAGCCGGGATGCAGTTCCACCGTGTCCCCGCGAACGCGGAACTGACCCCGTTCGAACGCGATGTCATTGCGGCTGTATTGGATGTCCACCAACCGTGACAAAAAAGTGTCCCGCCCGATCTCGTCACCTACGCGGATCGGGATGACCATGGCCTCGTAGTCCTCCTTGCTGCCGATGCCGTAGATGCAGGAGACACTGGCGATGACCACCACATCGCGCCGCGCAAAGAGCGAACTCATGGTGCTGAGCCGCAGCCGCTCAATCTCCTCGTTCACGCTGGAGTCCTTCTCGATGAAGGTGTCGGTACGGGCGATGTAGGCCTCGGGTTGGTAGTAGTCGAAGTAGCTGACGAAGTATTCGACCGCGTTGCGGGGAAAGAACGATTTGAATTCTGCGTAGAGCTGGGCGGCGAGCGTCTTGTTGTGGGAGATGACGAGGGTGGGGCGGTTCACCTTGGCGATGACGTTGGCCATGGTGAAGGTTTTGCCGGAACCGGTGACGCCGAGCAGCGTCTGGTGCTTCAGTCCGTCGTTGACGCCGGCGGCGAGCTTTTCGATCGCCTTGGGTTGATCACCCGCCGGTTCGTATGGAGCAACGAGTTCGAACATCGACGGTCACGCCTTGGCTAGCTCGATGACATCGGCAAGCAACTCGTCTGCCTTGAACGGCTTGGGCAGGAATTTCTCCGGTTGGGTTGGGTGGCGTTGGATGACCTCGTGTTTCACCGTGCCGCTCACCAACAGGCATTTGACACCCGGAATCTCCTTGCGCGCGACGTCGATGATTTCGAAACCCACGAGCGGACCGAGATCGTAATCGGTGACCACGATACCGGGCTTGGGCGAGTCTTGGATCAGAGCTTCCCGTGCCTTGAGTCCATCCACGAAGAAACGGGTCTTGAATCCACCCGTCTCGATGATCTGGGCGGTGACCTGTCCCAACAGCAGATTGTCATCGACGACGTAAATGAGCTTGGGATCTATGTCGGGCGTGCCGGACATTGGAAAGCGTAAGGATAACGGCGCTCCGGACGCCTGTCAAAATGGCAGTGTTGTGACCGAGACCGCGCGTGGTTTCAGCCGGGATAACCGCCGGAGGAGACGTAGTTCTCCAATTGCTGGAGGGCGGCACTCTGGCTGGAAATGATCCACTTGACCAGGTCGCCGATCGAGAGGATCCCCATGACTCGTTCGCCTTCGAGCACCGGCAGATGCCGCACGCGCTCATCAGTCATCAGTCGGAGCGCCTCGCTTACCGTGTTCTCCGGACTCACGCAGATCAGCCGATCGGACATGATTTCCTTGACGGCCACCTTCTTGGAGGAGAGTCCCTTGAGGATGACCTTCCGGGTGTAGTCGCGTTCGGAAATGATGCCCTTGAGCTTCTTGCGGGACATGACCAGCAGTGCGCCCACGTTGTTCTCTGCCATCGTCTCAATGGCTTCAAGCACGGTGCTTTCGGGTTTGACGCTGAAGAGGTCGGGAGATTTGTGACGCAGCAGATCGCTGACAGAGCCGGGGATTTCCATGTTGTGAATCGGGTTGTGGTGGAACCGGTTGCGGATGGCATTACACTCGCTGACATCTGGGAGCACAACCGAATAATATGCGCGGATTGGGTGCGGTCGGTCGCGAAGAATCCCGACTTTCAATCATCCGTCGTGGGTGGCTATTCTGCGGCCGCCGATCCGCAACAGGAAGAACTGACGACTGATGAACCTGTATTTTTTGCGCCATGCAGCGGCGCTCGATCACAACGACGACAAGAAGCGAGAATTGTCGGACACGGGCCGGAGACAGGCGCGCAAGGTGGCGCGCTTTCTGCGCAAGGCCAAGGTGAGTTTCTCGGCGGCGTACTCCAGTCCCCTGATCCGTGCGCGGCAGACAGCGGAGATCGTTCTCGGTGTCGTCAATGAGGGCCGGCCGGTGGAACTGAATTTCGCCGGCGCGATGTTGAATTCCACGACCTCCGAAGATTTCTCCGACTGGGTCACTCAACTCGGACCGGGCGGAGACATCCTGCTCGTCGGTCACGAACCCTCCTTGTCGGAGCGGATTCGCGATCTGCTGAAGATTCCCGGGGCGCAGCAGTTTGAGATGAAGAAATGCGCGTGTGCCTGCATCCGCATCGGCAATCGCAAGTCCGGGTTGCTGAAGTTTCTCGTTACTCCGAAACTCATCGGACGTTGATACAATGGGCAAGGATCTCTCGCAGTTGGCCGCGGAGTTGGGGGTGACTTCGTTCCGGCGGCACATCTTTCTCTGTGCCGACCAGACGAAGCCCAAGTGCATTCCCAAGGACGTCTCGATCGCGGCGTGGGACTATCTCAAGAAACGGTTGAAGGAACTGGGATTGGTGGGGCCGCAGGCGTTGGTGTATCGCACCAAGGCGAACTGCCTGCAGATCTGTGAGCGCGGTCCCATCGCGTTGGTCTACCCGGAAGGCACGTGGTATCACTCGTGTACGCCGGAGGTTCTGGAACGCATCATTCAGGAGCATCTGATCGGTGGCCAGCCGGTGGAGGAATTCCGGATCACGGATTCGAATCTCTTTGAGACAGACTGAGGTGGTGTCCGTGTCATCCGCGTTGGGCTGGGGCCTATCGGTTTGGGATTTCGTCGGGAGCCCAAAATCATTTCAATCTACCGGATCGGATTGCCCGGAAGTGAACAATGGAGCGATGGCCAACGTGGCGCATCTGCCTTGAAAAAATTGATTCAATACGGTTCGTACCCCGGACCACGAAGAACTCGGCCCGGCAGTTTGCCGGTGAACTTGTTCGCCTCGAACACCACTTCGCCGTTCACAATCGTATAATGTACGCCTTCGGCCGGGAGCAACGGTTCGGCGAAGGTGGCGCGATCGGTGATCTGGTCGTAATCGAATATCGCGAGATCGGCGGCGAGGCCTTCCGCGATGCGACCGCGGTCGTGGACCAGGATTTGGTTGGCGGCAACGGCGGACATCTTTGCAATCGCTTTCTCCAATGAGATGACGCCGTGGTCGCGCACGTAGCGGGAAAGGATTCGGGGAAAGGAGCCGTAGCCACGGGGATGTGACGAGATGCGGGAACCGCCGGCCGGGCCCACGTCGGTGCAGAAGGAGACAAACTCTTCTCTCATGGCGCGCATCTTGTTTGCCTCGGTCATGCTCTCGGGCAGGGCAAAGGCGGTGCCGCGGACGAGATCGAAGAAGACATCCCAGGGATCCTTGTCCGCGAGTCGGGCGATTTCACCGAGGTTCTTGCCGCTGTGTTCGCGGTAGGCCTTAACTTGAATGTTGCCGAGGACGACCTTGTTCCAATCGTGGCCCGCGTGACGAAACCAGTTTTCCCAGCCCTCGCCTTCTTCCATGTCCTTGCGGATTTCCTTTTGCATCTCCGGTGACTGGATGCGGCGTAGGAATTCCTGCGGACCCTTGGCGGAATGGCGGGGATGGATGAAGGCCTGAATGCTGAGCCCGTTGTTGATATAGGGATAGGTGTCGGCGTCGACTTCTTCTCCCGCGGCGCGCGCGGCTTTGATACGGGCGATGGCGAGCTGCATCTTGCCCCAGTTGGCCTTGCCGGCGGCTTTGAGGTGGAAGATGTGCACGGAGGTCTTTCCCTTGCGACCGATCTCCAGGGCTTCATCGATGGCTTCCAACAGCCGGTCGCCTTCGTTGCGCATGTGGGTGTAGTAACGGCCGCCATGTTCACCCGCGATCCGACAGAGGGCGGCGATCTCGTCGGTCGAGGCGTAGACGGCCGGCGGATAGATCAAGGCGGTGGACACACCGATGGCTCCGGCCTGCATTGCCTCGCGCACCATGGCTTGCATGCGTTTGAGTTCGGCTGGAGTAGGTTCGCGGTCGCTCCGCCCGATCACGATGCGACGGATCTGGGTGTGGCCGACGGTCTGCA
>JAYPXF010000082.1:261-23755 GCA_038154405.1 Verrucomicrobiales bacterium | reverse complement strand
GAGTAGCCCAACCTGCGAAACAATTTCAGCGGCAGCGCCCCCCAACGATCAGGCGAACGTCGAATCTGACGCTGGTAAAGCGGTTGTTTGCCATAAAACAGAGCCAGCCAGCTGAGCGGTGTGACGTTGGCACCCGGAAGCGTTTCCTTCGCCACCAGGCAATCACCACGAAACAGGTCGAAATTCGGCGCGGTCTCGGCATCGCAGGACGCGCGACGAACACTCTCCATCACGAAGATGAACACGTCGTTCGTCTTCGCGCCAACGATCGGCACTGATGCAATCGCGGCTTCCATATCCGCCACCCTCGCCAGCTCTGGAACACGCACCGGATAGCCAATCGTGTTCGCTGGCAGCTCAAAGAAACTGAAATGGAACGGCATGACCTTCCGTTTGAGCCAGGCACGAATGTCCGTGTTGCGGTAATCATACCATTGCACCGCAAAGAGCATGCAAACCAACGACGCGGCACACACGATGACACCGAGTGCCGACAATGGCTGCGGCCTGCGAGCGGAAAGCCTCCGCGTCCATGGCAGGACCAACCAGCCGATCACCGGCAGACTGAAAACGAATCCAGCAAACAACAGAATCTTCCACATCGGCACCCCCGTGATCTGCAAGGTGGAGACAAATGCGCCGACGCCGTTCCGCGCGTATTCCCAGAGCGCACCCGGGATATGCAACCCGATTTGACTGAAACAGGCGTAGTCCAGCATGATCGCCATCAGGACGAACACGCATATCCCGTCAAAAAAACCCCGCCATCTCCGATGCGTCACCGGATCGATCAACAGATCCAAGAGAACCCCGGCACAAATCAACAGGAATCCCTGCAGCCACGAGGAAAGGAAGAACAGCTGCGTCTCCGTAGCCGAACTGTACCAGCCGGCACGCAGAAGGAATGGAAACTGCACGATCGTCACCACCAACCCCGCCAAGGTCCAGAAGCACCAGTCGAACGGCTGCTTCCGCTTCAGCCGCTCAACGCATCGATCCCAAGCCGGTTTCATTGGTCAGATTTCTGAAGGAACATTCCCCAAAGCGAGGACTTCACATTGCGCGCACCGACCACCGGCCAATACCAATAGTTGAACAGGCAGCCGACCGCGAGTGGACCGATCACCAACGCCCCCAGTCCCAATGGCGTGCCGAACAACAGGCCGGCGGCAACCGCAACCCCACACAGATTCGTCACAACCGTGGCCCATAATGACGGAACGTGGTTCTCGGTCGCCAACAACGCCGTCCAGAATGAAAAATGCATCTCCAGAAAAATGTTGGATGCCATTACCGCCAGCCAGATCACGGGCAGCAGTTGTTTGTCCGATTCCAACAGATCCAGCGCCGGCTGACCGATCCAGGCAAATGGAACGACCAATACCACAAAGCTGATCAGCTGCTTGATCAGTCGCGGGCGCATCACTACTCGAATGGCGCGGACATCTCCCCGGGCTCGGAACTGCGCCACCTTGGGCCATGCCACCTGGGTCCAAACGGTCGCCACGCTTTGGGCCATCATCAAAATCTGCCAGGTCAACCCCAATTGCCCACTTGCCGTCAGGCCCAACACGTTCAGGCACAACACCGAGGTTCCATTGAAGGCGACATACCCGCTCATGAGCTGCAGCCCGACCCGCCAACTATTCGGCCAGATCTTCGCAAGCAGATCGGAATGATCCATGGCCTTTCCTGGCCGCGCTGCATCCGGAAGCAGTTCCAGGCAACGCCGCCGCGACAGGGTCCGTTGAATGGTCGCAGCCACCAGACCGGAAATCGGCACGGCGCATAAGCCGAGTCCCGCCAACAACAGTCCGCAGGCCAACAGCAGTTTCGTTCCGTAAGCGATGGTCGCGATGCGCGCCCCGTCGCGAACCTGGTCCAGTCCTTTCAGGAACGAATTCCACCAGGCCGAGTAGATCTCCGCCCCCGCCGCCAGCACGGTGGCTCCGCCGGCCACCCAGGTCAGCGTCGGATCGGAGGTCTCCCCTACGCGTCCACGCACGACCAGCCAACCGACGCCGCCCAGCACCACCATGGTCCCCAAGGCCAGCCGCAGATACAGCGCCCTGGTCGCGAGCAGCACGTTCCAGATGAGCGGATAATTTGGATCGCCCTGCGCCTCAGGTTCCGCCATGCCCTGCGGTTTCAGATCCTCGGCGCCACCGAGCGCATAGCCCGCAAACCTCGCGATGTTGAAGGAGAACGCATGCTCCAGCATCGGCACCAAGGTCAACAATCCCAGGAAGACGTAATACATCCCGAAATCCGGTTGGCTCAACTTGTGCAGCAACAGCGGCAGCAGCAGGACACCGGAAGCCAGCCGGAAGAAATTGAACACCCAGGACCACAGCTCCGCGGACGCGTTCAGTCGCGAAATTGTGGATTCGGACTTCATTCAGCCTTGCGGAAGTAAGCCACGATGGTGTGCCCGTGAACTGATTTCGGCGGTGATGATCCGAGCCAACCACGGGCGAATGCGAGCGCCGTGCCGATTTTCCGGAAGAGCTTCGTCATGCCGGTCACCGCATAACATTTCGGTTT
This sequence comes from Verrucomicrobiales bacterium, assembly GCA_038154405.1. Taxonomy (GTDB): domain Bacteria; phylum Verrucomicrobiota; class Verrucomicrobiia; order Limisphaerales; family JAYPXF01. The sequence continues at coordinate 21,211 of JAYPXF010000082.1, read as the reverse complement.
CATGCCCATGAGTCCGGCAGCCATGTTTCCGTAACGTGTCCGCCGATACAGCAGCATCTGATCCGGCCAGATCGGTTCGAACTCAACCTCGTCCAACTTCAACGGATGCAACTCGGCGATCTTACGCAAGGAACTCTCCCCCCAACGCAGGACGTGGTGCGGCGGACCGTTCAGCGGAGCATGGATCATTCGCCCGATAAACCCATCGTTGTTGGGAACGGCAATGGCCAGCAATCCGCCCGGCCGCAATACCCGCACCAATTCCGTGAGGATCTCCGAAGGGTCGTTCAGATGCTCCATTACATGGAACAAGGTGATCGCATCAGCCGAGCCATCCGGCTGTTGGGCAAGCGTCTCTCCGCGCACTGGAAAACCGTAGTCCTTGGCCTTCTCCAGCGCCGACGGATTCAGATCCAGTCCGAGCCGCCTCGGGTTCGGCAGGGACTTGAGAAAATCCCCGTCTCCGCACCCCACATCCAACACTTCTGCATCCTTGGTAATCTTCGCGGCCACCCTACCGAACTCCCATCGTCGTTCCGGGTAGTATCCCGGCGTAGCACTCACATCAGCATAGAATTGCGCGGAACCCGCCACCGAAGGATCGAAGAACTCCAGTCCGCACTCTCCACAACGAAAAAGCCGGGTCTGGTTCACAACCTTTTCAAACTCTGCGGCGACATTGATGCCCAACTGCCGCTGATACTCCGACACAACGTCGCTGCTGGAAAAGGATTCCAACTCCCGGGCATCAGTCTTGGCACACAGTGGACAGTTCATCTTGGTTCCGATTGACGAAGCGCCCGCAGCTTCCCCGACCAGACGAAGACCGAAAAGCCAGAATTGCCGGTCGGGGCGGTATTGCGACTTGGCGGGAACTGCTCCGTAGGTTCAGCGATCGGGGGACGGGATTTGCCACAAAAAACGGCGTTGACCAAGCGATGACCTCCAGTTTCTCACTTGAACCCCGTATTGGAGAATCGTTGCGGGTTGTCTACCGTTGCGGCGGTGCGAATCATAATCGTTCACAACGAAGCGGAATACTTCGGCGGCGCCGAGCGGGTCATGCTCAACCTCGTCTCCGGTCTGACCGCTGCCGGACATCCGCCCCTCGTGATGGCCGTGCCCGGCTCTCGCACCGCGAACAACCTTCCGGCCGGCACGGAATTCCGCCCCCTGCCCCGCAATCAGCCGTTCCGCCCCTGGAACCTGATCCGACAGATCTCCGCCGTGTGCCGGGAAACAGGCCGATCCGGCGAGACCCTATTGCACGGCTGGTCCGCCCGGGACTGGGAATTGGCCGCTCTGGCCGGAAAGATCTCGAAGCGCCCGGTCGTCGGCACGCTCCACGACCATCCTGAGGCATTCTTCATTTCCCGTTCTCGCCAGCGCCTGATGCGATGGTCAGCCAATCTCGGTCTGGACCGGTTGACCTGTGTCTCCAACGCGGTCCGCTCCGCGTGCTTCGATGCCGGCTACTCTCCCGGCCTTCTGACGCCGATCCACAACGGCATTCACCCCGCAAAACCGGTCAAGAAACGAAGTTCCCCACTGCTTCAACTCGGCTTTATGGGCAACTTCTCCGCGCAAAAGGGACTCATCGTATTGTTTGAGCTCCTTGATATCTTCGCTGCGAGATACACCGGCAAATGGGAACTCCAACTGGCAGGGGAACCGCAGGACGAAGCGGGAGCCGAACTGTGGAGACGAATCCAACACCGATTCTCCGGAAATGCCTGGTGGCACCGGATCAACCACGTCGGCTGGATCGATTCACCACGCGACTTTCTCGGCTCCCTAGACCTTTTCCTCTTCACCAGCCCGCAATTCGACTCACTGCCCACGGTGTTGCTCGAAGCTGCCCAATGCGGCACCCCGGTGCTCGCCGCCCGGGTCGGCGGCGTTGAAGAAGTCGTGCAACACGGCAGGACGGGTTGGCTATTCCCCGCGAATGACACTCACGCCGGCGCTCAACAGTTGCTCGACGCCGTGAAACAGTCCGGTCGCCGGCAAAAGCTGGGACAAGCCGCCGCAACTCGGATTGCGGAAGACTTCAGCATCGAGCGCATGACCCGACAGTATCTCGATATTTACCGAAAGGCCCTGCGAACGGGGCAATGAGCGCTTACCTGAAAACCAATCCGCAACTTTTGCGCGGCAAATTTGATTGAGGAATGCTGGGCGTTCCACTCAACTCTGCGCGGCGATGACGAATCAACACGGCATATCACCGGTGGCCCTCGGATATCTGATCACGATTCCGTTGGCGTTGGTGGTGGGCTATTGCCTGGTGAATCCGCTTTCCATGCGGAGCATCGCGGTCATCGCGGCAGTCATGTCCGTACTGGTCTCCCCGATCATTCTGCGCTGGCATCATCCGGCACTGGTGCTGTGTTGGAATGCCGCACTGGTCATCTTCTTTCTGCCCGGGCAACCGATGCTCTGGGCGGTGTTGAGCGGGGTAAGCCTGGGGATCTCCATCGTCAGTCGCACGCTCACTAAGAAGAGCTCCTTCATCCACGTGCATTCGGTGGCCATGCCGCTGATCATTCTGCTGGGGGTTGTCTTGATCACCGCCGCTCTCACTGGTGGCATCGGCGGACGGGCGCTCGGTTCGGACACCTGGGGCGGCAAACGCTACCTCGGCGTACTGGGGGCGATTTTCGGTTACTTCGCCATCATCGCGCATAGGATCCAGCCCAAGGACGCGCAATGGTTGTGCAGCGGATTTCTCCTGATGGGCATGACGGCGATCTTTGCGGACGTCGCCTTCATCCTCGGCCCCTCCTTCTACTTTCTCTTCCACTTCTTCCCCGTGGATGTCGCCTTTCACACGGCCGCTAGCCAGGACACTCTGAAGCGTTCAACCGGCATGGCGTGGGCCTCCCAGGCGGCCTATTGGTTCATGCTGCTGCGTTACGGACTGAGAGGCATCCTGAACCCGTCGAAGCCGTGGCGGATTGTGGCCTTCTTCACAATCTTTGTGGTGGGACTGTTTGGCGGCTTCCGTTCATCCATCATTCTCTTCGGCATCCTTACCGTGTCGCAGTTCTTCATCGAGAAGCTGCACAAGACACGTTACCTGCCGATCTTCGCCGGAACTTCCATCCTGGTGGGCATGATGTTGATCCTCTTTGCCCAGCAACTGCCGTTGTCCATGCAGCGCGCGCTGAGCTTCCTGCCGATTGAAGTTCACCCGATGGCGCGGTCGGACGCGGACGGCACCTTGGATTGGCGCATCCAAATGTGGCGAATCGTCGCACAAGAAGTTCCTGACTACCTTGTGCTCGGCAAAGGATTCGGCTTCAGCGGCACGGACTACGTGCTCACCCAGGAAGCCATCCGCCGCGGCATGTTCACCGCCTACGAAGACACGCTCATCAGCGGGAACTATCACAACGGAATCCTGACGACGGTGATACCCTTCGGACTGGGCGGGTTGGTCTGCTTCGGTTGGTTCTGCTGGGCCGGTATCATGGTGTTGTATCGGAACTATCGATACGGCCCCGACCATCTGAAGAACATCAACACCTTCTTCCTCGCCTTCTTCCTTGCGCGACTGTCGTTCTTCCTCATCTTCTACGGTCAGTTCGACCAGGATCTCATGGTGTTCACCGGTCTGGTGGCCTTGAGCATTTCGGTGAATCACGGCGTTCGCACCCGACAGGATCTGCAGAACGAGGCGGAGGAAGCCTCACTCGATCCACCTCCCGAAACGAAGCCCGTTCCGGTTTCGTGATGAACGTCGCACTCGACACCACCGCCACCTACACCAGCCGCGCCGGCGCTGCGCGTTACATCCGGGGTCTGCAACGCGGGTTCCGGGAACTTGCTCAACCTGGTTTCCGTTTCCGCCCGATCGCGTGGGAGGTCGAGAATCGCGAATATCACCAACCGGCGAGGATGTTGAAGACCTTCTTTCGGGAATTTATCTGGGCCCCGTTGGCCGCACCGGGAAAGATCCATCACAGCGGCGCGGACGCGTTCCATTCCCCGAGCAACTGGTTCATCAATCCGCCCGCCGGCATGCCACACGTGATAACCCTGCTCGACTTGGCTCTCATTCGCTTTCCCGAACGCTATCGTCCCTGGCTGCGTCACATGGGCCGCCGGCGCCTCCGCAATCTCGCCAAGGCGGACAAGGTCATTACCATCAGCGAATTCACGGCCTCCGAAGCCATGCAACTGCTCGACCTCCCCGCGAGCAAACTGGAAGCGATCCATCTCGGCAACGATTTTGCCGATGTACCGGCAGGACTGGATGAAAGACCGGGGGAGCTGCCCGAAGAACCGTTCTTTCTTTTCGTCGGCTCACTCGAACCGGGCAAAAACCTGCAACTGCTGCGACAGGCCTACGAGAATTCGCGAACCGAACTGCCCGCCCTGGCCATCGCCGGCGCCCGTTGGGCCGGTGTTCCCGGTGAAGGGAAACCTCCGGAAAATTGGCACTACCTAGGTCACGTATCGGATGCGGAACTCGCCTGGCTCTATCGCCATGCCACCGCCCTGGTGTTCCCCACCAAATACGAAGGCTTCGGTTTTCCATTGCTCGAAGCAATGGGACTCGGCTGCCCGACCGTCGCCAGCAAGGTCGCCAGCCTGCCGGAAATTGGCGGAGATGCGACCTTGTGGACCGACCCCAATCCGGAAGCCTACCGGCAGATACTTGAAGACCTGTCAAAGGACTCCCGGTTGCGAACCTCCACGTCCATGGCCGGGCTGAAGCAGGCAATGCGCTTTTCGTGGAAGCAATGCGCCGAGCAGACGCTGGATGTTTACCACGACGTTGTCTGAACTCATCAAGGAACGTCGCGAAACCGCTGCGCGATGGGCATGCGACGCCCCATGCCGAAGGCTTTGCTGGTGACCTTCAATCCCGGTGCAGCCTGACGGCGTTTGTATTCGTTCAGGTCTTCCGGACGACCTGCTCGTCAAATCCCTCCGCAATCAGTTCCTTGGCCGAGCAGTGTTCGACGACATACTTCTGGAGAATGGCGTCCAGCACATCGTACTCCGGCAACGAATCCTGATCCTTTTGATCCGGGCGCAATTCGGCCGAGGGCGGCTTGGTAATCGTGGATTCCGGAATGATCTCGCCATTGCGGTTCACCCATTTGGAAACGTCATAGACCAGAGTCTTGGGCACATCGCTGATAACTGCCAGACCGCCGCACATGTCACCATAAAGCGTGCAGTAGCCGACGGCCAGTTCGCTCTTGTTGCCCGTGGTCAGGAGGAGGGAGCCAAACTTGTTGGACATCGCCATCATGGTCACGCCGCGAATGCGCGCCTGGATGTTTTCCTCCGTCACATCCTCGTCGCGTCCGGCAAACACGTCCGCCAAGCGATGACGCACCGCATTGAACTGTTCCTCGATCGGGATGACGTCGAATTCAATACCCAGATTGCCCGCAAGCACACGTGCATCCGTCACACTTCCCTCGGACGAATATTGGGACGGCATCGCGACCCCGCGCACGTTCTCGGCCCCGAGGGCTTCGACCGCAATGGCAGCGGTAAGCGCGGAATCGATTCCACCGCTGAGTCCGATCACCGCCTGTCTGAAGCCGCATTTACCCAGGTAATCCCTTACGCCGAGCACGAGGGCATCGAAAATATTCTCCTCGGCACACAACCCGGCCGGCTCAATTGCCGGTGCGGAATCCACATCCACCACGACCAGGTCTTCCTTGAACGACGCCCCCTGCGCGATCAGTTTGCCCTTTGCATTGAACACCAGACTGCCGCCGTCGAATACGAGTTCGTCATTGGCTCCGACCAGATTGCAGTAGACGAGCGGCTTCTTCCGCTTCTTGGCCAGACTCGAAAGCATCTCCAATCGCAGTCGATCCTTGCCCAGATGCCACGGTGAGGCGGACACGTTGAGTATCAGTTCGACGCCCTGGTCGATAAGCCCGGCAACCGGATCATTCGGATAACGTCTCTCGTCGCGCCAGAATCCTTCCTCGTTCCAAAGATCCTCACAAACGGTCAATCCCAGCGAACGGCCATCCAGCTTGAGTGGTTTGTTCTCGGTCGCCGGTTCGAAATACCGGTCCTCGTCAAACACGTCGTACGAAGGCAACAGGGACTTGTGGCGCCGGGCAACGACCCGGCCATTGCGCAGGAGTGCCACGGAATTGGTCAACGGCCGACCCGCTTTGGAATCACTGCGATCGACGTAGCCGACGACAAGCGCGGTATCCAAGGTGATCCCTGCGAGTTCCTCGACCGCCCGCAGATTCGCATCCACGAAATGCTCCTTCGCCAAAAGATCTCGCGGCGGATAACCGCAGGTCGCCAGTTCCGGCGCGACCACGATGGCGGCGCCGGCTTCACGCGCCTTGTGATAGGCGGAGACGAGTTTGGCCACGTTGGATGCGAAGTCCCCGACGATGGTGTTGATTTGTGCCAGTGCAATCTTCATGCGGACAGCGGCCGGCAAGCCTGCGCGAACCCTGCGACGATTTCAAATACTTGAGTTGGCAAACCGGCTCAAAAAAGGAATCGTCTGCGCAGTCAGCAATGTCCGGACTGCGCATCACCTATTCCCTGGCCGACCAGTCTTTCGCCAAGACCAAATCCATCGGCATCTTCAACCTGTCGCTCGGTCTGGCCCGGGAATTCCAGCTGCGCCCGGAAGTGGAGCGCCTCGACGTGCTGACCAATTCCACCCTGATCGATCTCATTCCCACCGCGGCCAATACCGGCATCTACAACCATGACGTCGCTCTCAAGGGACAACTGGGACGCATGAAATGGGATCAGTGGGATGTGTACGCCGCCGCACGTCGCCGCGACAACGAATGGCTTTTCCTGCCCAAGGGATTCGCCTCCTTTGTCCACAAGCCTCCCGTGAAACTGGCCAGTTGCGTGGCGGATACAATTCACGATTTTTACCACGTCCACCATCCCAAGGCCGTTTCCCGGCTCGAAGCCCGCTACTTCCAGCGAAGCCTGCGCGCGACCATCAAACGATCCGCCGTCATCTTCACCATCAGCGAATTCACGCGCGATGAGGTCTTGCGCGTCGCCGACAAGCTGGGAATGAAACCGCCGCCGGTGATACACGCCGGCATCGGTTTCCAAGACGCCGCCGGCGAATGGTGTACGAACAAGGCCGGCGTCGTCGTACTGGCTGGCCGCTTTCCGCACAAGCTGACCGCACGCATGGTGGAATGGCTCGACCGCTGGCAACGAAAGACAAAGTTCGGCGAACCAATCGATTGGATCGGTGCACTGCCCGATGGCATCAACCTGCCGAACCACGCAAACTGGCGTATGAATCCGCGGCTCTCGGAAGCGGAATATCGAGCCAAGATCGCCGAAGCGCGTGCACTGGTGTTCGCTTCGGAATACGAGGGATTCGGAATGCCGCCCGTAGAAGCCACGATCGCGGGAACCGTGCCCGTCTATTCGAGCATCCCCGCAACCGGCGAGATCATGGGCAATTCGGGCGTCTCCTTTTCCAATGAGGATTATGCGAGTTTCGCCGAATCGCTTTCCCGATCATTGGAGATCAAGTCGGAAGAGATCATCGAATGGAAACGGGAACTGCTGGCCCGGCATGATTGGCAACGGGTCACGGACCGGATCATTTCGGGGCTCACCGGCAAATGACGCCCGGCTCAACCTCAGCCGCGCCTGCCGCCGACGCGCGATCCGTTTGTATCCCTTCCAACATCCCGACAAACACGGAGGGAATCTCTCCGTCGATTCCGCCTTCGCGTGTTTGCCAATCTCGGGCCTCAACCCGGCATCGACGGAGCGATGCCCTCCAGTGCAAGGCTGCGCAGATCAGCCGCGATCACGTTCGAGAAACAACATCATGAGAGTGCTCATCAGGGCCACCAGATCCGCGTCAGTCGGCTCGTGTTGTTCCAATTCGAAAACGCCTTCGAAAAACGCCGGGCGTTTGTGCAGCGTGAAATACCGCTTTCCCGCCGAATCTTGAATGAGATAGCGCGTGTGAAACACGTATCCCGAGAATCCGCCCAGAATCGGAATTCCTTCAAAGATCCCGTCGAGAAGCTTCACCCACGGATTCTCTTCGCGCAGCTCGAAGAGCGGCTGCCCGTTGCGCGATATGTCATAGCGCGCGGAGAACAGCGACTTCATGCCCTGGCGCTTGATGTTTCCGAATTCACTCCCGTCCGGCGCAATGAAGCCGTAGTTCGCTGAGAAATCGATGATCCGGTCGGCCTTGATCTCGCAAACCGTCCGCGACTTGCTGTCATCGGCATAGACAACAATGTTCTCCTTCAGCTTGAAGAGCCTCTGCTGCACATAGCAGACGGTTTTGCCGGTGGCGTCAGTGACAGACAACTGCGGCGCAATCGCCACGATTTTGAAGCGGAAGGTGAGTGGAAAGTTCATGGTCCCCGTTTGATTTCACGGCAGTGTGAAGCGAAGCGTCCCGTTAGCAAGGCAAATGCCTGCGGCGACCGCAACCCGACCTTCTTTTCGTCCGACGGCTATTCGGGATCGTAGGCGAGATTCGAACCGAGCCAGCGCTCGACCTCTTCCACCGTCATGCCTTTGCGGGCGGCGTAGTCCTCCACCTGGTCCTTGCCGATCTTGCCGACGGCGAAGTATTTTGATTCCGGGTGACTGAAGTAGAGGCCGCTGACGCTGGAGCCGGGATTCATGGCGCAGCTCTCGGTCAGTTCGATGCCGGCGTTCTTCTCGACATCGAGGAGTTTCCAAAGGGTGCGTTTCTCCGTGTGATCCGGACACGCGGGATAGCCGGCGGCCGGACGGATGCCTTGGTATTTCTCCGCAATCAAATCCTCGTTCAAGAGACCTTCATTCCGACCAAAACCCCATTCGTCACGAACCCGTTTGTGAAGGTATTCCGCAAAGGCTTCCGCCAGACGATCGGCCAAGGCCTCGGTCATGATCGCATTGTAGTCGTCGTTGTCGGCCTTATATTTCTCGACCAATTCCTTCAATCCGACGCCAGAGGTGACAGCGAATCCGGCAACGTGATCCTTCGCCGTTCCAGGGGCGATGAAATCAGCGAGACAATAGTGCGGTTTGTCGTCGGATTTCTTCGTCTGCTGGCGGGTGAAGTGAAATTTCGCGTCGCCGTTGTCGCGCAGGACGACGTCGTCGCCCTTGCTGTTGGCGGGGAAGAAACCATAGACGGCACGGAGGCCGAGGAGATTCTCGGTCTTGATCTTCTGCAGGAGCTTCTGCGCGTCATTGTATAGCTTGGTGGCTTCTTCCCCGTATTTCTCATGTTGCAGAATCTTGGGGAAGCGTCCGCGAAGCTCCCAGGTGTGGAAGAACGGGGACCAGTCAATGAACGGAATGAGGTCGTTGATGTGGACGTCTTCGTTCTCGGAGGACAATGTGCGGATGCCGGTGAATTCAGGTTGCGGGATTTCGTAGTTGTTCCAGTCGAGCTGTTCGCTGATTTCACGAGCCTTGTCGAGTTTGACGAGATCGACCTTGCGGCCGCTGTGCGCGGCGCGGGCCTTGTCGTATTCCTCGTTGAGGTTGCTGACAAAAGCGGCCTTCTGATCGTTGCTCAAGAGGCTGGAAACGACGGGGACTGCACGACTGGCGTCCGAGACGTGAATCACAGGTTCGTCGTAGTGTTGGTCAATCTTTACTGCGGTGTGTGCCTTGCTGGTGGTGGCTCCACCGACGAGCAGAGGAATGCTGAAGCCCTGCTTCTTCATCTCGCGGGCGTTGTAAATCATTTCGTCGAGGGACGGGGTGATCAATCCGCTCAATCCAATAATGTCGACGTTTTCTTCGCGTGCCCGGGCGAGGATCTTGTCGCAGGTGACCATCACACCCATGTCGATGACCTCGTAGTTGTTACAGGCCAACACGACGCCAACGATATTCTTGCCGATGTCGTGGACGTCTCCTTTCACGGTGGCGAGGAGAATCTTTCCGGCGGACTCGCCCGCGACCTTCTCGGCTTCCATGAACGGTTCCAGATGGGCCACGGCTTTCTTCATCACCCGGGCGGACTTGACCACTTGCGGGAGGAACATCTTGCCCGCACCGAAGAGGTCGCCGACGACGTTCATACCGTCCATAAGCGGACCTTCGATGACCAGGAGCGGTTTGCCGAGTTTGAGACGGGCTTCCTCCGTGTCATCCACCACGTAATCGGCAATGCCTTTGACGAGGGCATGTTCGAGTCGTTTCTCGACCGGCAACTCGCGCCATTCGGCCTTGGCTTTTTCGAGTTCTTCGCCGCCTTCTTCCTTTTGTCGCTTTAGTTCTTCCGCGAGATCGATGAGGCGTTCGGTTGCGTCCTCGCGGCGATTGAGCAGGACGTCTTCGACGCGTTCTTTCAACTCCGGTTCGATATCGTCGTAAACCGCGAGCATGCCGGCGTTGACGATGCCCATGTCCAGCCCGGCTTTGACGGCGTGGAACAAGAATGCCGCGTGCATGGCTTCGCGAACCACGTTGTTGCCGCGGAAGCTAAACGAAATGTTGCTGATGCCGCCGCTGACCTTGGCGTGAGGTAGGTTGTCCTTGATCCACTTGGTGGCGTTGATGAAGTCGACGGCGTAGTTGACGTGTTCTTCCAACCCCGTGCCGACGGTCAGCACGTTGGGATCGAAGATGATGTCTTCCGGAGGAAAGTCGGCTTTCTGCGTGAGGAGGTCGTAGCTGCGTTGGCAGATTTCCTTGCGGCGCTCGTAGTTGTCCGCCTGCCCCTGCTCGTCGAAGGCCATCACCACGACCGCGGCGCCGTAGGTGCGGATCTTGCGGGCATGATCCAGAAATAGTTCTTCGCCTTCTTTGAGGCTGATCGAATTGACGATTCCTTTGCCTTGAAGGCACTTTAATCCGGCTTCAATTACGCTCCACTTGGAGGAATCGACCATGATCGGCACTTTGGTAATATCCGGCTCGGTCTGGATGAGATTGAGGAACTCTACCATCACCGCCTCCGAATCGATCATGCCCTCGTCCATATTGATGTCGATGACGTTGGCGCCGTTGTCGACCTGTTGACGGGCGATCGATAGCGCCGCGTCGAGATCATTGGCCTTAATGAGCTTCTTGAATTTGGGTGAGCCGGTGATATTGGTTCGCTCCCCGATCATCAGGAAATTTTCAGACTCGTGCGTGAATGGCTGGGAGCCGCTAAGCCTCAGCTTGGTGTTCGTTTGAGCATATTCGCGGGGCTGGACGTTTTCGACGGCCTTAGCGATGGCGGCGACGTGTTCCGGAGTGTTTCCGCAGCAGCCTCCGACAAGATTGACGAGGCCGTCCTTGGCAAAGTCGCCGAGGTAGTTGGCCATATCCCCAGGCAACAGATCGAATCCGGTCTCAGCCAAAGGATTGGGAAGTCCGGCATTGGGATAGCAGGAGATAGCCGTGCTCGCCTTGGAGCCCAACTCCTCAAGCGAAGGCTTCATCAAATCGGGGCCGAGGGAACAGTTGAGGCCGACCGCGATGGGATTGACATGTGCAACGGCATTCCACAAGGCCTCGACGACCTGACCCGAGATCATGGTGTCACCACCCTTACCCACGGCTGCGGAGATGATTATGGGATAGTCTACCTTGTCCGCTTCGTAGACTTCTTTCAGTGCGACCAAAGCCGCCTTGGCGTTCAGCGAGTCGAAGATGGTCTCGACGAACATAAGGTCAACGCCGCCGGCGATAAGGGCGCGAATCTGGTGAGCGTAGGTCTGCTTAACCTGGTCAAATGTGACGGCCCGAAAGGCAGGGGCCTCCACGTCGGGGGCATTCGTCAGCGAAACTGTCAGGGGTCCGATCGCACCGGCGACGAAGCGTTGGCGGCCGGTTTCGTTGCCGATCTTATCGCACCATTCGCGGCATTGTTTGGCGGACTCTACATTGATCTCCCAAGCAAGATCAGTGAGGAATTTGTTCTCCAAGATCTCCGAGAAGAAATCGGGATCCTTGCGCCCTCCTTTTTCACGCGGGTCTTCAACAAAGAACTCGTGCTGAGCGAGCGAAGTGGCACTGAAGGTGTTGGTTTCAATTATATCCGAACCGGCCTCAAGGAAGCGTTTGTGGATATCGCAGAGAATTTGAGGCTGTGTGAGCGAGAACAGATCGCCGTTGTTCAGGAGATCCACTCTCGCGTCCTTGAATCGGTCGCCACGTATATCGGCTTCCTTCATTCCGTAAGTGCGCAAAGTCGTGCCCATGGCGCCATCGAGAACGAGGATTCTCTCCTTGAGGAGTTTTCGAAGTTGGTCGGCTGTGGATGCCATAAATTGTTTTTGTTCCACCCAAATTGAAGAAGTCGTGCGGCAAACACAAGAAAACGAGGGCCCTTTAGGTTACAGGACTCCCCCATCGGGAGTAGGGGGAAACTCTTAGGCATGTGATCGGCATGCCGGTTGCTGCTTAGGTCCTCGCTTGAACTGGTCGATAGATGTGGCTAAGCAAGTGGTAATTGGTTGAGGGATTCAAAATGGTTCGGCATCACCGCTTTGGTTGACGGTAGATGTTGCTTCGGGAGCGAATCCTTAATGTAAAAATTGAAGATTGGATCGTTATGAACACTAGAAGTGTACCCATGCGTCGTGCCCTCGTGGCTCTGGTGGCAACATTCAGCCCGCTGGGTCGGCACGCACAGCCCGTCGTTCCCCGGATTCGAAGACGACAGCGCCCTTTGGCGACTGCGTGTGCTGCCGGGTGACACCCACCTGAACATCGACTTCTTCACCACCAACACGCCCACCGCGGCAACGGCGATGGAGTATGAACTCTACAATCCGAACGGCGTGGTCGTATCCAGCTCCGGCAGCCTGCCGATCATTCCGGGTGACGAACTGTCCGTCACCAATCCGGTCGCCGGTCTCTGGGCCCTGCGATGCAAGACCAACCACGACCACTATCGCCTCGCGAAGTCCGGCGGTGCAGACAACACGTTGTATCTCGGTTGGCGTGGCGCCTCCTGGGGCAAGATGATGGGCGAAATTAAGCTCAACGGTGCCCGGGCCCACGGCACGGCTTATGACGTGACCGCGGCTTACCAGTTCCGGGTGAACGGAGTGCTGACCAACGTCGTCGTCGACACGCAGGCGACCACCAACGGCCTGTTCAGCTTCGACAACATCCAGCAGGGCATCTACGCGATATCCGTCGCCCCGCAGAGCACGGGCATCAGCACGCCGCAGCCGCAGACAAACGTGGTGTCCTGAGACGGCCCGGTCAGCATGATGTTCCAGACCTTTTCCGGCGGCAGCAGCAATGTAATCACGCTGCTACCGCTGAACATGATCACGCCGGAAGGTGACACGAACCGTACATCACACTTCCAACTGCTGTTGTCAGCGTTCACAACCAACGACATCTCGGTGGACTACGTGACCAGCTCAGGAACAGCCGTGGCCGGTTCCGACTTCGTCAGCACCTCCGGCACGGCGACAATCACGGCCGGAACTGCATCCACGAACATCACGTTGACCATCCTGGGCGACACGGTCTTCGAACTCAACGAAAGGTTCTACATCGACTTCAGCAATCCGGTGGGAGCCACCCTTTTGACCAACCGGGTCTACTTCGAACTGCAGAATGACGACAGCCCCGATCCGGTGAGATTCAATCGCATCCGCCGATTGCAGTTCGGAGGCCCGTTGCGGCTCGAATTCAATCCCGGCCAGGCCGGCGCCATCTACCAAATCCAAGCCTCGGACAACGTGAGGCAATGGGAGACCATCGGCCAGATGACCGGATCGACGAACGCATTCGAATTCACGGACAACGCCAGCACGAACAGGACGAAGCGTTTCTACCGCACGATTTCTCAGTAGTCGGGACTATGGGGACGCAGCAGCCAAAACCACATGGTCTGGGGGAGCTCGGCTCCCTCGGCCTATTTTGTGGACAGGCACAAGCGCCCATTGGCACGCTTCTCCCGCTCCATGTCAGATCGCCCGAACATCCTGCTGATGATCTCCCACGACCTGGGAACCCACATCGGCCCCTACGGATTCGAATCCGCTTCGACGCCAGCGCTGAACCGCTTTGCTGAGGAGGGCATAACGCTCGATCGCCATTTCGTCACCTCGCCTGGCTGCAGCCAGAGCCGATCGTCCTTGATGACCGGTCGTTACCCGCATTCCAATGGCCAGTTCGGTCTCTCCCATCTCGGCTGGACCTTGAACCGCGATGAAGAACTGCTGCCAGCACGGCTCCGCGACCACGGATACAGCACGGCATTGTTCGGCATCTGGCACCTGCACGAATGGACACTCGGCGGTTTCTCCCAGGTGTCGGACGACGTGTCCGTGGTCGACAGCTCACCCGAAGGTTTCGCTGAAGTGGCAGGAGACCGTGCAGCGGATTGGCTGAAAGAGAACGCCGACGCGAAGTCGCCATTCTATCTGCACGTCGGCTTCTGGGAAGCGCATCGCCCCTTCTGCGGACAACCCGGCGATCCGTCCAAACTGCCGGAGCCCGATTTGGAGGAAATTCAGGTGCCAGATTACTTGCCGGACAACGAACCGACGCGCCGCGAGTTCTACCATCTCCAACATTCGGTGAAGGCCATCGACGCCGCGTTCGATCGGTTGCTGAAAACTCTGGCGGAGACCGGTCAGGCGGAAAACACGCTGGTCATCTTCACGGCCGACCACGGCCTCCCCTTTCCACGGGCCAAGGGAACGCTTTACGACCCGGGAGTCCAGGTGGCGTTCATGGCCCGCCTTCCGGGAACGACGGCAGCGAATCTACGCCCGACCGAACTCACCTCCAACGTCGACGTCATGCCAACGCTGTTGGATGTCGCCGGAATCGACACCGGATCCCGAATCCAAGGGAACAGCCTCCTCCCACTGCTGCGCGGTGACCTGGCATTAGCGAGACAAGAAGTGTTCACCGAGAAGACGTATCACGAACACTACGACCCCATTCGCAGCATCCGAACCGATCGCTTCAAATATATCCGCAATTTCGCCGAGCGCCCGAAACTCGTCATGCCCTCGGACATCTACAACTCCCCCACCCGCCAATCCATGACGAGCGACGCGGACTTCTGGAACCACCGCCCGACTGAGGAGTTCTATGATCTCGAAAATGATCCCGGCGAGGTGTCACCGTTGATCGACCATCCCGAATTGACCGCGCACCGGGAACGACTGGAACGCTGGATGAAGTCCACCAAAGACCCACTGCTGGACGGTCCGATAGCGCGCGTCGAAGCCTGACGTGATTCGATAATCTCAGAGGATGCCGTGCTTGCGGAAAACATCAGCCACCGGTTGTCCGGCCGCCAGCTCGTCGCGAACGGTGTTCTCACCCGACGCCTTGGCTTCGGCGAGCCGGAGAATCTCAGCGCTCCGATCCTGAGGCACGATCACCACACCATCCACATCTCCAAGAATGTAATCCCCGCTTCTGGTCGACACCCCGTCGATCACGATCGGTTGACCGATTTCCTTGATATCGATCCTCCCGAGGCTGTCCGCCGGCGTGGCACCAATTCCGAAAACCGGAAAGCCCAGCTTGTTGAGACTCCACAAATCGCGGGAACAGGCGGTCATGACCACCCCGCGAACTCCCCTGGCCTTACAGGCGGTGGAAAGCAATTCCCCCCAGAATGCCGCCTCCTTGAAATGTCCGCCATCGACGACCAGCACATCGCCGGCCTGCATCGTGTCAATCGCCTCCATCTCGAGCTTGTAGGGCTCTGCAGGAACGGCATCCACGGTTTCAGCCCGCGCGGTGAAAACCCTTCCGCAGAATCGATCGGCCGGGGTCAAAGCCCGTACTTCCGCGCTCAGGCATTGGTTGCGCAGCCCGACCCCGTCCATCACGTCGGCCACGACGGCGGAATACAATACAGACAATCGGGTGATCGGATCCGCTTCTTCAGATGACATGCGGCAAACCTAATTGGTCCGCCACACGCCTAACAAAACAAAAAAAGGCACGCGGACGTATCCGCGCGCCTTTCGTAAATCGTTGTGCTTATTGGCGTTTGAAGGCCAACGGTGCCTCTTCCATTTCGTGGGCACAGGGCTGATCGATCGGCGCTTCCGGCTCGGCGGAATTCGGCTTCACCAGACTGTTGGCCAGCATGTAGGCCTCCACTTCTTCACCGCTCACATCAGCCAGCATGGTGCCGTTGACCTCCACACAGGGGCTCAGCGGTTGGCCGCTCTTTTCCATCATTTCCGCGCGCTGAACGGGATCGTTGATGATGTCACGATCTTCGTATTGCAGCTGGTATTTGTTCATGATGGCGCGCACGCCCATGCTCCAGCCGCAACTTGGCTTCAGGTAAGCAATAATCTTCGGTTGTTCCATAAGTCAATTCTTTCTAAAGTCGTTGGCGTAAACTGACACAATCGGTATTTTTGACAAGCCTCTTTCTACCATGAGCCGACGTCAGACCAGTTCAAGACGCCTTCGAGTGCTGATCGCACCCGACAAATTCAAGGGCACCCTCACCGCTGCGCAGGCGTCCCGGGCCATTGCCGCCGGCTGGCGCAAGGCTCGGCCGCAGGATGAAATAACCCTCGCGCCGGTCAGCGACGGCGGCGACGGTTTCGGCCCCGTCCTGCGTGATGCGCTCGACGCCAAGACCCTGTCGATCAAGACGGTCAATGCCGCCCATCAGCCCGTGATCGCCAGGTGGTGGTGGGTTGAGGATTCGAAGACGGCAATCATCGAGTCCGCCAACATCATCGGACTCGCCATGTTGCCGACCGGCAGGCACCACCCGTTCGAACTGGACACCTTCGGGCTGGGGAAAGTCTTGCGCGCGGCGGAGCGCAAGCGGGCCAAGAAGTGTCTCGTCGGCATCGGTGGAAGTGCGACAAATGACGGGGGATTCGGCATGGCCAAGGCACTTGGCTGGAGTTTTCGAGAACGCGATGGTTCTGAAATTGATGCATGGCCCCAACTGACGCGGCTGGTTCAGATTCTCCCGCCCGCACGTCGCCCGTTCACCGGTCGTCTGACAGTCGCCGTCGACGTCAACAATCCGCTGCTCGGAGCCCGTGGATGTTCCCGCATTTATGGTCCCCAGAAAGGCCTGCGAACCAAAGACATGAAGCCATCTGAGGCCGCACTTCGCCGGTTGGCCAAGGTGATCACGGACACGGTTGGCACGAATGTCCACAAGCAACCCGGCGCGGGTGCGGCCGGAGGTATGGGTTTCGGACTTCAGGTGTTTGCCGGGGCCCAGGCCGCGCCTGGCTTCGATCTGGTTACGCGCCAGCTCAGGCTGCAACAAAAGGTTCGACGATCGGATCTGGTCATCACCGGGGAGGGCTCGCTCGATCGTTCCAGCCTCATGGGCAAAGGCGTCGGGGAACTGATCGCCCTCAGCGCAAGCCACGCCGTGCCGGTGATCGGTCTCGCCGGGCAGGTCGGCAAACTTTCCCGCACCGCCTGCACACTGCAGAGGGCTCGCGGTCTTGTGGACATTACGGACAGCGCTTCGGCAATGACGGCTCCCGGACGTTGGCTGCGTGAATTGTCCCGGCAGACCGCCGCGTCACTGTAGGTTGAGAAAGCAGACTTTCCTTCCCATCCGCACATTCCGCACCTAAGAATTGCGCCGACCCCGAACTGATGCTGCAGCTTCCCGAGAAACTGGACAAAGAATTCAAACTGCTCTGCAACGTGGAGCCGAACTCGGTCACCCGGTCACTCACGGACATGGCTGGCAACACGGGTGCCACCTGGGTCGCCACGGACAAAGACCGACTCATCATGTTCGAACGTCAGCCGGACAGCGGAGAATTCAGCATGCATCCCTACCGTTACGCGGATGCCAGCGCTTTCTCGCTGGATGACGACGGCAAGTTCGCCTTCATGCAGATCACCTTTCCGGATCGCGAGGTCACCCTGAAATTCTCCTCCATGGAGATTTCAACGCTGACGAAGATCCATGCCCAATGGAAACCGGTCACTGACCAGACCGATGTCAGCGCGCCCACGGAGATGACGCCCATGCTCATTTTCCTGGCGGCACTTCAGGCCTTGATCCAAGCCGATCAGGATCTGGCCTCCGAAGAAGTTGGCTGGATTCAGGACAACATGATCGACACCAACGCCCTGCGCCGCGCCGGGGCTTGGTTGCGCGAAAACGGCGTCTCGCAGCTGTTGGCGCTCATTAACGACCGCTTTGACAAGGTTCAGAAGCGGTGTCTTCACGGCAATCTCATTTCCCTGGCCATGTCGGACGGCGAATACCGTGGCACAGAAGCCGAACTCATAGAAAAGATTCGCGACGGAATAGGCATTTCCGAAAAGGCGCACCAAAGCATGTTCGACATGCAAGAGGCGCTGCATGACACCGCCCTGTTCTACTCCACAGACGCTGGGCTTGCCTCTCCGGAAGCGGCCAATCTCTTCTGTGCCTGCCTCCTCGCGATGGCCGAGTACGACGGAACCAAACGCAGAAAGGAAGGGCGGATGGTCAAAAAGCTTTTCAAACAGCGGGAGACCATCAACTCCGCCCGCACCTATCTGGAACAACTGGGCATCAAGGGTATCATCGACTACCTGCCCGGGCCCCTCACAGACCCGCAGAAACGCTGCATCCTCTTGAACCAATTGCAGATAGCCGTCGCTGATGGTGTCTTCAACAGCCATAAGCAGGATCTGTTGGACCGCTTCCGCCGCGCCTTGAAAATGAATGAGGAATCATACCAGAAAGATCTGAACCGATTCATCATTCTGCAGAACCTGTCGGTTTTTGCCTTCACATCCGAGGAGGAAACAAGGGGCGAACCCAAACCCGAGACGTCAGAAAGTACGACATGATGCTGAAACTCCTCAGTCTGATCGGCCTTGCCGCGTTTCTCGCCGTCGCTTGGACCCTTTCCGAGAACCGAAAGAAGTTTCCTTGGCGAACCGTACTGTCTGGTCTCGGGCTGCAGTTGTTTTTTGGAATCCTGATTTTGAAGACGACGCCGGGACAGGAGTTCTTTGTGTGGTTTCAACAAGCCGCGGTCACGTTTCTGGACTTCGCCGAGGAAGGTACCTCATTGGTGTTTGGTCCGCTGGCCAACCAGGACCTGATGGCGGAGAAACTCGGACAAGGCGGCTTCGTGTTCGTCATCGTCGTCACCGGCACCATCATCCTCGTCGCCTGCGTCTCCTCCCTGCTCTATCACTACGGCATTCTCCAGCGAATCGTTCAGGGAATGGGATGGGTCATGCAACGCGTCATGGGAACCAGCGGCAGCGAGAGTCTTGCCTCCGCAGCCAACGTGTTCATGGGACAGACCGAAGCGCCACTCGTCGTGAAGCCATATCTGAACGGCATGACCCGTAGCGAACTGCTCGCCCTGATGACCGGCGGCATGGCCACCATTGCTGGCGGCGTCTTGGTGGTCTACATCAGTCTCGGCATCGATGCGGGCCATCTGCTCACTGCCTCCATCATGAGCGCACCAGCCACCCTGCTCATCGCCAAGATCATGTTGCCGGAAACGGAGGCCAGCGAAACGAATGCCGGCGCCAAGATCACCATGGAGCGAGACACAGTCAACGGACTCGACGCCATGTGCAAGGGAGCCAGTGACGGAATGAAGCTGAGCATCAACGTCATGGCCATGCTCATCGCCTTTACCGCCTTCGTCGCCATGGCAAACTACCTGCTTGCCCAGCTGTTCGGATTGTTCGGTGCCGAAACGGAGAAGCCGTTGCAGACCATTCTGGCCTACATCAACTGGCCCTTCGCCTTCCTCATGGGGGTACCGGCGCAGGATTGCCTGTCCGTCGGTCAGGCCATGGGCGAACGCATTGTACTCAATGAGTTCATCGGTTATCTTTCCTTGTCGGGCATGAAGGAGACCCTGGATCCGCGCAGCTACATCGTCGGCACCTACGCGCTTTGCGGATTCGCGAACTTCGCCAGCATTGCCATCCAGATCGGCGGCATCAGCGCCCTCTGCCCGGAACGACGCATCGACCTGGCCAAGCTGGGCTTTCGAGCAATGGTGGGCGGCGTGCTCGCCAGCTACACCACCGCGACCATCGCCGGCATCCTGATCTGACCGCAAATGCCCGAATTGCCTGAAGTCGAGGTGTTGCGACGCCACTTGCTGCCTGCACTCAAGGGAAGGAAAATCCGGTCCGTGCACGTCGAGCGGGAGAAGGTGATTCTTCCGACAACCCGGCAGCAACTCACCCGCCGCCTGAAGTCCGCACGCGTCGAAGACCTGACTCGACGCGGCAAGTTCCTGCTCTTTCATCTGTCGGGATCACAAAGCCAGTCCGTACTGCTCGGTCATCTCGGCATGACCGGAAGGATGTTCATCCAACCGAAACGCGATCCCCTGCCGAAACATACCGCCGTGCATCTCGAGCTGGACCGCCATCGATTCGTATACGAGGACACCCGCTACTTCGGACGCTTCACTCTGAATCTCTCATCAGTGGCGAAGCTCGGACCAGAGCCGCTGGATCCCGGCTTCAATCCCGATGCGCTCCGTGAGGGACTCAGGCGTTCGTCTCAGGCAATCAAGGTGAAGCTGCTAGATCAGTCCCTCGTGGCCGGGGTGGGAAACATCTACGCCAGTGAAGCACTGTTCCGCGCCGGTATCTCTCCGCGAAAGCTGGCCCGTCGACTCACCGTCAAACAAAACATCGCGCTGCATCAGTCCGTCCGAGACGTTCTGTCCGAGGCGATCGATTGCGGCAGCACTATTCCCCTGGATTTTTCGGGCGGCGGCAAGAAAGACGGGCTCTTCTACTATGGCCTGGCCGACGGAGCTGAAGATTATCACACGGAACGACTTCTGGTTTACGACCGCGAAGGCGAGCCCTGCGTGAACTGCGGCGCGGAAATCCGTCGTATCGTCCAAGCGGCGCGCAGCACGTTCTTCTGCCCCAAGTGCCAGCGCTGATTTTTTTCAATTTGTTGCTCAAGTTCCCGAACAACGGGTCGATGTAATAACCAGACGGGGCTCCTTGAGCACAAAAACAAATTCTACTTGAACATAAAACCTCAAGTGAGCCCCCGTTTCCCCCC
>JAYPXF010000082.1:0-251 GCA_038154405.1 Verrucomicrobiales bacterium | reverse complement strand
CTCTTCTTCCTCCAGATTTCAACCGTTTGATTCGCTGTTCCCGTTGCCTTCGGCCGTTTCGTGAGCAATATCATCGAGATGGTGCCGGCTCTTGAACATCGTGTAGACGACGCCTCCAACGAGGCTCCAAAATACGAGCCCCGCGTACAGAAGCAGCGATATCGACAGTGCTTTGGATGGTGTGTCGCCGATCAGGCTGGAGTGAAACATGTAAACGATGAGTCCTTCTCTCACCCCCAGACCGCTGGGGG
>JAYPXF010000081.1:19897-23881 GCA_038154405.1 Verrucomicrobiales bacterium | reverse complement strand
ACTACCGCGAAGAACACGACCTCCACACCGCCATGCCCGACAAGGTCGCCGAGATGGAAGAGATTCGTCGCAAATATGTCGAAGAAGTCGACGGTGGCACGGCACAACAAGTGCGTGAAGCCCTCTACAAGACGATGGACAGGTTCAGCGATCAGTCCAAAGATGGCTTCAGAAAGAAGCTGGCCCGGTTGAAGGAAGAAACCCCGTCTGACCTCAAGGCCCAAGTCGGGAAGCTGCTGGCTGATCTGAATCAGAAGCTGAAGAAGAACCTGCTTAACAAGGAGAAGACACGTCTACATGCCGACCACCATTCATGGCGTGAGAGTGCGCCCAATAAAGATGCCGAGAAAATCGTCGATGCCAAGTGGGTGGACCTCACCTTGGAACAAGCCCTTTGCATCAAACAATTCAACTTTTCGAACACACCCTAGGGTGGTCCGAGCCTGCTTGCTTGTGATGAAAGACACCATGAACCAATTGTTGGCCGCCGTGCTGTTTCTGCTTGTCGCCGCCGGCGCATCGGAAGCGCTGGATGGCGGGAGGAAGCCCAACGTCCTTTTCCTGATGGCGGACGATCTGAACACGGCATTGAGCGGATTCGGGCATCCGCAATGCAAGACCCCGCAACTCGATCGGCTGGCTGATCGTGGTGTACGTTTCGGAAACATGCATTGCCAGTATCCGGTGTGTGGCGCTTCGCGGGCTTCGCTGATGTCGGGTCTGTATCCGTACACCAACGGCACGATGGGTAATGCCGGCACGCTCCGCGGCAGCATGCCGGATGTACTGACGATGTCGCAGCTGTTTCGGAAAGCCGGCTATCGGGTTGGGCGCGTAAGCAAGATCTATCACATGGGCATCCCGCCGGAGATCATCGCCGGCACGGCAGAACGAGACGATCCGCATTCCTGGGATGAAGTGGTCAACATCAAGGCGCCCGAACAGAATGCGCCCGGTGAGAGGACCAACTGGTCGCCGAAGGACAAGGGCTCGCAGGCCTTTGTGGGCGTGATTGCCGAGGGCAACGACCTCGTGCATGCCGACGGGATGGCTGCCGACCATGCCATCGGGTTTCTCAAGCGAAACAAGGATCGCCCTTTCTTTCTCGCGTGCGGCTTCGTGCGTCCACACGTGCCGCTGGTGGCTCCTGCCAAATACTTCGACTGGTATGACCGCGAAGCGATGAAGGCTCCCGTCGTGCCGGAGGACGATCTCGATGACGTGCCGCAGATCATTCGTGGCTACAAACGCAACAGCACGACCTACGGGGTCACGTCCGAACTGCACAAGGGATTGCTGGAGGCCTACTACGCCAGCGTTTCCTACATGGACGCCCAGGTGGGGCGGGTGCTCGCGACACTTGATGAGCTGGGACTGACCGACAACACCATCGTCGTTTTCTCCAGCGATCACGGCTACCTGCTTGGTGAACATCACAAGTATCAGAAACAGCATCTGTTCGAGGAATCCACCCGGGTTCCCTTCATCGTCAGCGTTCCCTGGATGAAGGGCCAACACGGCGGGGCAACCAAACACATCACCGAGCTGATTGACCTGTATCCCACAATGGCGGAACTGGCCGGATTGAAGGGGCCGGACATTCTGCAGGGCAAGAGTCTGTTGCCGCTGCTCAAGAACACCACTTCCGAGAAATGGCGGAAGAAAGTTGCGTTCACGATCAGTCGTAATGGCGGTGAATCCATCCGCACGCACGAATGGCGCTACACCCACTGGGGCTTCGGCAAGAACGGGCGTGAACTCTACGACCTGAAGAACGATCCCGGTGAATTCAACAACCTGGCCAAGGATCCGAAGTATTCCGCGCAACTCAAGAAGCTCAGAAAGCAGCTCATCGCCAAACGTGACGCGGCCGGTTTCTCGGTCGAAAAATACGCCACCAAGAAAAAGAAGAAGTAGTGTCGCGTGCGAGAAGCGTTCTTGGGAGCAAATGTCCAGGTTCGTCAGCCATAAGAAACTCAAAGCGGCGAGTTGGGATGCGGGATGATGTAGCTACGAGCGTGAGCGAGTAGACCAATTGTGCGGTTGCGATCTACTCGCTCACGCTCGCAGCTACAGGGGCGCCGGCACTCCGGACGGTCTTCGCGATTGGTGCAACCGTGGCTTCCGATCAAGAACTGAAGTAGGTTTCAGTTGCTTGAGCTACGAGTCGACTGATCGAAGATCAGTTCTCGGATTCCCTTTTCCTTTTCTTTGATCGCGACGACTTCCTTTGTTGCTTCGAACAGGGCTTGCTGCTCCCTTATCGTGATCTTGAAATCTGTTCCGATGTCCCGCACTTGTGCTCTGGTTTTCTCCGGGAGGTCATCGAAACCGAAGTAGATCACGTCGATCTTGGCGCCTGAGTGTCCTACACCATCGACGAGCTGTTTTACCGTCTTGCGATGCCGGATGTGCCAGGCGTCCAGCGAGATGCTGGTGGTGCGCAAGCCGATCTGCAGGGTTTTGGGAGATCCCTTTGACTCGGAAAACGGTTCCGGGTTGCCTTTGTAGGCATCGATCACGAACAGCACCTTTCGTTGGGGACGCGTCTTTGCGAGGATGTAGAGCGCGGTGTGGATGCCGAGATTGTCGCAGAGGCCGCCTTCGAAGAGATGAAGGTATCGCGTTTCGTCATCGAACAAACATTCCAATGTGGTTGCGGGGAGCAAGGTGGGGAAGGACGCGCTGGCCTTCATGCCGGTCGACAAGGGCAGGCTGTAGAAATCCGGATGCACGGGAGTCTTCTCCAGTCGATGGGTGCAGCTGACGATCCGGTATTTCTGCAGCCCCGAAGGATGAAACGGAAAGATGCTGCCATTCTCGTAGATCGTAGCATTGGCGATCCACAACGGCGTCACCGGCATCCGGTTCGGTTCTTTGGCGGGAATGAACAGATCTCCCAACGTCAGGCTTCTCCTGCGTGATTCGCATCCCAGCAGGTAGTTGTCAAAGTCCTCCTCGAGAAAACCTCCCCGGTCGGTGACGCCAAAGGCCTTCGGGTTGAAGATCGCCCGGGCCACCGAGTGGTGGTAGCTGCGGCGCAGATTCTTGAGCAAGCGTTCCTTGTCCTGGGTGAGTGCTGTCTTGAGCGAATAGCGGGCGGACGGCGCCGACATCCGGAGATCGTAGAGTGAAGACACATGGACGGCCGCTGCCAAACCGCCTCCCGATACCGTCGAATACGCATCGACTTCCCGCAGCACGTTGCGGATATCTGTTTTCGGTGCAGTTCGAAACAAGTGGCGCATCCAGACGGGATGTGATCCGATGACCGATCAGAAATGAAGATTGCGAAGCTGTTATTCCTGACGTTGGCATCGCAGCTGGTGTCCTTCGGTGCGCCCGGGCAAGCCTGGGTCACTTCGCGAACACTGCCGGCGACCGAGGCGCATCAGGCCGCGGCGGCTTTCGGGGATTACGTCTACGCGATCTCCAGCCGCGTGGTCGCCAAGTATGATCGCCGATCCGGCAGACGCCTTGCCGTCAGCACCGGCAAGGCGAAGCACCTCAACAGCGGCATCTTCTGGAAGGGACGCCTCTATTGCGCCCACTCCAATTATCCCTCCAAGCCCGAACGCAGCCAGATCATGGTGCTGAATCCCGATACCATGCGTCTGTCGGTCTACCAGGACTTTGGCGATTCGGGTGGCAGTCTTACCTGGGCGATCCGGCGCGACGGACATTGGTGGTGTAACTTCGCCCACTACGGAAAGGACAACGTGCGTACGTTCTTCGTGAAGTACGACGACGACTGGAACGAACTTGCCCGCTGGACCTATCCCGCGTCCGTCATCTCTCAACTTGGTCGCTACAGCCTTTCGGGAGGGATCTGGCTTGGTGACCGTCTGTTGGTCACCGGCCACGACGATCCGGTGATCTTTGAACTGCGCCCCCCGAAATCCGGTTCCGTACTCGAATACGTCGGCAGACAAATCGCTCCCTTCAGTGGGCAGGGTATTGCCGTTGATCCGATCAACGGGGGGC
>JAYPXF010000081.1:14797-19887 GCA_038154405.1 Verrucomicrobiales bacterium | reverse complement strand
TGATCGGAATCCATCGCGCCAAACGTCAGTTGGTTTTTGCCAAGGCGTCGGGCGATGCCCGTCGCGAGACGCGCGCACCCAACATCGTGATCATTCTGGCGGACGACATGGGTTACGGCGATGTCGGCGTCCTGAACGCAGAGAGCAGGATTCCCACGCCGAATCTGGATCGGCTGGCTCGAGGCGGCCTGATCTTTACCGACGCCCATTCCGCCGGTTCCTACTGTGTGCCTTTGCGCTATGGGCTCCTTACCGGCCGTTACATGTGGCGCACACGATTGGGATCCGGCGGCAACTTGGCGAACCTTGCCGGTACCTTGATCGAGCCGGGCCGTGAGACGATCGCAAGCGTTCTTCGTGGCGCCGGCTACTTCACCGGATTGGTCGGCAAGTGGCACCAGGGCATTGATTGGAAACTTCATGATGAGAGCGAGCGGGAGAACATCAGGACGAATCGCAACTATCAGGCCTTTGAGAACATCGATTTCGGTTCTCCCGTCTTGAAAGGGCCGAAAGATTCTGGGTTCGACTACTCCTTCGGAACGGCTGGATCAGCAGAGATGAATCCGGCCACGTTCATCGAGGACAACCGGGTCGTGGTTGTTCCCAGGATTACCTCGGCGGAGGCCCGGGAGAAATACGGCGAGTGGTATGGCCGGGATGACAACGCCGTTGCGGAGGCTTACACCATGGATCGTCTCGTTCCGACCTTGTCGGACAAAGCCTGCGAATTTGTCGTGACGGCGAACCGCGAACGACCCGGTCAGCCGTTCTTTCTTTATTACGCCCTGACGGCACCGCACAACCCGATCGTCCCCAATACGGAGTTTGTCGGCAAGAGTCGCGCCGGGGCATACGGTGATTTCGTGTTCGAACTCGATCATCATGTCGGTCGACTTCTCGACCTGCTGACGGCATTGGGAATCGATCAGAACACTTTTGTCATGTTCACCAGCGACAACGGTCCGGTCAATCGTACGCGGGGCTATCACCAGAAGTGGGTGCGGGGTGACCCACACGTTCATGGGCATGACAGCAACGGGTCATACGCGGGCTGGAAGGGCGGTCTGCTGGAGGGCGGACACCGGGTGCCGTTCTTCGTCCGGTGGCCGGGGAAAATCAAGGCAGGCGAACGTTGTGCCACCACAATCGTTTTTACCGATATCCTTCCCACCTTGGCCGAGGTGCTGAAAATTCGGTTGAACGATGCCACTGCGGAAGATGGTCGCAGTTTCTTCCCGGCACTGACCGGCGAATCAAGGCCGACGTCGTTTCATGAAGCGATCGTGCACAACCACAGCAAGGGCACCTTTGCCATTCGCAAAGGATCGTTCAAGCTGACCGTCAGCGGGCCGAGGACCATTGCCCAGGTGCTGGATGATGTCATCCCCGTCTCATTTGCGCTGCACGATCTCAGCAAAGACATCGGAGAAACTGTCGATGTGTCCGGTCAGCACCCGGAACGGGTGAAAGCAATGCATGCTTTGCTCAAAAGATACGTGCGGGAACGCAGGAAAAACGGGGTGACGCGATGACTCATTTCAGTTCGGGGATATCGCATCGGAAATTCCGCCGGTGCACCAATAAAACCCAAATGAATCACGGATCACTCCTTCTTTCGATTGGAATGGCGTTCCTGTTCGTCACGCTTCAGCCGGTCAAAGGCGCATATCGTTTCAATGAATCGTTCGACAACTTCAACCCTGCGGGCTTTCGTACGAAGATTCCCAACAAGAACACATCGGTTCGTGACGGTGCGCTTTGGACGCGCGGCAAGAGCGGAGGAAAGTATCCGCCCATGGTCTATCTCGACGTGGAAGGGGGAGACCTTGAGATCTCGTTTCGTTACCGACATCTCCAGAAGGGGGGCTGGCTGTGGTTTTTCGTTGATGGCGATGATGGCTTCGGAAGCGTCGATCACATGTTGCGTGTGAAGCTCCTGCGGACGGGCGTTCAATTGCAGATCGACGCCCATTCACTCGACCCGAATCATCCGGAACGCCAGAACAACGGCCGTCCCGCGGACAAGGTCAGCGGAGCGTATCGGCTGAACCGAAGGTTCCCAC
This sequence comes from Verrucomicrobiales bacterium, assembly GCA_038154405.1. Taxonomy (GTDB): domain Bacteria; phylum Verrucomicrobiota; class Verrucomicrobiia; order Limisphaerales; family JAYPXF01. Next base: position 17,821 of record JAYPXF010000081.1, on the reverse strand, counting down.
CGGAGAAGGTCGATCTCTCCGGCAACATCTGGCGCACGGTCAGGCTGATCTTCAAGGGAGAAACGGTCACCGTTTCCATCGACGGGAAGACCTTGAGCAAGAACCTGAAGCACACCTGTTTCAACGCCACCAAGCGAAAGCTGTTGTGGATGCAGAACGGAGGGGAAAAGGGCATCGAGATTGACGACATCCGGATTCAAGAAACCGAAACCGCTCCCCGATGGACTCTCTTTGATTCAGGAGTCACGAATTCCATCCGTGGGATCGGGGCAGTTGCGGCAAACGTCTGCTGGTTCGGGACCAAGTCCGGAGTCGCCCGCACGATCGATGGCGGCAAGAACTGGCGCTTCACAAGGATCGGCGGTGAGAAGCTCGACTTTCGCGACCTTCATCCCTTCGATGCTCGGCGCTGTCTGGCGATGAGTGCCGGCACCGGTGGAGCCTCGCGCATTTACCTGACCCAGGATGGCGGGGTGACTTGGCAACTGGTTCATCAGAACAACGAAACTCAGGGCTTATTCAATGTCTTCGCATTCCGAGACCGTGATAGCGGTATCTTGGCAGGAGATGCGGTTGGTGGACGTCTGTTCCTGCTCGCCACGAGAGATGGGGGTGAAACCTGGCAGCGATTGGCCGAGCACACCGCTCCGCAGATGGACAGGGAAGAACATGCTTTCGCTGCCAGTGGAACGCACCTCACGGTCAACAAAACCGGCCACATCTGGGTGGGCAGCGGCGGCAAAGTCGCCCGGATCTTTCATTCCCCGGATTGGGGCAAATCCTGGGAGACCTTCGAAACCCCGATGATCGCGGGCCAACCCTCGACCGGGATCTTCTCCATTGCTTTCGACGGCGCGAATGGCATGGCGGTGGGGGGCGACTACAAGAAGGAATCCGGGATCGGAAACAACGCGATCCGGTCGCGCGATGGAGGCCGGACGTGGCGACTGGTTTCGGGGGAGGAAGCCCCGTTTCCTTTCCGTTCGTGCGTTGGTTTTATCGACCGCAATACCCTGATCGCCGTCGGTCCTTCGGGATCGGACCTGTCGGTTGATGGTGGAACAACCTGGCGCGCATTTCCCGGCAATGAAGGGTTCCACACCTTCAGCGCTGTTGCCGATGCCGTCTGGGCGGCCGGAGCAAACGGACGAGTCGGAAGGATGCATCTGGGAGGAGGAATCAAGTGATGACACACCGTCTGCTTGTCTTCGGAATGTTGACTGCCGCGTGTCCTGTCGACGCGTCCATCGTTCTGAAATCGACGGCCGGGACTGAGAACGTGTCAATGGCGACGACGATGGTCCGAATTGACACCCGGGGCCGGGCGTCACTGTCGGCGGATTTCACCGGATCTGGCTCCATCACAAATGCGACGGCCCACGGAACGGAGTTCAAACTGACGCTTGATGCGATTTCGGCAGCCGACCCTGGATCTGGACGCAAGCTCACCGATGGCAGGATCGATCGGGACAATTCCGGCAAGCTCGGTGTGCGAGGTGGTTCGAACGGAATCAATGAGCGGGAAGGGCTGCTGATCGGATTGGACGCGGCTGATCTCGATTCAAGAGCAGGTTGGCAGTTGACCGGAATCCGGTTCGCGTACGTCGGTGACGGCGAATCTTATGTCATCGTCAGTCGCGGTGAACCGACGCGGCGTCTGACCGGGGACACCGACGGCATGGTGGACGTGTCGTCACTGGGGCTGTTCGTTCGGGGTGGAACGATTCAACGCGAGCTGGCATCGGTGTTCGCGGGGGACGATGCCGAAGCGAAAAGCTCGGGATTCAGAATCGTAGCATTCCGAATGGACGCTGTGCCCGAGCCGATTGTGCTCCGCGATACGCCACACGATGTGCCGCGGATGTATTATGCCGACCAGGTCAGCGGCCGACCGTTCTCCAAAGACCCCGCGGTGGTCCGTTTCCGGGACAAGTATTGGCTCTACTATTCCATTCCGCCCTACCGCGGCAAGACGAACAAGGGATGGACCATCGGGGTGGCCACCAGTGACAACCTGCTCGATTGGTCCAAGGCCGGCGAACTGAACAACACGGGAGACGCCGAGAAGAACGGATTCACCGCTCCGGGCGCCATCGTGCTGAAGGGAAAGATCCATCTCTTCTACCAGACTTACGGCAACCAGGAAAAAGATGCGATCTGTCACGCCTGGTCGACCGATGGATTGAATTTCACCCGCGACCCGAGCAATCCGATCGTGCGTCCCACCGGCGACTGGAACAGCGGGCGTGCCATTGACGCGGATGTGATTCCGCACGGTGATCAGCTGCTGCTTTACTGGTCCACCCGCGATCCGGCAATGAAGATCCAGATGCAGGGGGTTTCGGCCGCGCCGCTCGGCAGCGATTTCTCGCGGCGACACTGGAAGCAATTGAACGAGAACGGTCCGATTTTGGCACCGCAAGTTCCGACCAAACTCGATGATGACGGTCTCGATCTCGCCTGGGAAAAGAAATGTATCGAAGCCGCCGCCATGGCCCGCCGCAAGGGCCGTCTCTACATGTTCTATGCCGGCGGCTACAACAACGATCCCCAGCAGATCGGCGTTGCCGTGAGTGATGACGGCGTGAATTTCAAACGCCTCTCCGACAAACCGTTTCTCCCGAACGGCCCGCCCGGAAGTTGGAACTCCAGTGAGTCGGGTCATCCTTTCCTTTTTCAGGATGACGACGGGAGGGACTATCTTTTCTACCAAGGCAACGACACCCATGGACGCTCTTGGTATTTGTCGATGGTACCGATCCAATGGCGTCAGGGCCTGCCGGTGATTGCCAAGGAAACGCAGTTCGGAGAATAATCCACTTCTCCATATGTCAATTCCTGCGTTCATGACCCGCCTGTATTTCATATTCTGCCTCGCGGCAGTGATCACACTTCCCGCGGTGGAACCGTTTGAGACGTTCCTCGACAAGCATTGTGTCCGTTGTCATGGACCCAAGAAGGTGAAGCGTGATCTTCGCATCGACACACTGTCACGGGATTTCAAGAAGAGCATCGATGCACATC
>JAYPXF010000081.1:0-14787 GCA_038154405.1 Verrucomicrobiales bacterium | reverse complement strand
TGGTGGTGGAGCGGATCATTTGGGGGGAAATGCCGCCGGAAGATGAACCGCAGCCGACGGCGGATGAGATCGAGGCGGTGATCTCCCGGCTGAACTCCCTGATTCGGGAAGGGCGCGCGGCGCGGATGGCGGCGCGTCCGCCGGTGGCACATTACCGGCTGAGTCGGCAGGAGTATCAGAACACGGTCTATGATCTGTTGGGTGTTCGTTATGACGCCGCCAAGCCGGGTGAGTTGAATGCCGACACGCTTTGGCATGGATTTGAGCGGATCGGATCGCAGCTGTCCCTTTCGCCCTCGCACGTGGATCGGTACTACCGCGCGGCCGAAATCGTATTGTCCCGCGCGTTTCCGGAGAAACCCGTCGAACCCCGAAGAGTGCGGAAGACGGCAGCGGACCTTCGTTATCGCGGTGGCAAGACGCAGCAGGAATACCTGAAACGATTCGGGATCAAGCGGCCGCTGCGGATGCTCATCTTTCCCGGTCGCCTCCAACGGGGTTTCTCGGACAACTGGTTCGGTCGGTCCGGAACACAGCGGTCTGTATCGCGCGCGGGTGAAGGTCAGCGGGATTCGTCCGCCCGGTGGACAGGCGGCCCATCTGCGAATTGGCAAACGACTGGCGGAGGATTCCAATGAAGGCCTGATCGAACTGGACATCCTCGCTCCGGAAGACGAGCCGGAAATCATCGAGTTCGAGGTGTTTCTGGAAATGCCGACGAGTCTCGATTTCCGAGTGGTGGTTTCCGATGTCATCGATCGCCGCAAAGGCGCGCATTATCGCAATGCCCTTTCCAGTCCCAACTACATCTTCACCCACAGCAGCCAAACCCGCCTGCTCAATCCGGTTGCACCCAAGATGTTTGATGAAGCCGGCAACGGGATCTTCTCCTCCGTGTTGCTTGATTGGATCGAGTGGGAAGGCCCGATCGAAAGCGAATCCGAACGCGCGACGCGCAGGGGCTTGTTGCCGCCGGAGGATGCAAGTGGTGAAACAGTGGCGAAGCATCTGCGACGATTCGCGGAACGAGCCTGGCGTCGTCCGGTTTCGCCGGTTGAACTCAAGCCTTACCTGCGTGCCTATGACGCCGAGCGCGAGGTGGGAGAAGTGGTCTTCGCCGCCTACCAGGTCGCCATGCTCGGTGTCCTGACGTCCCGCCACTTCACCTATGTGGTGGAAGGTGATGCTGAACCGCGCGATCGGCTCAACGACTGGGAGCTGGCTTCGCGACTCTCGTATCTCCTCTGGAGTTCCATGCCGGATCAGGTGCTCTTCGATGCTGTGCGTAACAACCGGCTGTCCGGCAGAGATCTCTCATCGCAGGTGGATCGGATGCTGAAGAATTCGAAGATCGAACGCTTCGTGGCTGACTTTCCGCGCCAATGGCTGCAGCTGCATCGGCTCGGGATGTTCCCGCCGGACAAGAAGCTCTATCCGGATTACGAGGTCTGGCTGGAAGAAAGCATGCGTGGAGAAGTTGTCCATTTCTTCGCGGAAGTATTTGCCAACAACCTGCCGCTCGACGCGTTCCTGACCTCGGACTGGACGATGGCCAATCCCCGGCTCTGCGAGTTCTATGGACTGTCAGAGCCGAAGATATCCGGATTTCAACGTGTTGACCTGCGGCCCGAACAACACCGGGGCGGACTTCTGACCATGGGCGCGATCCTGGGATTGACCTCTGACGGCACTCGGCATCGCCCCGTGCATCGCGGTGTCTGGATCAGCGAAACCATCTTCGGCAAGACCCCGCCGCCACCGCCGGCCAATGTCGATCCGATCGAACCCAATCCGCCCGACAGTCCAAAAGCGACCATTCGCCAGAAGCTCGAAGCCCATGCAATGAATCCGAACTGCGCAGCCTGCCATCGCAATATTGATCCGCTCGGGCTGGCTTTCGATCAATACGATGCGATCGGCCGCTGGCGGACCCATGAATTTGTGGAAAAGGGCACTGGTGCGAATCCGCCGGTCAATCCAAGCGGCCGTTTGCCTGATGGCCGATCGTTTGCGGATTCCGCGCAATTCAAGAGTCTTCTGGTCGATGATCGAGAGCGCTTTCTGCAAGCCTTCGTCGAACATCTTTGCACCTATACGCTGCGTCGTGTGCTGACCGTCGATGATCGTGAAGACGTCCAGTCTATCGTGGACGAAGCAAAGAAAAAGCAATATAGACTGAAGGACATCGTCCGCGCCGTCGCCCTGTCAGATCTCATCAGGAAACGCTAGGTCTCCAACAAGGAACCAAGAACATTTCATGAGCAACATCCAAACCCAATCCTGGCTGATCAACCGCCGCCACACTCTGCGTGCGCTCGGTAGCTGTCTCGCGCTGCCGATGCTGGACTGCATGATCCCCGCCCGGGCTGCCAAGGCGCCTGCGCCCAGGCGCAGCGTCTTCATCTACATCCCCAACGGCGTCAACACGCTCGATTACCAGATCACCACGCCGGGCCAGGATTTTGAATTCTCCCGCACGCTCAAGCCATTGGAGAAACTGCGAAACTTCGTCACGCCGATCAGCGGTCTGCATCACCCGGGCGGTCTCGGTCATCATCACAACTGCCAGAAGATCTGGCTGACCGGTGGCAAACTGGGCCCCTCCGATCGCAACACCATTTCGGTCGATCAACGGATGGCCGAAGTCACGTCGCCGCATACGCGATTCCATTCCCTGGAGATCTCCAACAAGGGTGAATCCCTCGCGTGGACGGCTGACGGCATTCGCCTTCCCGGACAGAGCCGATGTCGACAGATCTTCTCCCACTTGTTCGAAGAACCAAAGGACGGCACGGATGCCCAACGACGCGCTCTTCGTCGTAAGGGAAGTGTGCTCGACGCCAATCTTGAAGAAGTCCGCAGCCTGGAGAAGCGACTTGGCAAGGAAGACAAGGGCCGCTTGAACCAATATCTCACTTCCGTTCGCGAAACCGAGATTCGCACACAACGCGCCGATGCCTGGCTCGATGTCCCGCGACCGGGGATCGCCGCCGCCGATCGCAAACGCACCAATCGCGATGTTCCGCAAACGCAGGCGGGCGATTATTTTCGAACCATGTATGACCTGATCGTGCTGGCTTTTCAGATCGATGCCACGCGGGTGGCCACTTTCAGCAGCGGATTGGAAGGGCAGGGGATACCGATCCCGGAATTAGGCATCACCCAGTCCCGCCATGCGCTGAGCCATCACAACGGCGATCCCGGTCACATGGAAAAGCTCACCCAGAGCGACACCTTCGCGGTCGAGCAATACGCCTATTTCCTTTCCCGTCTCGCCGCCACCAAGGATCTCAATGGAAAGCCGCTCCTGGATACGACCATGGCTCTGTTTGGAAGCGGCATGGCCTATGGTCACAGTCACGGCAACGCCAACCTGCCGCTCGTGCTTGGTGGTGGCGCGGGGCTGGGGATCCGGCACGGACAGCACCGTGACTTCAACCAAGGGCACTTCGATGGCTATATGCTCGACAATCCCGGTGCGCACTACCGTCTCTGTGGTCGCCCCGCCAACACCGAAGCCCACATGAGCAATCTTTTGCTGACCATGGCCCAGAAGATGGGTGTCGAAACCGATCGCTTCGGCGACAGCAACCGCGCCTTGGAGCTGTGATGATGAGTTTTCCGCGTAGCGGAACTTGCAAAAAGTTCCGATCAATCGTGCGCGCTCTGTCGGAAGATTCTGCATCTTCCGCTACCATTGTTGCGCTGTTTGCCTCTTTCTCTTTCAGCCTGTACGCAGCGGAAGATTTCCATCCTCAACCCGGCAAGTTCCCACCGATCACCGAAGCCACGTCCCACCGCGGGGAACTCGTCTTCGTGGACCACGTGAATCGTCGTGGCGGCCTGCGTCTGCACATCGATGGCTTCTATCGGGAGATGGCGCCGCACGCGTTTGCGATGCTGCCCTATGGCGCCATCTACTACCGTGGCGCCCCGGCTGAACTTCGGGATATCCCCATCGGCACGGTGATGTATGGACGGTTCTACCTGCCTCCGGATCCGGAAACTTCCGCGGTCCCCGTAATCAAGAAAGCCAGGCTCGGTGTCCCCCGTGAAAATCACGCCATCCTGCTCGAGGACGGCCCGAGTCTCTGCCTTCGCGAGGGCAAACGGTGGAAGTTGAAGGAAGTGGAGATCAAGAGATCTGAAGGTGTTCTCGTTGTCAGCCTGGATCGCAACGAGAGTGGTGAAGGATTGGGCGGTGAACACAAGATCACCATCGACGGCTCCACACGAATCTGGCGTGGTCGCGAACTCCTCGGATTCAGAGACGTCTGGCCGAAGATCGGCAAGGAAACTTTCGATGACAAACCCATCCAGCTCTCCCTCACCTGGCATCCTCGCTATCTGTACCAGCAGTTCCACGCCGCCGATCTCTGGCTAGACGAGCGAGCGATGAAGGTCGCGACCGAGCGCCAACGCCAGGTGCACATCCGTCACATCCGCCATCGCTGGATGCCTGCGTGGATCGACGCGGTGGAATACGGCAAGTTCGGCGATGCTGTTGTTACCGCCACGCTGTTCGGAGGCATGGATGGGTCCTTGTACGCCGATTTCAAACCCGGCTCAGGCGGGCAGATGTGCGTTTCCGAGAACAGCCTGCGCACCTACTGGCAGAATCACGACGGCATGGAAGGCAAGATCGAATCGGTCGTCCGGTCCAATGGCCAACCACCTTTCGGCAGCAGCGGTATCCAGATCAAATTCTCCATGAATCTCGTTCTCGAAGGATTTCGTCCCGGCCGAATTGTCCGCATCCGTCCCAACTCCTGGCCCAGGGTCAAACCGCCCAGGGAGGAGCAGATCAAGGGTTTCAATGAACGCTGGCCGAGCCCGGACATCTTCTCGAAGTAGCCAGAAGGGAAGCAAACCAAGCTGCCGGCTGATGAGCCGGAAGACTTTTCATGAACTATTCTTGTAACCCTGCCGGTCAGATTCAGTAAGCAAATGCACGAATCACGAAAAGTCTCCACGACACTGACGACCCTGCTGACGCTGTCTTTGCTCACCAACGTAGTGCTTCTGGTAACCCGACCAACTTCGGTTTCCGCTCCGCCAAAACAGTCCGCGATTCCGCCGTCGCTTGGAGGCGAAGATGAAATCCTCCATTCAAGAGTTGCTTTCACCTGAAGAATACCTGGCCTATGAGCTGCGGTTCTCGCCCACGGCAAAATCCAAGCCACCCAACCTGAGTGTTGAAGACGCCAAGGCCGCCTGGCAGATGCGACGGGAAGCCGAACACAAGGCACGCGTGCTGCGTGCTGACAGCGGCTTGCCTGCCGCCAAACGGGAGACTGCCCTGGCCGCCGTCCGCCAGGAAGCTGAGGCCTCCATCCGTGATCTGTATGGCGACCGAGGGTGGCGTCACTATGCCGGCGGTAGCGGTGCCAATTGGCTGGATGAAATCAGCCACTGATAGATTCGGGAGAATCGATGCATTCACCGCCGCCGGTAGGGACAAGCGGGGAATTCGTTTTCCGTGTCTTCCGTGGTTGTTTTCTCGGCCAGCAAGTCCACAACATAGCTACATGAAGTTTTCGACAGTCCTTTTTTCCCTGCTGGCGAGCTTGTTCGAGGTGACGTCGCCGGCCGCCGATCCGGAGCGCCCGAATGTCGTCATCATCTTCATCGACGACATGGGTTACGGCGACGTGGGTTTCAATGGAGCGACCGGGCCAAAGACGCCGAACCTCGATCGCATGGCCGACGAGGGCATGCGCTTCGATCATTTCTACGTCGGTTGCGCGGTGTGTTCCGGTTCGCGGACGGCGTTGATGACCGGATGCCATTATCAGCGGCTCAGCATGCGCGCAGTCTTGTTTCCGAACAGCACCCAGGGACTGCACTCCGATGAAGTCACCATTGCCGACATGTTGAAGGATGCCGGCTATCGAACCGCCTGCGTCGGCAAGTGGCATCTCGGTCATCTGCCGCCGTGCCTGCCGACCTATCAAGGCTTCGAATCCTACTACGGCGTGCCCTATTCCAACGACATGTGGATTGATCCCGCCAACAAGCTCGCTGACGACATCGTGATTAGAGAAGGACTGACCCTCGAAGAAGTCATGGCCGGTCACAAAAAGAGAAACCTGGTCCCGCTCATGCGTGACGAGGAGGTGATCGAGTATCCGGCCAATCAGAAAACGCTCACCAAGCGCTACACCGAGGAATCCATCCGCTTCATCAAATCGGTAACAACGAAGAGCCGGGAGCAAGGCACGAAGAACCCGTTCTTCCTCTACCTGCCACATACCATGGTTCACCTGCCGTTGGCGGTGTCGAAGGATTTTGAGAACCGCACTGACAAACTCATCTGGGATGCCATCGAAGAGGTGGACTGGTCGGTCGGGCAGATTCTCAAGACGCTGAAGCAGCTTGGTATCGCCGAGAATACGCTCGTCCTCTTCACCAGTGACAACGGAGCTGCTGTCGGTTCGTCGCTTCCGCTGCGGGCAAAGAAGGGCAGTGTTTACGACGGCGGCATCCGTGAGCCCACGGTCATGTGGTGGCCGGGCACCATTCCCGCGGGCAAGGTCTGCCGCGAAGTTGCCGGCACGATCGACATGTTGCCTACGTTGGCCGGACTCTGTGGTGGCCAATTGCCCAAGGCGAAGATCGACGGCAAAGACATAAAGCCGCTGATGTTCGGTAAACCGGGCGCGAAGTCTCCACACGAACATTACGTGCTCATGCACGGGCCGGGGACCGTCCGTTCCGGACCTTGGAAATTCTATCCTTGGCGTGAAAACAATTCCGGCCGCGGCGCCATTCCCAACCACAAGCCGTCGAAGGATCCGGTCCAGCTCTACAACGTCTTCGATGACATTGGTGAACGAAGGAACGTCGCCGCCCAACATCCGGAACTCGTCGCCCGGTTACAACAGGTATACGACGTTCATGTGAAAGAGATTGAGGCCAAGCGGCGCCCCGTTCAGGAGCTGGCCCGCCCGGTCAAATCGCTCTCGGCGGAGCGCCCCGGTGGTTTGAAGAAGAACAAGCCTGGGAAGAAACTGGACTGGGCGAAGGTCAAGATTGGTGATGTCTACTCAGGCAACCGTGCGCCGAATTTTGCACGCAAACCTTTTGCCATCACCACCACCATTGATGCCAACGATCCGGAGGGTGTCATCGTTGCGCATGGTGGATCGGTGGTCGGCTACTCCCTTTATGTGAAGAACGGTCAATGCACGTTTTCAGTTCGTCGAGCCAATGAAGAATTGCACCAGGTGCAAGTCGGCATCGGCAATGGTCGCTCCGACATCCGCGCCGCGATGGACACCAAGGGAGTGATCTCTCTGCAGGTCAATAAAGGCGAAGCTGCGACGGCCAAGAGTGGCCTGCTCCCGAAACATCCCTCCGAATCCATCTGCATCGGCCTCGATGACCGCAACCCCGTTGATGCCGCGGCTCCCAAACCAAGATTCAACGGCAAGCTCATCAAACTTGATATGAAGTAAGCCGATGTCTCTGGAAGATGCGTGCTCCGGAAGAACCTCGACGATCGGGGAAAATATCATGAAATACCTCGCGTTGTTTGCGGGCCTGTTGCTGGTGTCGTCAGGACACAGCGGCGAGAAGCCCAACGTCTTGTTCCTGGCGGTCGATGACATGAAGGACTGGGTGAACTGCCTCGGCGGCTACGAGGGCGAGGTTCATACACCCAACATTGACCGACTCGCAGCTCGCGGGACTCTCTTCACCAACGCCCATTGTCCGTCTCCGAAATGTGCGCCGTCGCGGGCTGCGATCATGACCGGTCTGTATCCGTCAACGACGGGGCTCTACGACAACGGTCATTGGTGGAAGCCGAACTTTCCCGACCTGATCACCATCCCCATTCACTTTCGCAGTCATGGCTACACAGTGGTCGGGGCCGGAAAGATCTTTCATCACACCGCGGGCAACAATCCGCCTGGGCAATGGGATGACTTTCAACGATTGGTGTTCCGCGACGATCCTTGGTATCGCGGAGTGAAACTCAACTATCCGTGGTCCAAGGTCGGGCCGGCTCCCAAGGGTTTTCCGTTCAGCAAAGTGAAAGGGTTGCCGCACGAAAACGACTGGGGTTCATTGCCGATCAAAGAAGCCGACCATGACGATTCGAGAACGGCTGGCTATGCGGTCCGTTTTCTGAAGCAACCGCAAGCGAAACCGTTCTTTCTCGCCTGTGGATTGTTTCGACCTCATCTGCCCTGGTATGCGCCGAAGAAGTATTTTGATCTCTACCCGCTCAAGGACGTCGTGCTGCCTCGAGTGAAACCGGATGACCTGGACGATGTGCCCAAAGCCGGCAGAAGTTTTGCCAAATCCAGACGCAGTGATCTCGAAAAAATACGCCGGGCAGATTGCCTTAAGAATGCCGTTCAGGCCTACCTTGCCAGCATTTCGTTTGCTGATGCCCAGCTGGGACGGGTGTTGGATGCGCTGGATGCGAGTCCTCATTCGAGCAACACGATCGTCATGCTCTGGTCGGACCACGGCTGGCATCTTGGTGAAAAGAATCATTGGCACAAGACGACCCTGTGGGAAGAGGCCACTCGCGTGCCGTTCATCGTTTCCGCACCGGGATATGAACCTGCGCAGTGTTCCCGTCCCGTCAGCCTGATTGATATCTTCCCGACATTGAACGAGCTTGCGGGACTGACGTTGGACAAGGAACATGAAGGCGTCAGTCTGGTTCCGCTGTTGAAGAACGCGAAAGCGGGGTGGGCCCGTCCGGCGATGATTCAATACCGGAGTGGCAATGTTGCCATTCGCAGTGAGCATCATCGTTACATCCGCTACGCCGACGGGAGTGAGGAACTCTACGATCATCGCGTTGATCCTGAGGAATGGAACAATCTGGCGACGGATCCGAAGTATCAGGCGGTCAAGAAGCACCTCGCTCGATCTTTGCCTGCTAGCTGGGCCAAATCCGCCCCGACCAAGAAGGCTTTTGAATTCGATCCCACCAGCTACTCTTGGCGGGTCAAGGAGACGGGGCGGAAGATTTCAGGCGACCTATCGCGACCGTAGGGTGTGCAGATCGGAACTACACATCGAATCCACTCCCTCCGACTTGTGTCTGCTTGGAATGGTCTGCGCCTATGTCTTCGATAGTAACTCGTCCACGGCCTGATAGGTTTCCCCGGTCGCAGAGAACCTTAACCCGGTATTGATTCCCTGCGTTGATCATGTCGGAGGAGGTGAAGTTATGGCAGCTACGCAACGGTCACTATTTCGCAAGTTGTAACGGTTTTCCTGAATTTCACGCCCCCCCACAACAGAAATCGCCCATGGGAATCGTTCGGTGAGCCTAGGGTGTGTTCGAAAACCCTTATCGAAGCCAATCACAGATGGCGCCGAGAATAACGAGGTTCAAGAAGCGGGAGGTGTGAACGGGGTTTGCAGAAGGCGGCGGCGACCTTCGATTGATCAAATCCGCCGTGGTATCCGCTGAGCATGCCTTCGGGAAACATGATCCAGTTCGCCTGCTCCCGTCCGGCCTGGGCGAAGGCGTTCTTCATGGCTGCCAGGTTCGTATCCACGTCACGGGTGACCTTCAGTTGGGCGATCGTGATGCGAAGAAGCTGATGCTCAGCCGCATTGGTCACGGCCAGCATTGCCGCAAAGAGCAGAATTGAGATGGATTTCATTCGGCGATTAGTTCCACGCCGGACAAGACCGGCGGTTGGCTGGAACCAGGGGATTTCTTGAGTTCGATTTTCAGAACATCAGCGATCCGGATACCCGCGTAGCGTTTCACCAACCCCCGATTGCGTCCGGTGGCCTTGCTCAGGTCGATGGTGCGTTCCAGGGTCCGATCTTGCAGGGCGATATCGAAGACCCGGTCGCCGGGTTTCAGTGAATCCGGTTCATTGAAGTAAAGGAGCACAGAATAAGTCTTCGCTGCCAGTGAGGGCTTTGGCCTTTCCGCGGATGTCAATCGGAGGCTGAGTTGAGGGGCTCCATTGCCTCCGGCTCTGGCGACGCGTTTTCCTGTCCCGGTGATAACAAACGCGATCGCGTTGCCGGGCTTCCACCCGGGGCGGTTGATGATCTCAGTGATCAATTTGGAAACATCCGGCGAAGTCTGTTTGCCACCGACTTTGGTCCATGGCTTGGGTGACCAGGAGATGGATGCCCGTGTCAGATCCCTGCTGGAAATGTCACGCGCCTTGGTGGTGAACTCCTTGGCATTGTCGACGGCCTCAGCACGAATCGTCAGACGGGTGGGAGCGGAGCCGGTTTCATCCACCGTGAACTGAATGAATGACGGAGGAACGACTGTGCCTCGGCCCAACGGGATTTTTCGAAAATGGATGCCGACGGTCTGTCTGCTGCCTTCCTGGGTCATTTCAAGATCGCTGCTGGCAAGGGAGATCTTGCCGTTGGCCGATTCTTCGGCCGTGTCGCTTCGTTGATCGGCGCTGATGGCGCCGGGGGTATCTCTGGTCGGATCTTCGGTTTCGGGGCGGATCAGAATGGTCTGAACATTACGGGCGCCCGAAGCATGAACCCATGGCAATTCGGAATCCAGAATGGTCGAGGTGTGCTGCCGGAAGTAGTCCAACCCTTCGCCTGCGATCTTGATGTCAATCAGCGGAGAGCGGCCGCCGACGGACGGATAATCCAGCCACATGGTGCCATCATCCGATTGGCGGTCGCCCGGGGCACCGAAATTGATCCCGATACGATTGATGGAATCCGTTCCCTTGTCATCGCCAAGCAGGCTGCTGGTCCACAGCTCCACATCGGGCATGTGAATCAGAGCGAGAGACGTCTGGTTCTGGTAGGAGCAACTGCAGGTCCGGGTGTAGTCGGGTGCATTGAGCACGCCGTTGGCGACAACGAGGTTGGCTGTGCATCCCGACTTGAAGCCGCCGAAGCTGCCGATGCCGTTGCGGTTTTCGAGGTCGTAGTAGCTGGCCGCCCCATCACGGAAGGTGAGGAAGTTCTCGCAGGCAATGATGGAGTTGCAGCCCTTGCCGCGGGCAATGCGCCACGGTTCCATGCGACCGCTGATCGGGTTGAGGATGTTCTGGTCCGAACCGTCCAGCAGACTGAAGACCGTACTGGTTTCGCCGATGCCTTTCCGGTTCGAGTGCTGGTTCGCGTTCGCGATGATGAGGTTGTTGTGCAGGATGCAGGGGCCGGAGTAACGAAGGTCGCGGCGTTGCCAGACGATTTTGCCGCTCTTCCCCCGGTAAGTGATCATGCCGTCGCCGACTTCGTCCCGCAGCCGGTCGCTGGCCTTGGCGCCGGCCTGGAGGAGAATGTCATGCTGGGTGGAATAGCTCAGCCAGGTGCCGAAGATGTCCTTGTCGGTTTCCCAGAGTTTGCTGCCGGAGCGGACATTCAGCGCGACGATTCGGTAGTCATCCGGCACGCCGCGTCCCCGACGTTTCAACTTGTCTTCCGCGCTCTTCGGCAGCTTGTCGAGCAGGTAAACCCGATCAGCACCGGCGATGATTCCATTGTGCAGAAAACTGTGACGCGCCGGAATGTCCCAGAGTCGTCTGCCGCTATGACGATCGAATGCGACCAGACCGGCGCTGGCGGAATAATCCTCGATGGTCGGTTTCACGGGCTTGTTGCCGGCAGCGTAACGTTGGCTGTAGTTGGCGAAACCGTTCCCCGCGAGAAGGACATCCTCGTAGATACCGATGAAACCCCACTGTGGCGCTTGACTCTGACCGGAACCTTTGGTCAGGCGGACGGTGCGACGGGTTTTGCCGGTCTGCGGATCGAGTACCAGACAGTTGCTGCCGATCGCGAGATAGACGGCGTCTTCCGTGGCGACATAGTTGGCGCCGCGACCGTTGGCTCCGGGGATGTGTTTCTGGTTGTAGCTGGGATCCAGTGGCGTGTTTTTGTAGGTCTCGTTGTAGTAGATGCCAAAGGTGCCCAGATCCTCGAAGCGGCGGATCCACAGCACCCGGCCGGTGTAGACGTCGCGGCAGCTCAAGCTGTTGATGCCCTCGATGAACATGCGGCCGCCGATCACCTGTTCCGGTGGACCATGACCGTGCCGGGGTAGCACGTCCATGTTGGAGCTCCCCCCGAACCACAGGATGCCGAGTGGGAGTTTCAGGCGGCTGTCATCGGACTTCACCGAATTCGCGATGTCGCCGTATTGATGTGTCCAATCATCCGAGTTGGGCAGCGCGCCTTCCCGAAATACGACGATCCTGGATTTGTGATCGTGAATTATCGCCCGATCCAAATTCGCGCGATCGAGTTGTCCGAGACTCGTCATGGAGAGGGACAGCGCTCCGCCATATGGGCGCACGGATTCGTAGAGCTTTGCCAACGCGGCATCTGAAAGTTCGGTTTCGACGTGAACCAAATGCGCGATGTAGGGCGGTGCCTGAAAGGTCTCCGGCGTGCCTTGATGAACCGAGATGCGATTGCCGTAGAGATCGGCAGTGTCGAAATGGCGCCGGAGCTGATCGACCTTCGTCTGGTCCGGATCAACGACGACGATACGCAGGTCGGAATGTGTCAGCACAGATTCCACCAAGGGCAGATCTTTGGCGCCATACCAGAGACAATAACCATCCTTGGCACGGGTCTGCTGAAGAAAGGCGGCGGCTCGGGTCGTTGTGTTCAGCTTGCGTGTCAGCGGAACAATCGTTCGATCAGAACTGTTGCCGCCTCCAAATGCCATGATCCGACCGTCGAGAGTGACGGCAAAGAGCTTTTCGTTGGCGGCCAGCAGGCGCTGTATGCTGCCGTTAACCTTGCGTGTCCAAGCGACGGTGCCCTTGCTCCCACCAGCAGAGAGATCGATGGCCGAGAGCGAATTTGTGCCGGCTGCGTAGAGGCGATTGCCCGACTTGATGAGATCTCCTGTGCCATCTGCGGCAATATCCCAGATCTTCTTCTTTCGGGAATCGAGGATCTGAATGTCCTTTGCAGTGGCGGTGTAGAGATGATCTCGCGTGAGCACCGGCTCGTTACAGGTGAACGAACTTTTCTTGCCAGTCGTCAGCGCGTATCCACGAACGCCGCGGCGACGGGTATGGACAAAGAATTCCTCTCCATTGGCGATGACGAATGAGCCACCGTTGCCCTTGCCGCCGGCGTTGATCTCAAAATGGACAAACTTGCCGGTGGCACGATCGAACGCCGCCGGCACCGACCGTCCACCGGGAACGAGCAGGAATTCATCCGTGGCGACCAACGTTCCTTGAGGTGCCACACCGGCAAACGACGGCGCACTGTGGGGCTGCTTGATGTACTGCGCGCCCGTGCTGTCGTTTACCCAGTTCACATCACCGGTTTTCGCATCGAGCGAGTAGATGAACGTGCCCATGAACGGCCAGATGCTTGCCGTGAAGTAAATACTCCCATCGCGTATGACCGGTCCACCGCGAGCGGGCCAAGCGGAGATGACGCGCTTGTTTCCCAATACCTTGAGCGGGGATGGGCCGCCGCGGAATTTCCAGCGAAGCCTGCCGGTTTCCGCCGCAAGGCAATAGAGATGGCCGTCATCGCTGGTGACGTAGATCTTGTTGTCGTGTCCGACGGGTGGAAGGCGCACCGGACCGTCCGTGTAGAAGCGCCAAAGCTCCTTTCCGTTTGCGGTATTGAAGGCGCTGACCTTGTCCGAGTCGTTGAAGGTGACAAACATCCGGTGGCCGAGAACGATCGGTTCGAACACGCGATCGTACGGCATGAGGTCGTGGTTCAGCGGATCATCCCAAACCTGTTCGCGCGGAGAGAACTTGAGCGTCCATTGCGGAACGAGAATGTCCGGCAATTGTTCGGGCGAAGCGGCACGATGCTCGGCGTCGTAGCGCCACATCGGCCAGTCGGCGCTCTTCCCGGTGCCGGGATTGAATAATACGAGTATCAACAATGTGATGGCGACTGATCGCCCGGTGATTCGATGATGGGATCTCATGCTAAGATTTGTCGGTAGTATTTATCTGACCTTCGTCGTTGCAAGGCATTCACGCCAAAGCGCGACCATGGCGAAGAGCGGGTTTTGACCGAGAGAGCCCGTGCAGGGAATCGGGCGGCCCTTGTTCTTGCAATGCAGCGGTTCCTGCCATTGGGGGGCAATTTGGCGCCTTGGGTTCGGATGCTCGCAAGTGGGCGTTCATCGAAGGACTCAGTGTTTGGTGAAGCGGATATTGCGAAACTCCACGCCTGAATTGCCCCAGCTGTAGAATCCGAAGCGGCCGGTCGGATTCGCGGTGAGCGTGGTCTTCAGCTCGCGAATGCCGTCGATGCCTACGGCAATGTCGGGGCCGTCAAATCTCATCTCGACCTTGTGCCAATTGCGACGGATGAAGCCGCGCTTGATGACATCTAGCACGCGATAGCCTTTGTCATCGCGCACGGTCAGGGCCCGGAAGGGTCGTTGTTCGTGCATGGACCAAAGGTGGTAGTTTGCGGCATTCTGGTATCCGAAAACGAATCCGATGCCGTCGTCGTCGGCAGAATTGATTTCGAAACTGATCGTGCCCTCTCGTGGTGTCTTCATTCCGCGATAGAGGAACAGGCTTCCGGGGCGCTCGACGTCGGCGGTGTTCTCCATCACCCGTTTGCCGCCGAGCATCACGTTGGAACTCTGTTTGATGATGCCGTTGTTGATTGTCCAGTCGCTGGCTGGTTTTGCGCCGTCGGCATCGATAACCTTCCATTCGCTGCTGGCGAGATCGAGCAGGCCGGGATCAATGACGAAGTCGGCGTCGGTCACATTGCTCGGGCGACTTCCCAGATTGAACGAGCGCGCCCGCAGCTTGGCCGTGCTGGCGATGCGGATGGGTTCGGTGTAGCGCGGAGAGTCCGTGGTCG
>JAYPXF010000080.1:637-23986 GCA_038154405.1 Verrucomicrobiales bacterium | reverse complement strand
CAGCTCCGTCGTTTGGCCTGATTCCCGGACTTTACGCACTTTTCAAACAGGCTCTCAATGCCCACGCTGAGAAGTTCCACCAACCATCCCCGCTTCGTGGTGATCGCATGGGTCTTGCTGGCGAGAAGTTTCTCCAACTCGAAGTCCGCGTCTTTCAGGAACTGATCCAACTTGGTCTTGCCTACGATATCTTCGGCAATCGTCTTACGGACCGTGGAATCAGCGACAGGTCGCTTGGACACGACATGTTCGTAGTCGTTCGGATCATACGACTCGGCCGGCGTTTGCTTACCCTTCTGGCATCCCGTGGAGGCCATGCTGAACACCAGCAGGTTCGCGAGGAAGAAACCGCTGAAACTCCTAGCGACATGCGACGTCGAAACTTTCGCTTTTACTCAGGATCGAACTTCAATCCGGCGAATGGGCGCTTCGACAGTCGTCGACTCACTCGTAGGCGAGGATCAATTCCGGAGAATCCTTGCTCTCCCGCGATCCGTAGCGGATGCCATCGGTGGACGTGGGCCGCAGCAAGATGGTGATCTCTTTCTGACCAAGATCCAGTGCGAGCAATCGCTCGACGGTCGCCTTTTCACTCACGTTGCCAATCTTGCCGATGCGCCGCAATGGAGCCGGCCGGTTCTTGTAGGTGATTTTCTTTTCCGTCCAGTCATTCGGCGCGAGATGGGCATTGCCGGCGTCGCGACTGCCGGGGCCGAGGCATTTCAATCGCAGCTTGGCGGCGAGCGGTTTGCCGACTCGCTCCGGCAGACGAAACTTCAGATAGATCATGCTGTAGGATTCGTCCTGCATCGAACTGGCACCGCCATCCATGCTGATCGAGGTGTAGCCGCCTTCGTTGCGATCGGGATGTTTCAACGACACCCGACTGTCGGCAACCGGCTTGATGACGACCTCTGTCTTGCCGTCCGGCCAAGGCGCGGGATAGCGCAATGACGCCGGGCGCGGCCGATCGGAATCCGCCTTGCGGATCAGCTCGATGCCGCTCAGCACCGGCGGCGTCTCCGCATCCTTCGGCTTCATGCCGAGTTCGAGCCAGTCGAAGATGTGAACGTCCGAAATCTCTTTGACGACCGTCGCAAAGGTTCCACCGGCCGCCTTGCGAATATCGAAGTCGCGAACCACCGTCTGCTCCTGCACCACGATGTCGAAGCGACGTCCGCCTTCCGCAACATTTTCCAATTCCGCAAAGTGCAGTCGCACATCGTAGACGCCCGGCGTGTCTTCGCGCCCGATCACGGGGATGCCGAATCGCGTGGCGCCGGCATAGCCGGACGAGGAAACCCATGGTGTCGCCGTGGAAGCGATCTTGTGCGTCTCAGCCAGACGCTGCCAGGTCTTGGCGCGGAATCCTTCCACCTCGAGTTCCAAAGGCAGGTCCAGCGGACGCGTCCGACTGCCGGATCGTGGACGCGGATAGGCCAGCCAGAGGTCGCCGTTCGCATCCCGACGGTCGCCGGGCGCGCCGAGATTCACGTGCAAACGCGACACCGGCAGAACCGGCCCCGGTGTGGTGAAAATGCTCCAGGCACGATCTTCGGTGACCGGCTCCATCGTCACCGTGGACTGGATGGCGAACAGACAGACGCAGCCCGCGCTCGCTTCGGGAATGTGCACCAGTCCGTTAGCCGGAATCATGTTGATCGTGCAACCCGTGCGCATCGCGCTGAAGTGCGACACACCGGTGTCCTGCTTCAGATCGTAATAAGCGGTCGAACCACTGCGGAAGAACAGCAGGTTGTCGGTCGCGGAGACGTGCCCGCAATGATGCCCCGGCCGGATGAACTGCCAGGCCGATTCCTCACCGGTCGTGGGATGCTTCCGCGTCTTCTGTTTGCCGGTGTAGAGATCGTAGGCCCATGGCTCCGCAACGATGGTGTCACCCTTGATCAACGGTCGGATGCGGTAGTTCGCTTCCTTCGACCAGATGGGCTCACCACTTTCCGCACCCACTACCTGGATCTTGCGATCCTTGAATTCACCGGAGACGAACTGATCCCAGTAGTGGCCGTTGCCACTCGCACCGGCGAAGACCAACATGCCGTTCTGATACATCATCATCAGCTCGCCATGACCGCGACTGATGCCCGTGCAATCGGTCAGGTCGAGCACGTTGGACCAAAGCTGCTTGCCGGTCTCCAGCTCAAGCGAAACGGCCAGACGACGATCCGCGTCCTTCAGTTTTGCTTCCGCCTGCATGCGCGCCTCACCGGTAAGTCCCTTCAACTTTTCACTGTCCCGCTTGAGGCTCTGCTCCAGCTGCGCCGCAGTCATGCGGCTGTCGACGAGGAACACCCGCCAATCTCCGAGCGCGATCGTCATTTGCGCGATCTTGTCGCCCTCGTAACTCCACAACAGTTCTCCGCTCTCAGTGCCATAGGCGAACAATGCCCGCGAATACCGGCTCGACGCCGGCAGGAGTGAATCCGTGACGCTCCCAACCAGCACTCCTTGATTGATCCCCAGGTAGCTCCATGAGCTCAGTGACTTCGCCAGCTTCTTCGGCAATTCGTAAACGTTCAGTCGCTTGCCCGTTACCGGATCAAAGCGAATGCATTCCTTCTCCGTCGCCAGGAACACGCCTGTTCCGTTCACCACGAGATTGCCGGGGATGGAGCGGGTCTTGTAGCGTGATTTGCCTTCATAGGGGGCCTCCCAGAGCTTCGTGCCGTTGTAGGCGTCGTATGCCAGTAACACGTTTTCGCCGATGATGAAGATGCGTCCATCCATGGACACCGGCGGAGTACCCTGAGCATGCCGGTTGATCATCTGCGTCGGCCCCGGATCGCCATACCAAAGCACCGACAACGGGGCGGTGAGTCGCGTTTCATCACTGAACGACGTGTTGCCCGACGTGCCGTATTGATGCGTCCATTTGCCCGCGCCGGGCAGAGCGCCACGCGTCACCGAGGCGAAGCGGCCGTGATTGCCGACCTCACCCAGATTCAATCCCTTCAACCACGCCACGGAATCTTTGCCGGCCAAAACCACCTTGCCCCCCAGCGGCCGAACCATACGGGCGACGTCCTCTGCCCACGCCGGAAACGGTTTTCCACCGAGTTGGCGTTCGGAGACCACGAGGTTGGCGAAGTAATTGGGCAGTTGATCGATTGCTCCCGCCAACACATGAATGCGCTTGCCGTAATAGCCGGTATCCGCGAGCCGACGACGGATCCGGGCCACGCGCTCGGCGTTTTCATCGATCGCGATGATCTTCAGGTTCGTTCGCAGCGCCAGCTCCGACAACAGGTCCCCCGACTCCAGGCCGATCACCGCCGCGTAGCCTCTCTTGGCCGGGGCCACCTCAAGAATGTCTTCCACCGCATCGCGAACCTTGTCACCGGCTGCGGCCAGTTGGTTGCGGTGAGAAGCGGGCAGCGGCTGCGAACCTGAACCGGTCTTGAAACAATAAATGCGCCCCGTATCGGTGGTGACGAGAAGACGACCGTTGGAAATGGCCATCCCTGCTGCATGCCCGTCGACTGCCGATTCCCAGTTCTTCTTCCCGGTTTTGCTGTCGATGCCGATCACCACATTCTTGCCGCCCGCGAAGATCATGTCCGGTGTCGCCACCAATGAGGAATACGCCGCCGACTTGACCTCCCACAACGTCGCTTCCGCCTTGTAGGTTTTCTCATATTCCGCCTCCTCCTTTTCCAAGGCGCGAATCGTTTCGTAGTGCCGTTTGATGTCCTGCTTGAGCTGTTCGATCAGCGCCGGCTTCTGCTGCGACTTGCGCCGTCCCTGTTCCTCGCGCAACCGGCTGCGGGCCACGCTCCAGAGATACTTGGGGTCATCCTTCTCGCGTCCGTCATGGCGACGTTGCAGTTCCCGCATCTTGCGGGAACCGGCGGCATACTTCGCGCGATCGATTGCCACCACCGATTTGTCCCGGGCCAGGTACGAGATCTGGCCGCGAACCACCATGCGCCGTCCGTCGAACCAGCCTTCCCCGCTGCGACCGGTCTCCGCATTGAAGGCGACGTTCTGGTTCGCACCCGTGATCAATTGATCATCCACCAACACACCATAGGTCCCGCCGACAATTCCTGAACCACGCCAACTCGCCGATGAATGAAATCGCAGGCTGCCATCCGCACGATTGAAACCGGCGGGCAGATCCCGACCCGAGGGCACATACAGATACTTCTCGTTCGCCAGCAGATAACCCTGCGGCGTCAATCGGCTGCGATTCGAATCCTTTTCGCCCAGCGTGTCATTGCGCCAGATCACCTTGCCCGTCGCGGCATCCAGGGCGGTCAGCAGGATGCCCTCATGTGGAAAGACACCCGCGCCGCAATAGGCGATGCCATCCATGATCAATACGGCGGTGCGTACCGGCCACCGAGATATCAGACGACCGTTGCCGAGAATCTTGCGTTCATTGAATCCCAGCAGCCGTTGCCAGACCACCGAACCATCCGTTGCCTTGAGGCAATACACGTGACCGTCATCCGATCCGAAGTAGACCTTGCCGTCATGCAAGGATGGCGCCAGGCGAACGGGTCCGGCCGTGTGAAAGCGCCAACGTTCCTTCCCCGTTCTCAGGTCGAGACAATGCACCAGATCTGAAGCCGAAGAACCGAAGTAGGCCGCCTGCTCATCCGCCACCACCTGGAACGCATGATCGAAATCCAGTCGGTCAATCTCCAGGTTGCCTTCCACCACACGCGGAATCGGCGGCGCCCAGGCATTGTCCGGCGCACTCACCGACACGTGCACCCAGTCACGCGCGAGCGGCAGCTTGAGTTTTTCTTCGGTGAAGCCGCTGCGGGCGGCGTCATGCAGATACATGGGCCAGTCGGCGGCGGCGATCTGGATGATCAAAGGAAATGAAAGAAGGACAAGACGAAGGAAAGAAGGGCTCTTCATGCACGTAAACGTAAGAACTGGGTTCAATCGAATGACAACAGACATGCCGCGAGGCAGCAAGTGCAGTTTGATTCCACTTCACCCGTCTGTAGCGGAAGATGCAGAATCCTCCGATTCGCGCACGTCTCACAGTCGGAATTCTTTGCAAATTCTGCTACGGCCGCACGGCGCTCGTGACTACGAGCGGATGCCAGAAGCAAGGAATGGTGCAGTCACTTCCGGACATAGCCGTGCTGACGGAACCAATCCACAGCGTCACTCAACGCTTCGCGTGCGGAGGTCTGCGGCAGACCAAGTTCCTTGATCGCCTTCTGCGGATTGAAGAACATCTTGTACTTCGCCATCCGCACACCGGCCAGTGGCGCCTTCGGCGGTTTGCCAGTGAACTTCGAAATCTTCTCGTCCACCTGTGCCGCCATCCAGGCAACGAAATAGGGAATCTGCATTTTCGGCGCCTTCACCCCGGTGACCTTCTCGAGAATGGCAAAAGCCTCTCGCATGGACTTGTTGCCATCGGCATTGCCCAGAATGTAGCGCTCGCCGATCCGCCCCTTCTCGGCAGCCAGGATATGACCGACCACCACGTCTCGCACGTGCGCCCAGTTGAGCCCGGTGTCCAAATAAGCCGGCATGTCACGATTCAGGAAGTCGACGATCACTTTTCCCGTCGGGGTCGGCTTGACGTCGCGCGGTCCGATCGGCGCGCTGGGATTCACGATGACGATCGGCAGGCCCTTGGCAGCCAGTTCCCGCGCCACGACTTCCGCTCGCCATTTCGAGATCTTGTAGTGATTGCTCATCTGCGCCTCGGAAACCGGTGTATCTTCATCCGTGGGAACGACCGTGCCGTTCACCTCCTTCGGCAGGCCGATACAGCCGACCGTGCTGGTGTAGACAATCCGGCTGCAACCCGCGTCATGCGCCGCCTCCAGGACATTGCGGCTACCGTCCACATTCGCGGCATACATGGGTCCGTAATCCGGCAGCCAGAGATGATAGCTAGCCGCGACGTGAAAACACCAATCACAGCCCTTCATCACCTCCGCCAGCCGCTTGCGATCGTCCAAGCCAGCGCTCACTTCCGAGAATTCCGCCCCGTCCAATCCCCGTCGATCCGAGCCTTCCCGTAACGCACAGACCACCTCGTGCCCGCGCGCGTTGAGCTCATGCACCAAATTAGCCCCGACAAACCCGGAGCCGCCTGTTACGAAACACTTCATTTTACTTAGAATTACGTGTCAAAGAAGATGCTCGGGTGTGCTGATTGATGTCGAGGGAATTGCCTCGGGCGTCTTCCACACTCACCGCCAGACTCGATCGGCGTGAATCCAACACTAAAGGAACGGTTTAAATTCTCTTCAGATATACAAATCCGGTCATAGAGCTAATTAATCAGGTCTAAATAAGCCTATTCGACGATAGTTAATGCTATTGGTAGGATCAATGCCCATACTTAAGTAGTAGACAGAGGAAGGGTCGTGAGGTAATTTTCTCCGGTCCCGATCGAGTCAATCAGCATCAAGCAATGAAGAAGAAACCCACTATATACAGAAACGCGTTCACGCTCATCGAGCTGCTCGTCGTCATCGCCATCATCGCCATTCTGGCCGGAATGCTCCTGCCCGCACTGGGGAAGGCCAAGTCCAAGGCCAACAAGATCAAGTGCGTCAACAATCTCAAGCAAATCACCACGGCGTTCAATCTCTATGCCTCGTCGAGGGAAGACCAGTATCCTTGGCTGCAGCAGCGTCGTTATCGCGTCAACTATGCTGCCCCGAAGACTGCCAACACGCGCTATCTGTTCGACCGGGAGAGTTACGACGACTTGGTCCGCACTTGGGGAAACAACCAGATTCGCATTCCTAAGGCTTGGACTGTTTTCGCCGTCATTTCCAATGAACTCGGTTCCCCGAAGATTCTGAATTGCCCCGGGAACCGCATGAAGCGCAATTCCACAGCCTCCGACTTCACCGATGGTACAACCGGATTCTTCAACACCGCGCTTCAGGCCAACGGCCATACTCCCATCCACCGGACGGATGTGACTCGTTACGGGAAGCAGCCCGGTTGGGACAGCTCCATTTCGTATATGGTGTGGCGGCCCAACAATGGCCATTCCCGTCACGCCGAGATCGTCGCCAACCCCAACGTGCCGCTCGCGCTCGACTTCAACGTTCAGAGCTCCCGCCGTCGGCAGACCACCGGTTTCCCCGATATCAACCCGTTTATAGGCGGGGGCAATCAGATGCATCGTCCGCAGTTCAAGACTCCCAACCAAGCTTGGATGGTAATGGGTGGTACCGGCACGGGGCACAATCTGAACAACGCCAGTCATCAGATTGGCTTCGTGACCGGCGCCTACACCGACAAGCGTTACGCGCTCCATGGCACGGAGGGCAACATCGGCATGTGTGACTCGTCCGTACAGACACCCGGTGCGCTTTATGACTTCACCGCCATCGGCGTTTCCTATCTGCACGCTATGCGCGGCGTAAAGAACCGCAACGGCCGCGTCCGCAACGGCGGCGCTTGGTACGGCTTCTTCCAGCCGTTCTGAGTCGACACTCCGGAATTCGAAAACCCTGGTCGCTTGCGCGATCGGGGTTTTTTCGTGCCCTTGAGAGAACAAATCAGCCGGAGCAGCCACCATACTGCCCCGGCTGATGCGTCACGAACCAAGACCAGACCCTGCCACCTTCGTCACCGTCGGCGTGATGACGGAATCCGGTTCCACGAGAGCCAGCGGCTCCGACGTGGTCAGAGCCACCAGAAAGGCGATCGTCACCGCGCTGACGGCGGCGGCGAAGGACCAGTTCTCCAGCTTTCTCTGTTTGGTTTCTGATATCATCGTCACGGTGTAGTTCCGGTTGTAACGGAGTTTGAGTTTCATGGGGCTGGCTGAGTTGTGGACCGGACACCCGGTCCATTGTGCGCCCAGCTTGCACCCTTTGTCTTTTACGAGATCAACCTACCACCCGACCTTTCACCCCCGGTCAGGCCCGTGTAAATCAATTGTAAATCCTCCTGTTTCTCAAGCCGAACGTCTCTCTCTCAACTTCCCAATTCTCAACTGTTCTACTCCTTGGAGCCGTTGGCGGTGTCAAAGAGTTCCAGCCAGCGGGCGTTGCGCAGATCCTCCGGCACCTGTCGCAGGGCCTTCAACGAACCCTCAAAATCACCCACCTGATTCGCCGCCGTGGCCAGGTCAAGGTGAGTCCGCGCCAGTTGACTGCGCACGGTATCGAGTTCGCGTTGGATGCTGCGTGTGTGCTGACGCGCCACGGCCTCCTGTTTGCTCGTCTGGTCCCGTTCCGCCTCCGCCTGTTCGGCCCGTTCAACCGCCTGCCGTTCCGCCACACGCTGGCGAACGATCACCCAGATCCCGAGTGCCACGATCACAAAACAGGCCACGAATCCGAAAGACGTGGCCAGCGAGCCGATCATCTTGCCGCCCTGCAAGGACACCGACAGGCCGATCCAGATCGCCAATGCCGCGATCAGTTCCTTGCGATGGCGTTTCAACAACAGGCCCAGTTGCCCCAAGGTTCCAACCTCCTCCGCTGTCGTGGCAAAACCATGCCGGTAGGCGTCCACGTCCGCCGCCAACCGCCCGACATTGGGATAACGCCGCTCCTTTTCCACCTCCAACGCCCGCATGGCCACCTTGGAAAGGGAGGACGGAATCCGGCCGCCGGGACAATGCGGAAACCTACCTTCCGTCCGACCACCAAACCAGCCTTTGCCCGATCCCTTGGAACCCGATGGATTCAGACTCTCGGGCGGCTCAATTTCTCCTCTCGCTATGCGCGTCAGAACATCCTGAATCGAATCGCCCCGCACGGGCGGGCGCAGGGTCAGTATCGAATACAACATGCCGCCCAAGGCAAACACATCGGACCGTGGATCCACTTCATTGAGCGCCCCCCGTGCCTGCTCGGGCGCCATGTAGTGCGGCGTGCCCACCACCGCGCCATCCAAAGTGAGATTCTGCGCCGCCGCCGGTTGCACCACCACATCCAACGATGCGCGGGCCGCCTCTTCCGCCGCCTGCGCCTCGTCATCCAACACCTTGGCAATGCCCCAGTCCATGACCAGCACCTCGCCGAATTCGCCGACCATGATGTTGTCCGGTTTGAGGTCGCGATGGATGACACCGTTGAAGTGGGTGAACGCGAGCGCATCGCACACCCGGTTGAAAATGCTGAGCAACCGGTCGAGCGTGTAATGTTCGATGGTCGCCTCATCCCCTTTCTGGATTGCCGACAATATCGCCGCCAAGGTCCGCCCTTTCACCAGCTTCATGGTGTAGAAGATGTTGCCCTCCTCGTCCGTGCCCATTTCGTGAATGGGAACGATGTTCGGATGCTCCAGCTTGCCCAGCACCGTGGCCTCACGGACAAAACGTTTCCGCGCCTCATCCGATCCCTTCACCTGCGGCAGCAACACCTTCATCGCCACTGTCCGACCCAGGGAGCGGTCGATCGCCTCCAGAATGCTCCCCATCCCGCCCTTGGCAATCTCCTCCCCGATCGTGTAGGTCATCAGGTCCGGACTACCGGAAGCCGAATGACGGATCACCGGCGCCACATCGCCGACCTCCGTCGGGATCGATTGCGGGCTGCTGCTTACTGTCGCGATCAATTGACCGGTCACCTCGGATGGGGAAAGCATCAACGATACCCCACCGAGGCACATGGATGCCGGGTAGCCAAATGCCTGCGGACCTTCCACCCGGTATCGGCCGACCATGGTCCCCGACGTGCCGTCCAGGTCCTCCAGGATGAATTCCTCCTCCGACAAGGTGAGCAAAGCGTGCCGGCCGGAAACACTGTCCGCCGGAATACAGATGTCGCATTCCTCCTCCCGTCCGATCACGAAGCGGCCATCCGTCAGCCCGAACCGCAACGATCGGCCATCCTCCAGCGCGGCAATCAGGTCGAACTTCCCCATGGCCTTTGATCCCGCCGCCACGCGGAGGGAATTGATTCTCAGCAATTATGCCAACTGCGCGCGAACCCGCTCCAGCAGACTCTTGGTGGCCTTGATGCCGTCCGCCTCGGACAGATCCTTGCCCTCGTATTCGACGCCGATATGGCCGCGATAACCGGCGTCCCGGACGATCTTCAGAATCTGCGCGTAATCGGTGTGCAGTTCGTTGCCGTCGTCATCAAAGCCGTGCGCCTTCGCACTCACACCCTTGGCGTAAGGCATCAGTTCCTTCGTGCCCTTGTAGCGGTCGTACTCCAGGCCGGTCTTGCGATCGATCCGGAAATTGCCGAAGTCGGGCAGCGTGCCGACCGTGGTGCGACCGATCATCTTCATCACGCCAGCCAGCCAGCGGCCGTGTGAGGAAAGACCGCCGTGATTCTCCACGATGGTGTTGAGCCCCAAGGGCGCGCAATAGTCATCCAGCTTGGAAAGACCATCCGCCGCGCGCTTCTGTTGTTCCTCGTAATCCCCCTGATTGCCGGTGGCTGCGTTCACGCGGATGGAATGGCAGCCGAGGAACTTGGCCGCGTCCGCCCACTTCTTGTGATTCTCCACCGCCTGGTTCCGCTTGGCCCCGTCGGGATCACCGAGCATGCCCTCGCGGTCGCACATGATCAGCAGACTCTTCACGCCTTCCCCATCACAGATGTCCTTGAGTGTCTTGAGGTAATTCTGGTCCTTGGCCTTGTCCATGAACAGCTGGTTCACGTATTCCACCGCGCCGATCTTGAAATCCCGCCGGGCGACCTTGGGGAAATCCAGATTGGTCATTGTCTTCTTGTCGCGGATGGCCACATGCAGCGACCACTCGGCCAACGAAATCTCGAACCAGTCCTTGCCGGCGGCAGGAGTCGTCGTCGCGCAGCCACTCAATCCGGCCGCACCCACCCCGGCGGCAAACAATCCGGTTGTCTGAAGAAATTCACGGCGATTCATGTGCCGGAGAATGTGAGCCCGCCTTTGCCCGGTCAATTTCTTTCGCCCGCCGGCAGCGCCTTGGAGGGCATCGCTCGGTCCTGGCTGTTACCCACATCTAGCGCCGGGAGAGAGTTACGAGACGTGCGACGAATACCGGAAACCAAGTCGCTTAGCGACGTGTCAGCAATAGCCGCGGGTTTCAACCCACGGAGACGCATCACCGATCCAGGCGTCACGTAGTGACCGCTCTGGTTTCGAGGGGAGCGGTCGCTGCGCGACTCCGATAGATCGAGATCGCGAACTGATTCGCGGCCGAGGTGGAAGAATTTGAAGCCGATCAACCCGTTTGTTCGAAGATGGGGGTAATGGTCAGGCTCCGTCGATACCGGGCGCTACCAGTGGTGTTCGCACACCAACATCACCACAAACCCTACACATCGATCACTGGTCCGCCCGCATCTGCCCGCGCATCATAGCGCCGCGGCCTTGCCACCTGTTTCTTCGCCAGCCATTCGTCCATGTCCTTCTTCTTCTGCCCTTTGAAGAGCCCCTTCTCCTTGGCCTCCTTCTCGCCCGGCGAGTGCTGTTCGCTGATCATCAGATCGCGGATGGACAAGACGAGCTGCAGCAGGATGTAGCACCAGAAGAGGAATAGCAGCAGTTTCATCAGGGAAGCCCGATCCATCTACGGGCGCCTGAACAATGCATCACCGTTTCAAGATTTGCAGTCGCTTACGAAGAAAGCGTCCCGGTGTGGTCCAGGCACTTCGATCAGCTACTCAATCACCGCCCCATGGGCCTCATTGCCGGAGCCAGCGGATGTCTCCTTCGGCTTGGCCGGCGGATTGCGGAACAACGCAATGAAGATCAGCATCACAGCCCCGGCAAACATGGCGGGCTTGCCCCACAACTGTTTCCAGTCGATCGCCTTCAGTTCCTCTTCACGCAGCTGCTTCTGCTGCTCCTCTGAGGCACCGCCCTTG
Source organism: Verrucomicrobiales bacterium (assembly GCA_038154405.1). GTDB lineage: Bacteria > Verrucomicrobiota > Verrucomicrobiia > Limisphaerales > JAYPXF01. The sequence continues at coordinate 12,206 of JAYPXF010000080.1, read as the reverse complement.
ATCTCGCCAATGCGCGTGCTCAAAGCCGTCGCCGCAGCTTTCTTGGCATCATCACCTGCGGCGGCAGCCACCGCTTCCTCCAGCGCTTTGACCTCGGCTCCTGCATCGGGCAGGACCTTGGCGATATGCACCGACGCCGGCGGAGTATGCTGCGCTTCAATCCGACCCGCAACCTGCGCACCGATCATCATTCCCAAGCCCAGCGTGAACAGCACCAACATTCCCTGGGCCTGAGCACGCAGGTTCTTCGGTGCCACCTGATCCGTATAAATCTGACCGGTCACGAAGAAGAAGTCGTAGCAAATGCCGTGCAGCACGATGCCGACAAGAATCATCCAGCGAACCTGATCCGGGGCGCCCAGCGCAAACAGACCGTAGCGCGTCACCCAGGCCAGCATGCCGACGGCCAACATCCATTTCACCCCGAGTCGGGCGAAGAAGAACGGCATGACCAGCATGAAGAAGATCTCGGACATCTGGCCATACGACATCGTCTGACCAATCGGCAGCCCGGTCATCTCCACCACCCGGCTGGCGATCTGATAGTAAAACGCCAACGGAATGCATATCAGCATCGAGGACACCATGAAGATGAAGTAAGAGCGGTCCTTGAGCAGGGCCAACGCGTCAAGACCCAGCAGTTGCTTGGCCGATACGGGACCGGATGACTCCGGCGGCGTGTTCGGCAGCATGAAGCTGAACACGCCCATCGCAATGGCTGCTCCGGCCGTGAGGTAGAACATGTTGATCGTGGTGTCCCACTTCAACCACGTCAGCGACATGCCCGCGGCGATCCATCCGATCGTTCCGAGCACGCGAATGCCGGGAAACTCCTTCTCCGGATCGGACATGTTCCGCATCGCCACCGTGTTCGTCAGCGCCAAGGTCGGGTAGTAGGTAAGCATATAACCGAAGAATGCCCAGTTGATGGCACCGGGGGTCTGGTCACCGCCCATCATGCTGGCCGCACCGAACATGATGGCGCCGCCCAGGAGGTGCATGACTGCCAGCACGCGTTGCGCGGCAAAGAACCGGTCGGCGATCATGCCCACGAAGAACGGGGAGATGAGGCCGGCAATCGGTCCGACCGAATACATGTTCCCGAAATCGCCGGCCTGGAAACCGATCGTGCTCAGGAAGTTCGGACCGGTGACATACCATGCGCCCCAGACAAAGAACTGGAGAAACATCATGATGGACAAGAGAACGCGCGTGTTTGCTGTCATAGGAATTGCGGGACGGTAGGCAAAGGCCCGGTCCGTGGCAATGCTTTAACCGGCCGCCAAAACCCGTTGCCCATTTGCCGGCCAAAGCCCACTATCGCGGCATGAAACTCGCAGCCGCACTCGCCCTCCTTCTGGCAGTGTCATTCACCGCCTGCGGCCCCGGCGAGTCTGAGCAACCACTCAACGCCGCGAAGGCTTCCGCCCAGCGCATCGCCCATCTGGAACAGAAGGTCGACCTCCTCCAGCGCGTCATCGCCTCCATGGAGCGCAGCAACCGGCGCGCAAACCACGGCACTAACGCCGTCGCCACCACCAATGCCGTGTCCGGCGAGAACAACGAGGACAAGCACCGCCAATATGAGAGCGTGATGAACACCCTCACCGAGGACGTCGCTGATCTCGCCGCGCAGGAACAGTCCACGGAGCAACGCCTCCAGGCCATCACCCAGGCCATCGTCGCCCTCGAACAGGCCGTCATCGCCCTCGACGCCGAGATCCAACAGATGCGCACTCCCACACAGCGGTAGCGGAATCCAACGAGGGCCCAGAACCCGGGTCCCGATGAGTCCCTACTTCTTTGATCGCTTGGGCGGTTGCTTGGGATAGCGTACGACCTTGACGTCGTTGTTCTGCGGTTTGCCGGGAGTGCTGCGGCCTTTGGTGATCAGTTTTTCCAGCAACGTTTTCATCTCCGAGAGCCGCCGTGGTTCGGCAGACGCCAGGTTCGATTCTTCACCAAGGTCGCTGGCGAGGTTGTAGAGTTGGACCGGTTGACTCTGGTCACCACCTTTGCCCCAACCGCCGGAACCGGGCGCGGCAATGTATTTCCAGGATCCCTTCCTCACGCTCGGCGTCCCGCCGATGGAACAACTCACGGCCGTCTCACGCACGGGATGGTCACCGCCTTTCAGCAATGGCATCAGGCTGAAACTGTCTTCTCCCGCATTGGCCGGAAGTTTGACACCGAGAATCTCGGCGAAGGTGGCCAGCAGATCGGCCTGGTGCACGAGCTGGTCATTGACCGTCCCCAACCTCACGACCCCGGGCCAGCGGACGATGAACGGCACGCGATGTCCGCCTTCCCACACATCCGCCTTGTAGCCGCGCAATGGTCCGCTGGCGTAGTGCCCCTTCTTCTCCATGTCCTGCACGCCGATGTAGGGCGCGCAACCGTTGTCACTGGTGAAGATGACCAGCGTGTTCTTTGCCGCGCCCGATTTGTCGAGCGCCTGCAAGACCCGGCCGACCACGTGATCGGTCTCCATCACGATGTCGGCATAGAGATTGATCCCGCTCTTCCCCTTCCACTCCTCGTTCACGGACAGCGGCGTGTGCGGCGTGGTGAAGGGAAGATAGAGGAGGAACGGCACCGGCGTCTTGGCTTCGCGTTCGATGAAGGCCACCGCGCGATCGCCCAAGGCCGGCAGGATCGGTTCAAGCGTCCAACCCTTGAGCGCGGGTCCCTGTTGACTGGCCTGATTCTTGGTGAAGAGCTTGGGATCGCCGTACTCCGAGGGAATGCCCACCGTGCGATCGTTCTCAATGAAACAATAGGGCGGCCAGTTGGGAACGTCCGTGCCGAAGTATTCATCAAAGCCGACCGCGATCGGCCCGCCGGGAATCGGCTGCGAAAACGCCTCCCTCCAAGCCGCGCGCTGTTCGTCTGTTGCTTTCAGGTCCTTCTTGCCGCGGTAACCGGTCGTCCGAAACAACGCCTTCTTCCCAGCCGGGATCGGCCAGTTCCACCCAAGATGCCATTTCCCGACACAGGTCGTCCGATATCCCTTCTGCTTCGCCAGTCCACCGATCGTCAACCGTTCCTTCGTGATCAATGGTCCCCCCCACAACCCGACAATGCCCCGCTGCAATCGCGAACGCCAATGGTAGCGCCCCGTCAGAATCGTGTAGCGCGACGGCGTGCAGACACCCGACGACGAATGCCCGTCCGTAAACCGCATCCCTTCCGCCGCCAACCGGTCAATGTGCGGCGTCGGAATCTTCCCCCGCTCCGGGTTGTAACATTGCACATCCCCGTACCCGAGATCATCCGCATACAACACCACAATGTTCGGCAAACGTTCCGTTTGAGCACACAGCGGATTCGCCACGAAGACGGAAGCAACGACAAGAAGGAGGAGCAATCGTTTCATGCGATCGCTACGATTCCGGCAAATGAACCGGCCTGCAATCCGAAATCGGAACTCGGAACAGTCAAAGCGTCAGCGATGTGAGGTTCGCAGCGACGAACCGCAGGTAGCGGAATTCGCAAGAAATTCCGACATCAGCGACGTCGCGCGTCGGAAGATTTTGCATCTTCCGCTACGGACTGCGAGATTGTGCCGGGTCAGCTTGCTGTCTTGAGAAGATCGCGCACGACGTCGTGGCCTTCGACGCCGGTGAGACGGAGGTCAAGGCCTTGGAATTTCACGGTGAGCGATTTGTGATCGATGCCGAGGGCGGCAAGGATGGTGGCGTTCAACTCGTTCACGTGCACGGGATTCTCGACGATGTTGTAGCTGAAGTCGTCGGTCACGCCGTAGCTGATGCCGGGTTTGATACCGCCGCCAGCCAGCCAGGTGGTGAAGCAGCGAGGATGATGATCGCGGCCGTAGTTCTCACGCGTGAGTTTGCCCTGGCAGTAGACCATGCGGCCGAATTCACCGGACCAGATGACGAGGGTGTCGTCAAGCAGGCCGCGTTGTTTGAGGTCACGCAACAGGGCCGCGGTCGGCTGGTCGGTGTCCTTGCACTGGCCGCTGATCTGTTTGGGCAGGGTAAAGTGCTGATCCCAACCCATGTGATAGAGCTGAATGAAACGGACGTCGCGTTCAGCGAGGCGGCGGGCGAGCAGACAGCTGTTGGCGTAGGTGCCGCGCTTGTTCATGTCCGGACCGTACATGTCGAGAACGTGCTGCGGTTCATCGCGGGTGTCGGTCAGCTCCGGCACCGACATCTGCATGCGGTAGGCCATCTCGTACTGCGCGATACGCGCGCTGATTTCCGGATCACCGATCTGCGCCTGGCGATGACGGTTGAGCGTGGCGAGCTCATCAAGCTGACGACGTCGGGTCGCGCGGTCGATGCCCTTGGGATTCGAAAGATAGAGGACCGGATCACCGGTGGAGAGGAACTTCACACCCTGATGCTTGCTGGGGAGCATGCCCGCGCCCCAGAGACGGTCATAAAGCGGCTGACAGTTCGGCCGGCCCGTGCCGCGCGAAACCATCACGACGAAGCCGGGCAGGTCGTGGTTCACGGCCGGCAAGTTTGCGCGCTTTGGCAGCTCAAAGGACCAATGCGCCTGATACTCGGCACCCTCCGCAACCCAGCGACGCAAGAGATCCTTCTCAGCGGACGTGAGTGATTTCTCAGAATCCGGAGGCGGCATCAGGTCATCCTGATCATCGGTAAAGATCCGGCTGATCAGTTCGCTCTCGTTTGGTTTGCCGGGAACGATCGCCCGGTAACCGCCGAGATCCCGCGTCGCGCCTTCGGAATTGTCGATTCGGAGCTTGGCCTTGCGATGGTCGGGATCGGGGCCGTGACAGTAGAAGCACTTGTCCGAAAGCAACGGCCGGATGTCGCGGTTGTAGCTGATAGATGCCGCCATGCCGTCGATGGCGACAACCAACGTCGCGAGCAATGGAATCCAAAGTTTCTTCATATCGTGATTTGAGAATTGGTCACCCGGTCCAGTCTGCAGACTCACACCCTCCTCCTATTTCCACCATGGAGAAACCTGCCGATGATTTTTGAAAAACTACCATGCCGGAAAGACACCACACCGCGTCGGCAGATCACCCGCAAGGCGGATTTTGCCGAATCCTTTGCCTGTGTGAAGGTGGGATCCTGATCGGAAGATCTGGCGTCTTCCGCGCCGGTTTACGCCAAGATCGGATGCAGCACTTTGCCGCCGACATCGGTGAGCCGGAAGCGTCGGCCGTTGTAGAAGTAGGTGAGCTTTTCGTGGTTCAAGCCCATGAGGTGCAGCAGGGTGGCGTGAAAGTCGTTCACGTGAACCCGGTCGACGGCGGCCTTGTGACCGATCTCATCTGACTCCCCGTAAGTCGTACCGCCTTTCACGCCGCCGCCGGCAAACCAGGTGGTGAAACAATGGGGGTTGTGATCGCGTCCTGGCTTTTTGGATTTCTGGGTCAACGGCAGGCGACCGAATTCGCCACCCCAAACCACCAGAGTTTCGTCGAGCAGACCGCGCTGTTCGAGGTCCGTCAGCAAGCCGGCAATGGGCGTGTCGGTTTCCCCTGCAAACTGCCCGTGATTGCCGGCGATGTCATTGTGGCCGTCCCAGGAACGTTGATTCGCCATGCCTCCAGAATAGATCTGGATGAAACGCACGCCGCGTTCAACCAGACGACGGGCGGTGATGCATTGGCGGGCGAAATGGTCACAGCGTTTGTCACCCACGCCGTAGAGTTCCCGGATGTGTTCCGGTTCCTTATCCACGTTGAGCGCTTCGGGCGCCGCGCTCTGCATGCGGTAGGCGAGTTCGAAGCTCTTGATCCGCGCTTCCAGCTCGGCGTCGCCCGACCGCGACAAGAGATGCCGCTGATTCAAACGGGACAGGAGGGACAGCTGCCGCTGCTGATGCACATCGGTCATGTGTTTCGGACGATGCAGGTTGTCGATGGGATCTCCCTTCGGTTTCAACCACGTGCCCTGATAAACACTTGGAAGAAAGCCCGCCCCCCAGTTGGCGGCCGATCCTTTTGGCAAGCCCCGATCGAGGGGATCAGACATGGCGACAAACGCCGGCAGATCACGGCTCTCGCTGCCCAGTCCGTAGGTGACCCACGACCCGACACAGGGATAACCCATGCGCGGCAATCCGCAGTTCATCATGAACAAGGCAGGACTGTGGTTGTTTGACTCGGTGTGACCGGAATGCACGAATGCCATCTTGTCAGCGTGTTCGCCGAGACGTGAAAAAATGGAGGACACCATCTTGCCGCATTGACCACGGGGAGTGAATTCGAAGGGCGACTTCATCAATGGCCCGACGGCGTTGGCAAAGAAGCCGGTCTTCTTGTCAAACCCTTCCAGCTCCTTGCCGTCCATCCGTTCCAATTCCGGCTTGTAGTCCCAAGTATCCACATGACTCGGCCCACCGTTGATGAAAAGCCAGATGACGGACTTGGCCTTGGTGCGGAAATGCGGGCCCTTCGGCGCCAACGGATCCGCCGCCGCGTAGCCTTCATCAGCAAGCATGCTGGCGAGCGCCACGGAGCCGAAGCCGGCGCCGGCGCGTTGGATCATTTGACGACGGGAAATGGAATCGTTCATTGCTGGTAGATGAATTCGTTGAGGCTGAAGACCACCTGGCAAAAGTCAGCCAGGGCAAGTTGTCGGGCATTGGCGGAATCGTAGCCGGCGGCCTGCGACGCGACAAACTGGAGACCGTCCGACAGTTCATCGGCATCCGGTTCACGCGCCAAGGCATGGCTGTAGATCTCGCGGATGGCCTCCTTCAAGTCGCGATCCTCGAATCGGTCGGCGAAGGCGTTGGCATAGTCAACCACCTGCGTGCCGTTCATGAAGAAGAGTGCCTGCGGGGCGATCGTCGTGCTGGGCCGCTGTCCCTGGCTCACCAACGGTTCCGGCTGGTCAAAGATCTGCATCATGGGCACCAACCGACTGCGTTTGATCATGAAGTAGATGCTGCGACGCCGATGGTTCGGATCCAGCGTGCCCGCACCGAACATCTTGGGATCCAGTCGTCCGGAAACGGCCAACATGGAGTCACGAACGATTTCCGCCTCCAGCCGGCGCGGCGCAAAACGCCACAGCCATTGATTGTTCGGATCGGCCAGCGACTGTTTGGCTCCCGGTGCACTGGACTGACCATAGGTCGCGCTGAGCATGATCAGCCGATGGATCGGTTTGAGCCGCCAACCATGGGCGATCAACCGCCCGGCAAGATAATCCAACAATTCCGGGTGGGTGGGTGCCGCTCCCTGCAGGCCGAAGTCGTTGGGAGTCGCTACGATTCCACGTCCGAAATGATGATGCCACAGCCGGTTGACGATCACGCGGGCCAGCAGGTTGCCGGCCCCGCTTTCGACGTCGGTAATCCAGTTGGCGAGCCCGAAGCGCCGGTAACTCGTCCGCCAACCTTCCGGACGCGATTGCCACCAGTCCTCCGGCTTGCTCTGGTGACGCATCAACACCTGGAGATAGCCGGGAGACATCTCCTCCTGTTTCTGACCGGGATCTCCACGATTCAGGAGATAGGTCTTGGGATAGAAGTGCGGAAAACCGCGTCCGTCCGCATGATGCTTGGTGGGTTTGAATCCCTCGCTGGAAACCTGGATCATGGTTTTCTCCGGTGTGGGCTTACCGGAGAGCGACGATTGCACGGAGTCATTCAGTTTCTTCCAAGCCGCGTCGGATTTGGCAAAGATCGGGAAGAGTGTGGCACGATGTTTTTGCGTGACCTTTCCGATCTTGAGCGCTGACAGCGCTTCGGCCAGTGCGCCGGAAATGCCGCCACCAACCACCACCGGTGGATTTGCTTCCGAGCTAAGCGAGAGACGTGGACGCCCCATGCTGTGCTGGCCGTTGTTGGAGAACGTGAGTTGGAACTCAAACTCCGTGCCGCCCGGGTAACCAACCGGTTTGGCAAACCTGAACACCGCCGCCTGATCCTTCCCGATCCCTCCGCGATCGACCGCCCAACCCGTGCGGGAAGGTTCCTTGTCGAAGGAGGAAGCGACCGAGAGGTTGCCCTTGTTCTGCTCGTGAGTCGCCTTGGCGGAAACGATCTTGAGTTCCTGTCTTCGTGCCTTGGCATCGTTCACGGGTTTGACGAAGACCTTGAGATGGCTGAGGGCAAAGTTGCCGTTGCCAGCTCGGCCGGGTCCTTTGCGGGGAAACGACTTGTCGGTAAATGCCTCCAGGCGAAACCACTGTACTCCGGTGGCCGCAGACCGCGCCCGCAGCGTGTAGGTCTCCCGATCCGGGGTCTTGCCGGTGGCCAGAATGGAGCCGTCGCCTTGACGCACCAATTTCGTGTTCCGGCTTGAAGTCGCCTCGCTGATGTCCAGAACGGACCAGATGGAGTCCGCCTGAATCGATCCGGCTGCGGTCTTCAGCCATCGGTTGAACGCCTGCTGCACCTGCGGTCGTTTGACATGGGCATCGCGCGCGGAGACCAGAAACGCGTGTCGCTTCTCCCATTCGGCCAGAGCGCGAGCGTGTGCCTCGGGATCAAGTTCCACGTCGATCTCGCTGCGAATGGTCGTGGTGAATACCGACGCCATGGCGTAGTAGTCCCGGGCCGGCACGGGATCATACTTGTGATCGTGGCAACGCGCGCAGCCGAGCGTCAGTCCCAGCATGGACGTTCCCAGTGTCGCGACGATGTCGTCGAGTTCGTCATAACGGGCGCTTTCGAATTCCTTCTCCGTCAACTGCGTTGGGAACACACCGGCACCGATGAAGCCGGTGGCCATCATGGCGAGCGGATTGTCAGGAGCGATCTCGTCTCCCGCCAGTTGCCAGCGGACGAACTGGTCAAAGGGCATGTCCGCGTTCAACGCCTTGATGACGAAGTCGCGATAATGAAAGGCATACTTGCGATCATAATCCTGCTCGAAGCCGTGACTCTCGGCAAAGCGCGCCGCATCGAGCCAATGCCGAGCCCAGCGTTCCCCGTGATGCGGGCTGTCCAAAAGTTCATCAACAAGTTGAGCTCGTGACTGAGCAAGCGCCCTCACTGTCTGTGTCGGTGTGGGTGGCAAACCGATCAGGTCGAGATAGGCCCGACGAATGAAGGCGCGGTCGCTCGCCGGCGGATTCGGCGGCAATCCTTTCTGCCTCAACTTCGCGGCGATGAAACGATCGATGTCCGTCTTCGCACCCTTGGCCACCGGTGGCTTCACCTTGGCCAGCGGTTGAAAAGCCCAGAAGTTCCGATCGCTGTCCGTCACTGCAAACTCCCGCTTTCCGGATTCCTCAACCAGCGGTTTGTCATACGGGGCACCGAGTTCAATCCAGCGCTGGAAAGACGTCACCAACGACGCATCCAGTTTGGCGCTCTTCGCCGGCATGCGCGGTTCTTCCTCGTGACGGAGCAGTTTCAGCAGACGACTGGCAGCCGGATCTTCGAGATCCAACACCGAGCCCGATTCACCACCTTTCAGGAACGATTTCCGGGAGCCCACACTCAGTTCCGCGCGCACCTTTTCACCGCCGTGACACTTGAGACAGTTCGCCTTGAGTACGGGCCCGATCGTGCTCTTGAACAACGCCGTTCCCGCCTTCATGCGGGCAGCGTGATCCGCAGGTTCGGCCGCCAGCGCCGCCAGGGGAATGAGCAGTAGCGCGACCGTTCGTTCGGCAATGGAATTCATGTGGACCATCAGACTGCATGAATCCGGAAAAACTCACCAAACCTTTTTCCTGACGGAATGATCAACGCGCGTATTGCCGAGACGCCCGCAATCATCAGTCATCAGTTCCTCCGGCGCTTTTCCCGCTGGGCCTTCTTGTACCCCTCGGGATCTTCCCACTTGTGGCGTTTGACGGGATTGCTGGCGATGGAACCCGGGATGCCATGCTTGGACCACATCTCGGCGTGAGTGGTGGTCATCTTCTCGACCGAGCGGGAAGACAGCCAGGCGTCCAACACCTCGGCCATCGGATCCTCGCTGCGCTGGAGATGTGTCGCCATTCGCCGGCGATGCTCCGCGATGCGCTCTGCATGTGTGGGATCATTGATGAGATTGTCCAGGCAATGGGGATCCTTGCGCAGATCGAAGAATTCTTCGGGAACCCGACGGAGCAGATACTCGGACCGATCTTTCCACACGGAATCGTTCCTTCCGAGGCGCACCATCTCGGCAAAAATGGATCCCCCCATCGAGGAGGTATTGTAGACCGCCTCCCCGTTGTGCCAGGGATTGAAGACGTAGCAGAATTCCGTGTTTTGCAACGCCCGCATCTGGTAGTTTGGCTTGCCGATTTTCATGTAGTACTGGGTGAAGATGTGGTCGCGATCTCGTTGTCTTCCACCATTGAACAAACCTGTGAGAGAGCGTCCGTCCATGCCGCCGGGATTCTTGATCGTTGCCGCTTCGAGAATGGTCGGCAGAATGTCCATTGTGGAAATCATGTGCTTCGCATCCACCTGTCCGCTCTTGATGCGTCCGTCCCAACGCATGATGAAGGGCGTACGCGTGCTTTGGACGTAGCAGTTCGACTTGGCCGAAGGAACAGCCATGCCGTGGTCGGATAGGAACACGATCATCGTGTTCTTCGTCAACCCGCGTTCCTCCAACACCTTGATCAAGCGACCGACCACGTCGTCGCATCGACGCACCGATGAGAAGTAGGCCGCTTGTTCCTCACGAACCGCCGGTGTGTCCGGTATCGTCGGATGAATCGGGATTTCTCCAGGCTGGTAGACGCGACTGGGAATGGTGCCCGGTTCATTGTTGCGGGCATCGGCGCTGAAATACGGACGATGCGGATCATGCGAGTTGACGATCAGGTAAAAGGGCTTGCCGGCCCTTGCTGTCTGGTCGATGAACGCGGCTGTTTCCTTTTCGAATTCATCGGTGTTGCGGTGCATCTCCTTGGCCATATCCCAGGGCGTGTCCTCATACGGCGTAGTGTGCGCCACCTTGCCAAGAATCCCAACGCGATAGCCCGCGTCGTGCAGAAGCTGTTGCACGGTGGGAACATTGGGAAAGCGCAGATGGAAAAAACCTTCGCCACCGCTGCGATGGCCCCGCCGTCCCGTAGTGATGGCGGAGCGTGAAGGATAACAGGCGGTCGAGGCGACGTGCGCATGCTCGAATCTCAGGCCACTTGCAGCAAGTCGGTCAAGGTGGGGCGTGATGCCCTTCAGTTCGCTGCCGTAGCAACCGACCGAATCCCAGTTCATGTCATCCGCGGTGATGATGAGGAAGTTTGGTCGTCCGGAATTTGTTGTCCGCGGTGCCTTCAGCCCGTTCAGTGCCAGCAGTCTGGCGGGAAAGTCCGTGTAGATACGATCGACTCCCAGATCCAGAAATCGCTTGAGATCCGTTTCGCTGTTCACCGTCCAAACCCCGGCTTCAAGCCCGGCTTTCTGGATCAGCCTGACCTTTCTCCGGTTCAAGACTCCGGAATTGAGCACGAGTGCTTCAAAGCCGCGGTCCTGCGCGATCTTGATGTCCTTCGCCAAATCCGATCTCCCGCGATCCCAGAACACGGGAATGTCTGGTGCGAGACGTTTGACTTCAGACATGAACGTCAGGTTGCCGTCGTTGAATCCGACCCATTCCCCGGCTCCCATTCCGTTGATCAATGCAATGGCATCGGCCACGCAGTCCATCTTGGGC
>JAYPXF010000080.1:0-627 GCA_038154405.1 Verrucomicrobiales bacterium | reverse complement strand
CCGCGTTCGATTCTGCTTCATCACCAGCTGCAATACTTCGCGCAGGAGCGGGATCTTTTCAGGAGGACAGTCGGCGACACGCCGGCTATTTCGTCTCCTGAAGTCCGTGGCAACGTCCACCTGCGACAACTCCGCGTAGGTGGACTTCATGACCTCGAGATCGCGATCCCCAACACGCCCGGTCGTACGGTCATGAATGACGACCAGTTTGCCGTCCTTGCAGCGAAACAGATCCAGTTCGATCCAGTCCACGCCCAACTTCAGCGCACTGCGGAAGGCCGGCATCGTGCATTCGGGGAATTCGCCGGAATTGCCACGATGAGCCGTGACACCATTGCTCAGAAAACTCTGTGCGGCGGGACCGGCTGAGCACCAGAGCAGGAAGAATGACAGAAGCGCTGTTTTCATGTTCGTATTGGGATGAAACGTGCCAGCCGCGCATACCGGACTGCTGCCAGAGCGAGCGGAGCGCACCGGGACAGACTCGACAGAAGAAGCTGGTATTTCATTTGTGCTGGTAACGTTGCCAACGTAGGGACGAGTTTGGGCCTTGTCACAACTGAATGATGTTTCAGACGAATCCGCAGTTGCCTCCAAGGTTTCACTTGACCGCCTCGAGGGCGGTGC
>JAYPXF010000079.1:0-24053 GCA_038154405.1 Verrucomicrobiales bacterium | reverse complement strand
GACGTCTTGTCGAACGATCAATTGCCTTTCCCCAACGAATACAGACGCGATTGCGTGCGCAGATACATGATGCCGTTGGCGACGGCTGGGGTGGCGAAGGCCTTTTCGCCGAGATCCATACGGGCTAGAACTTCGAATTTCCGGTTCGCCGAGAGGACTACAATCTGGCCGCGCTTGCTGATGCAATACAGACGGCCCTCGATCCAGATGGGTGAGCTGTAGAACTCGCCTCCGACGCGTTCACGCCAATGCTCCCTTCCGGTTGCCGCATCAACACAGGTGGCAATGCCGCTGTCGGTCAGAAGAAAGAGCAGACCGTCTTTCACCACAAAGCTGGGCACCAGTGGCACGCTCTTTCGGATGTCGTAAACAAGTGCACCCTTCCGGCTGCCGGGGCTCTCCGGACGCACCGCGACCAGGCGCTGACCCGACAGCCCTTTGCCAAAGCTTCCGAAGACCAGATCGCCGAACAGTTGTGGTGAACTGACCGTCCGGTTGTCCCAGATATTGTCGATCTCCCAACTGATGCGGCCGCTTTGCAGATCGACTGCCGTGATCCCGTGAGCCGTGCTGGTGAAAACAATTTCCGTGCGTTCACCCGCGTGCCGGATACATGGCGTCGCATATCCGGCCAGTTCCGATCTTCGTTTCACCTTCCAGCGCGTCTTCCCCGTCATGCGATCGAGCGCGATCAGGAAGCTGTTCCCCGGATCCATGTTCGTGCCCTCGGGCAGGTACCAGGCGAAGCGTTTCGGATCCATCTGATCATTCGCAAGGACCACCAGTCCGCCGGCGATGATCGGAGAATTCGAGGAACCGTGCAGGCCCTTGTAGGGACCGAGGTCTCGTTGCCACATCTCCTTTCCGTCCAGACTCAAGGCCGTCATCAGCAGCTGCTCCGGGTTGGACCAGACCACGATGAGGCCGTGTTCATCCACACAAGGCGTGGCCGAAGCGAAGTCGTTGTCCCGATGCAGGTAATGATGTTTCACCGGATACTCGCGCCGCCAAAGTATCTGGCCGCTATCCGCGTCGATGCAGAGCACACTGCGCTGCTCCTCATCGGGATGGTCGCCCATGAGATACAACCGCTTTCCCCACAGCACCGGTGAACTGCTGCCCTTGACCGGCAGGTCGATCTGCCAGTTGTAGTCATCGGCCGTCCATTTGAGTGTAAAGTTGGTGGTAGTGCAGATCCCCGTCCCGTTCGGCCCGCGGAAACGGGTCCACTCCTGGGCCTCAACACACGCCAACGAGGACAAGAGCAACAGGGAGAGAATGGAACGCATACGGTTCGAACCTAGGGAGAATCGATGGACCGCACAATACTCGGGAATGGGGAGACGGAACTGCCTGGACATTTGGTTGGCGGTTGAGGGTAGAGCGAAGTAGCGTCCGCGTGGTTCCCATGAAGAAATCAGTGATGCTTCAAAGAGTCGGGATTCTTGCCCTCAACGCGACCCTGATGGCAACGGTTGCAGGTGGAGCGGATGCCAAACGGCCGATCAAGGTGTTCATTCTCTCCGGGCAGTCGAACATGGAGGGGAAGGCGGCGGCCTATACGCTTGACGCGGTCATCAAAGATCCGAAGTTGAGTCCGAAGTTTCAACATCTGAAGAAGAACGGGAAGTGGATCGTGCGCGATGATGTGTTCGTCACCTTCCTGGAGAACAAAGTTCGAGGCGGTTCTGCTCTTCACGGTGCGCTGACCGTTGGGTTTGGGTCGGAGAAAATGGTTCGGGACGAGAACAACAAGAAGGTTCCGCATCCCGGAATTGGTCCCGAATTGGGAATCGGTGACGTTCTCGGAAATCACTTCGAGGAACCCGTGCTGTTGATCAAGGCGGCCTGGGGCGGCCGGGCGGTGAAATATTCTTTCCGTCCCCCCGGTGCGATGCCCGGTGACGACGTCATTCGCGAACAGGTGGCTGCGATTGCCGCGAAACGTCAGGCCGCGATTGAGCGAGCCGAGAAAGCCAAGGCGGCGGGCAAGCGAGTAAAGCAACCGCCGTCGCCGCGTAGCTTTGAGAAGCACAAGGAAGGATACGGGTCGGACTACCGAAAGATCTTGTCGGAGACCAAGCGCGTCCTCAACGACATCGCGAAGTATGTGCCAGGCAACGACAAATCGGCCGGTTACGAGATCGCCGGGTTCATCTGGTTTCAGGGATGGAACGACGGGGTGGGATCAGGCAACCCGGATTACACCGAGCAGATGGCGCACTTCATTCGCGACCTGCGCCGGGATCTGAACTCTCCGCAGCTGCCGTTCGTGATTGGCGAGTTGGGTACGGACGGTCCGGAGGCGAGTGGCTGGATTGCCACTTTTCGCAATCAACAAGCGGCCATCACCGCGCGGGAGGAATTTCAAGGTAACGTGAAACTCGCGAAGACCGCTCATTGCTGGCCGACCGTTCCCGACATGAGTGAGAGGTGGACGGAGTTCCGCAAGCTGGCCAAGGCCAATGAGCAGAAGGCAAAGGACGATCCAACTCGTATCGATCCCGGTCAGTTCTTTCAGGCGAACTGGGCGCGCAAGTATCAGGCGCAGCTCTCCTACACCTCCGATCGTCGCTACCACTACCTCGGTTCGGGAGCCTGTTACTACGAAATGGGAGAGTCGATGGGCCAGGCGATGGTGGAACTGTTGACGAAGTAACCCGCTCGAATTTATGACGAAATCCGATCCTTCAATTTCACGCGATCAGCGGTCGGCAGCGACCCGCGTGTTGGCGTTTCTGTCGGTTTGTTTCTCCTTTCTGGCCTGCCCTGCACCGGTGTCGGCGGAACGACCGCCCAACATCGTGGTCATCCTCGCCGACGACCTGGGTTGTTGCGACCTGGCGATGTATGGCGGCTGGGTCAAGACGCCGCGCCTCGAGGAGATGGCCCAACAGGGCATGTTGTTCACCGACTTCCATGCGAACTCCTCGGTCTGCAGTCCGACCCGCACGGCCTTCCTCACGGGGCGCTACCAACAGCGAGCCGGCATCGTGGACGTGATCGTCGGCAACCGGGAACCGGACAGCGGGATTTTACCGTCGGTCCCCACCCTTTCACGGGTGTTCAAGGACAACGGCTATGCGACCGCCCTCTTCGGCAAGTGGCACTGCGGTTATCAGGACAAATACAACCCGGTGCACCACGGTTTCGATGAGTTCGTCGGATTCCTCAACGGAGCGACCGACTACCACCGACACGGTGCGTGGCGCGTCGGCCTGGAAAGGAAGGATGTGCCCGGCTACTCCACCCACATCATCACCGAACGCAGTGTCGATTTCATCAAACGCAATCAGGACAATCCGTTCTTCCTCTACGTTTCCCACGCCGCGGTGCACAACCCCTATCAGACCGCCGAAGACACACCGGACAAGCGCATCAAGGGTGAGAACCCCAATCGGATCAACGACAAGAACCGCGCCAAATACAAGTGGATGTTGGAGGACCTCGACGAGGGGGTCGGCCAGATCCTCGACACGCTCAACGAACTCGACCTGGCGAAGAACACCCTCGTCATGTTCTTTTCGGACAACGGGGCGGTGGGAATGAGTCCGCGAGAATACCGCATGTTCCGCGGGGGCAAGTTCAGCCAATACGAAGGAGGGCACCGGGTGCCGGCCGTCGCGTGGTGGCCGGGCAAGATCAAGGCCGGAGCCAAGTCGGACAAGCTGGTGGTTGGATTCGACCTGTTTCCAACCTTCACCGATATCGCGGGTCTATCCGACAAGAACCCCGACAATCTGGATGGAGCCAGTTTCAAGGCTCATCTGCTGGAGCAGAAAGATTTTCCGAACCGCGACCTGTTCTTCGGCTACGAACCCAAGCTGGGGACGGCGATGCGACGGGGTGACTGGAAGATGATCGTCAAAGAGGACAAGGTGCAACTCTACAACCTCCAAGCGGATCCCCAAGAGGCCAACGACCTGTCGGCCCAGCGTCCGGAGATGGTCAGCTCGATGCGCAAGGCGATCGGTCGATTCAAGGTCGAGGTGACGCCCGGCTCCTAGAGGGAACGCGCGATTACTTTTTGACCTTCTTGTTTTTCTTCTTGTTCGGCTTGGGCATCCAATCCGCTCCCGTGCAGTCGCGATACCAGTCCTGCCATTGTTGCGTCATTGCTTTGACGTGCCCGGGTTGTTGGGCGGCGAGGTTTCGGGTTTCGGTGCGATCGCGACTCAGGTCATACAGTTCCCATGGATTCGCATTCTGCTGCACGAGCTTCCACTGCCGGTCGCGAACGACCTGCCAGGCTCCGTATTGAAAGAACAAGGGCTTGGGCCGGTTGAGTTTCTGACCCTTGAGCAAGGGGATGAGGCTGGTGCCGTCAATCGCAGGGATGTCGTTCGGGTACTTCGCGGATTTGCCGGCCAGTTCGATGAAGGTGGGGAGAAGGTCGATCAAGTGAGCGGGTTCGCGGCAGATTGAGTTGGCGCGGGCGGTGATTCCCTTGGGCCAATGGGCGATCATCGGGGTGCAGATGCCGCCTTCGAGGCCCTGGACTTTCCATTTGCGCAGGGGGGAATTCACGGCGTTGGCCCAGCCTTGGCCGATGGCTTCGAAGGAACCGACGGTGCCCATGGGGACGGTCGTGTCCTTGGGTCCGCGTTTGCCCGGGTTTTCGTGACTGGCTCCGTTGTCGACTAGGAAGAGGATCAAGGTGTTGTCGAGTTGGCCGTTCCTCTTCAGCTGTGCAAGAACGCGTCCAACGTTTTGGTCCACCCGATCAACCATGGCGGCGTGGATCTGCATACGCAGGGATTCCTTGGCTTTTTCCTCGGCTGACAGGGCTTCCCAATCGCGATGCTCCGGGGAACTGAGAGGAGCCGAATCTTTCTTGAAGAGTCCCATCTTCAGTTGTCGCTGATAGCGTTGCCGGCGGATAGATTCGTAGCCGCCGTCGTAGACGCCTCGGTATTTGGCGATATCTTCCTGATGCGCGTGAAGCGGCCAGTGAGGTGCGTTGTACGCGAGATAGAGGAAGAAGGGCTTGTCCTTTTCCTCGCGCAGCCATTCGAGCGCCCAGTCGGTGAAATCATCGGTCGCGTAGAAGCCCTTATCCGGCAGGTAGTCCTTCACGATCTTCTCGTCGAAGGCCCAGTCATAGTTGGCGCCCCAACCGGGAACGGGCTCGCCCTCACGAGCGACGCGTCCATCCGGGTTCCAGAAGTTGATGGCGCCACCGAGAAAGCCCGCGAAGTGATCGAAGCCGCGATCATAGGGGTTGAAGCCGGCGTGGTGTTTGCCCGACCACCAGGTCCGATAGCCGGCCGGACGCAACACTTCTCCGGCCATGGCCGTGTTCGAAAAATCGCGATCGCTCCGTTGGTGATAGAGCCCGGTAAGCAGACTGATGCGGGTGGTCCAGCACTTGGAAGTGTTGTACATCTGCGTGAAGCGGACACCGTTCTTCGCGAGCTGATCCAGGTTGGGTGTCTGGATCTCGCTGCCGAAGCATCCCAGATCCGAATAACCCATGTCATCGGTCATGATGACGATGATGTTGGGCCGGGAATCAGATCGTTCGCCGACCGCGGGCAGGACCAACGCGAGGAGGTACAGGAAGACAGGGAGAACGATACGGGTTGTCATTGAATCGGGACTATCTTGCTTTCTGCAACGGAAGCAAATCCAGGTTTCATGCTATGGATTGCGGAAGATCTCGCTGTTGAGACAACGGCGCAGCAAATCCCGGAAACCGTAACCGGATTCGATGACTTGTTGCCTGAGCTTTTCCACCTCGGCATGGTCACGGAAGGTGAGCTCGCGTCCAGTCGCGTGAGTCAGAACCTTTTTGATCAGGTTGCGGGTGAAAGGGTCTTTTCGCTCGAGGAGCTCTTGGCGGAGGCCGGATTCGTTCCGGACGAACCCGCCACCGGGGAGCCTGCCGGAACCGTCGATGGGTTTGCCTTGGCGCGGGGAGATTTTCCCGTCTTCGCGGATGATCGGGTAGCGCTCCCGAAATCCGCCAATGGGGTCGTAGAATTCCAAGGCGAATCCCCATGGGTCGATCTTGGCATGACAGTCGGCGCACGCGGCCACATTGCGGTGTTTGGCGAGCTGTTCGCGAATGGTGGTGGCGCCACGCGTGTCCGGTTCGATCGGCGGAACATCCGGTGGTGGCGGGGATGGAGGTGTGCCGAGAATGTTTTCCAAGACCCAGACACCGCGAACGACAGGCGAAGTTTCGACCCCGTTGGCCGTGGCAGTCAGGACGCTGGCATGCCCCAGCAAACCCGACCGGCGAATACCTGCCGGGAACGAGACGCGTTGGAATGCGTTACCCGTAACGTTGGTCAACCCGTAGTGTCGCGCCAGGCTGCCATTGACGAAGGTGGTGCGGGCGTTGAGCAGATGTTGAATCGGGCGATTGTGTTTGAGCGCATCGGCGACAAACAAACGGGTTTCCGTCTTCATCGCCGGAGCGAGACGACCGCGATAGTAGGCGGGGAACTGTTTTTCACCGGGCGGCATGGATCCGATCTTGTAGAGATGCAGCCACGCGTCGGTGAAGTGCTCAACGAAAGCGGCCGACCGTTGATCGTCAATCAATCGATCGATTTCCGATGCCAGGGTCTTCGCTTCCTGCAAGCGTCCCTCGTTCGCCAACTGTCGGAGCTGCTCGTCGGGATTGGAACTCCACAACGTGTAGGATAGCCGACTCGCGAGCTGATGGTCGTCCAGCGGCAGCTTCTTCTCTGGATCGCCCTCATCGAGAAAGAGGAAGCGAGGTGAGGTCAAGATGGCCGTCAGACCCTGTTTGAGCGCCTCGGCCTTACTGACACCCGCGCTCATCTGCTGACGGACAAACGCGATTTGATGTGCAACTTCGCTTCGTGTCACCGGTCGGCGAAAAGCCTTGCTCGCAAACGCGGTCAGCACATTGGCGATATTGAGCGATCGCGGATCGGTTTCCTGGCCAACGATGTTCCGGTGTCCCTTCGGTGGCCATTGCTCAATGAGCGGTCCTTCAATCGTCAGCCCATACAGACGCACTCGCGGACCTTGGTAGAGATCCGAGATCCACACCTTTTGCACCAGGGCATCTTCGCCGACCCTGACTCCCTGTTCTCGCAGGCGGTCGATCTTGGTCTGCGAGCGGCGGTCCGCCTCGGGATGATACTTCTCGGTGAGCACTCGCATGATCCGCTTCGATGCCCCTGGTCCGTTGATCCAGTGCACGAACGGCAATGATCCGGCCGGCATCCACACGGTTTCGTCGATCACCATCCGCTCTTTGTCCGGAAGATCGTAAGCGCCGATCAGCACGCGGCCTTCCGAGACTCGCTTGCCCAGGAAGCTCTCATCCGGCACATGCCACAAACCGAGCTGGAGTGGCACTGAAAGATCATTCGGAAAGATCGCCGGATCGTAAGGATGTTTGCGACCCATCGCTGTTGCGGTGACGCGAATCCGGTAATGTCCATCGACGGGGACACCGTTGCGGGCAAAGGTCTTGGGATAGGTGGGGCCGCTGTCGACCGGTTGACCATGAGCAATGTCGAGGTGCTCATAGTTCTTGCCCCAGACCCGGTAGCGAACCGTGCCGACGTTCTTCTTTTCGCCGTTGAAATCTCTCGGCTTGAATATCCATTTCCGCTGTTCGGGTTTCTCCTGACCGAAGACCAAGGCCATGTCCAGGTATCGTCGAGCCGCCTCCATGTAGAGACCCAGCTGATGCTCCGACAACGCCTGCGAAGAGCCGAGATTGGCAAAGCCGTGTGTTCTCGGATCAGCCGGGAACAGACGCGTCATGTCCGCCGCCTCGGTATCGACGCCAAGCAGATCGCGAATGGTGTTCTTGTATTCGTAGCGTGTCAGTCGGCGCAGGACTGTGGAAGAGGATTTCGAAGAAGCTTCCACGGCGGTCAAGTAACGGGTGATCTCGGTCACCACCGCGCGACGTTCGGCGTCGGTCGGTTGTCGTTTCTTCTTCGGCGGAATTTCGCCCAGGTTCAACTGCTCCAGGATATCCTCCAGCGCCACGTGCTGATTGACAGCATTCGGGGTTTTCAGAAGGCCTTCGAATTCACGATCCCCTTTTGCGGTGTCGGCATCGTGGCAGTCCATGCAGTAGCGATCGACAAACTTCACGACCGACGGATCCAGATTCGCGGCGTTGCCCACGTACCCGGACGTGGCAATCACGATGGCAAGCAGCAATCTCATGCCACTTCCAAACCGTTCAACCGACCGGTTGCAGTGTTGAAACGATCGGTTTCCAGACCGAAGCGTTGGAGCATCGAGACGAAAAGATTGCACGCCGGCGTGGAGCCTTTTTCGTGGCGAAGATGTTGTCCGTGTTTGAAGCCGCCACCGGCAAGCAACAGCGGGAGGTTCTTGTTGCTGTGCGAACTGGCATTGCCCATCCCGCTGCCGAGCAGGGCCATCGTGTTGTCGAGCAGGGTCTTGCCGTTCGGTTCGCGCACGGAGGCAAGCTGATCAAGGAAGCGTCCAAACTGTTTCGTGTGAAAGCGTTCGATGATCGAGAGTTCCTTGATGTAACTCGTGACCTTGCCGTGATGGGTCAACTGATGATAGCCGCGCGTAAGGGGGAAACCGCCGGAGTTGCCGCCGATGTCGGCGAGCGAGAAAGTGATGACGCGGGTTGAATCGGTCTGCAACGCGAGCTTCATCAGGTCGTAATACAAGGGCACGCGATCAACGAAATCCAAACCACCGGCATCGGCCGGCAGTTCGTATTCCACTTGCGGTTTCGGCTTGTCCAACCAGGCTTCGGACTGGGTGAGCTTGCGCTCCAGTTCGCGCACGGAAGTGAAGTATTGATCCAGCTTCTCCTGATCCTCGCGTCCGATCCTTCGTTGCAGGATCTTCGCATCCGACTCAACCAAATCGAGGATGCTTCGTTTCTCCCGATGCGAACGCCGCAGAACATCCAACTGTTGCGGACGCGGAGACTGGAACAGCATTGCATACAGGGTCGCCAGATTGCTCTGCGACGGCAGCGCCACACCGGAGCTGTTCCACGAGAGTGCCATGCCTTCATCGCCCCCGGCGGAAAACTGCATCGATGAATAACGGGTATCCGCCCCCACATGTGCCGCGGCCTTTTGGTCCATGGTGACATTTTTCTCGGCGCGTCCCCTGGAATTCTTCGAACGAATCCCGGAGAGAAAGGCGTGCACCCCCGTGTGGCCGCCTACGCCTTCGGCACCGTGATCAAGTTGGGAGAAGATGGTGAACTGGTCGCGATGCTGAGCCAACTGCTGGATCAGTTCGGGAGCCGCGTAATCCCGTCCGGTCTGCTCCGGAAAGAAGAGTTTCGGCACAAACCCAAAATTCGTACCCACGCACACCATGCGCATCGGCTGTTTGGAATTGGCAGCCATGATGTTCAGATGCGGGAGCGCAACCAGAGCGCCTCCGATACCACGGAGGAAGGTCCGGCGATTCAACTGACGGATGGTCTTGATCAACATGTTCGAGCAGCTTTGGTGGACATTGTCGCGGGAACGGGAAACGTTTCAGCTTTATTTTTTGTACCCTTGATTGAATACACCAGAGGGATCGATGGATCCATTCCCTTGACGTGAATCCGTCCGGCTTCCTTTTCTTCGGGGTCCTCGAAGCAGTCGTAGGGGCTGAAAGGGAATTCGTTCAGGTGATTGGTGGTGATGCCGTTGTCGATCAACGCATTGATGACTTCGCTCAATGGATGAGGCCAAGTCGCCATCTTGGCAATCTCTCCATCACAGTTCTCCGTGTAGGTGCCCGCTTCATCGAGCATGGGTTCCTTTTGACTGAAGCAGGGTTCGCCGTAATGCAGATCATGTGCGGGATGAAATTCAATCAAATGCAGATGACCTCCATTTTTCAAGCTCTTCGCGACGATCCTTGCCCAACCCTCCAGGTCAGGCAGCCAATTCAATGCTCCATACGAAACGAATACGATGTCGTAATCGGGGAAGGCCGAACTCTCGTACTCGTCCAAACAAATGAATTCGCCTTCGAGAGATGCTTCGGTCTTCAGTTCGTCGGCCTTCTTGATCGCTTCGGGCGACAGATCCACTCCCGTGACTCGCGCTCCCTTTCTTGCCCACGACAATGTATCGAGGCCGAAGTGACATTGCAGATGCAGAAGCTTCTTTCCCTCAACGTCACCAACTTCTGCCAACTCAATTTCCTTGAGACTGCTCCCTCCGTTCAGAAAGCCCTCGACGTCATACATTTCTGAAACGAAATGAACGCCAGTTCTCTTGTTCCAAGCGCTTCTGTTGAGATCGATGTAATCCACTTCGTTCGAGAACGGACGCTCTATTTGCTTTCGCGCTTGAACCTGGAGCTCACGAGAGCGCCCTTGGCAAAGCCGACTGATGCTGTAAGGGCACCGTCTTTCGAAAGTCCGTAGACGATGCGTTGCGGATAGTCGTGCTTCTGGCCCGTCCACGCGTCGGCCAGCCACTCCAAGTCGGCGATGGTGGCCTTGGCCGGCTCGGGCAACTCGATGTCCTCCGGATGGCGGTAAAGCCCCACCTTCGCCTTTTTCTGGTCGAAGGTGACATGGGCCAGCAGGCCTTCCTCCGCAATCTGGAACACTCTCTTGAGGACATACGTCGGCTTCTTGTCCGTCGCTCGAAATCTCTCCGGCGTGTATACGAGCGAGCTATTCTTCTCGTTCCACTCGCCGCGGGTGCGGGCTATGGATCCATTGGGATCCTTTGACTCAATCACCGAGCCATCGAGCGCGATGCGCTCTTCGCTTCGCTTGCGCGGGTTAATCACAGCGTCTTTCCCGACGCGCAAGGAGAACCTCATGTTTATCGGCGCACCTCCATTCTTGGCCTCCCGCCATGAATTACGATCGTCGACAAAGATCCACTTGCCGTCCAACGAGCGCAGCTTTTCATCCTTTAAGCTGGCGGCCATGGTCGAGCCGACGGTCAACAGCAATGCCAGCGCCGTGGCAAGAAAGGTGAGTTGCTTCGACATTGGGTCGAATCTGAACTGAACCGGGGTGGATGTCTTGGAAAAATGCGCAACGTCTATTGATTCACCGAATGAGCGAACGATGTTCACTCGGCCAGGAAATCCGTCAGTGACGATGGTTTCGGGGGCCGGATCGTTCGATCGGCACTCAAAGACCCAGAGCAACTTGATCCAGGAAGCGAACTCGCTCGGCGGCTGGTATGCCTGGTATCGCATCGTTCCATCCTACTACCGGTCCGAGGACAGGCCGACAGAATTCCGGAGGGGAGTGCTCCGTCGCTCCCCAAGTCCAGGAAATGACGGAGCATTTCCCTCCAAGGTTTGCTCAATTGTTCAGGAACGGGTCGCTTAGGACGACCAAACTGATGAGGTCGCGAAGGCCACCTTTACGGTCGGCGAGATCGGCGAGGATCTGGTCGATGCCGGTGCGGTCGCCGATTTCTAGTTCGCGGCCGAGGGCGTAGGTCAGCAGTTTTTCAGTCAGACAGCGATCGAACTGATCCTGCCGATCGACCAACAGTTTGCGGAATTCCGGAACAGTTCGGAAATGGTCGCCACCGGGGAGTTTGCCGCTGGGATCGATGGGAGTTTTCTTTTCGTATTCGTCACGCCAACCGCCGATGGCGTCGAAGTTTTCCAAGGCGAAGCCGAGCGGATCGATCTTGCGGTGACATTCGGCGCAGGTGGCGACTTCGCGATGCTTTTGAAGCAGGTCGCGAATGGTGTCCGCGCCGCGGATGTCCGGCTCGATGGCGGGGACATCGGGAGGCGGCGGCGGCGGGGTGTAGCCCAGCAGCTTCTCCAGCACGTAGATACCGCGAACAACAGGTGAGGTGTCTACTCCGTTGGCCGAGGCAGTCAGGAACGCACCGTGGCCGAGCAGTCCACCGCGGCGGCTGTTGTTGAGTGAGACCCGCTGCAGCTGGTTTCCTTGGACGCCTTCGATGCCGTAGTGCAAAGCGAGTTCGCGATTGAGAAAGGAGTAGTCCGCGTTCAGGAATTCGCGCGGTGGCAGGTTGTTGTCGAGCACGTGACGGAAGAACGTCTCGGTCTCGCCGCGCATGGCGGTCTCGAGGTTGTCGCGGTAGTAGATCAGGAACTCCCCGGACGGAGGCATGGTGCCGATGTTGTCCAGGTCCAGCCAACGACGAACAAAGTGCCTGACAAATCTCCCCGACTTTGGATCGGCGAGCATACGGGTGACTTGCGCCGATAGACCCGACTTCAGTTGTCCGGCAAAGGCCAGATCAAGCAGTGTTTCATCCGGGGGCGATGACCAGAGGAAATACGATAGGCGCGAAGCCAGCGCGACTTCGTCCAGCGCACCTTCACCGAGATTCAAATACAGGAATCCGGGGGAACAGAGAACCGCCTGGCAGCCGAGTTGGAGGGCATCCAAGGGTTTCATGCCTTCGTTGAGTTTCTTGGTCACAAGGCGATGGATTGGCTCCAACTCCCAGTTGACCGGTGGACGTCGAAACGCCTTCTTGGCGAACTCTTCGAGTCGCCGGCCGATCATCGTGGCATTCAGTTCGTCCGTTGCATGGTCGCCATACATGGCGCGATGACCGGCGGTCGGCCAGGTGTCAACGTGCGGGCCTTCGACCTGGATTTCCCAGATTCGCAGACGTGGTCCCTGGTAGGCCCTGAGAACTCCGTTTGCCTTTTTGGTGCCGGCCTTCATCCCGACGAACGGCTTGAATTCCGGTTTGTCCGCGGCCTTGGTGGTCAGCAGACGGACCATACGCTTGGCTGACAGTGGGCCGTTGCGAAAGCGGACTTCCGGCTCGTAGCCGGCTTCTATGTAAACGTCCCACTCAAACCACTGCGGTTCTTCATTCGTCAACTCAATGCGTGCCAGCGAGTTCATCTTCGAAACGTTGCCGGAGCTCTCAACGCTGCCCCGCCGATCCACCGCGGCGAGCTCCAACACCAGCGGATCACCGTTGCGAAAATCTCCGAGAGCCTTGCCGTAGTCATGAACGCGACCCACGGCGGCCGCGCGGACGCGAACGGTGTAGATGCCGCTGTGTTTGACCCCGCCCTGCCGAAACAGCGGCATGAATCCGATGTGTCCCCCGCGATAATGCCGGCCATACAGGTCGGTGTAAGGCGTCTCCGGAATAAAGCGGAAGCGATCGGGCTTGAAGAGTTTTGGCAGGTCATTGGCGCTTTTGCCGGAGAAGTAGAACGGAGACTTCTGTGCGTAATTCTTTGATGCCGGGCGATCTCCAAACGCGGTGGCTCGACGAATGGCTTCTTCGGCGGCGGTAAAGTAGTGATCCATCAACCTTCCGGAGGTGACCAGGCTGGCTCCATTGTTGTCGAAGCCGTGCACCTTTACCTCCGCCGGAAAATCTTCGGCCGGATTCCAAACGTCCACATTGAGCCCCAGCAGGTCGCCGATTGTATGCCGGTATTCCCACGAGTTGAGCCGGCGCAGGACGCTGTGTCCGCCGGAAGTATTGAGTTCGGCCTGGGCGGTCTTGAGTTTCCGGGTCAGTTGGGTGATCACCTGGGCCCGCTCTGCGGATGACGGCTGGGGCTCGTCTTCCGGTGGCATGTTCGCAAGGTTCAGCTGGTCGATGATTTCCTGGTAGCGTTCGAGGTCTTCCACGCTCGCGATTTTGGAAGGCAGATCGTCGAAACGGCGGTCGGCCTTTTGCTTTTCCGCGCCGTGGCAGCGGAGGCAGTGGCTTTTTAGGAATTTCGGCGTTATCTCGGCGGCGGATAATGACGAAACACCCAAACACCCAAATACCCAGAGAAGCCAGAAGCTCGAACGGGTGAACGATGCGCGTTTCGGATTTCGGATTTCAGATTTCATTCGAGCCTGGCTACTTGGGTATTTCGTCATCAGCCCAACTCCATAGGTGAAAACGTTCCCGTGCTCCTGCCGAAACGTTCCCGCTCGGCGCCGAACCATTGCAGGGCGGAAAGCCACAGGTTCGAAAGCGGGACGCGCTTGTGCTGCCCGGCGGGGCAAACCAAGTGGCCCTTGTGTTTGACCCCACCGCCGGCCAGGATCACCGGAAGGTTGCGGTTGCTGTGGATCGACCCATCGCTCATGCCGCTGCCAAAAACGATCAGCGTGTCGTCCAGGATTCTGGCTTCCTTCAAACGCGAAATGAAGTCACTGAGCTTGGTGGTGAGAAAGGCTTCCACGACTTTCAGCTGATCGATTCGACCCGGGGCCTTTCCGTGGTGCGACAGACCGTGGTAGCTGCCCAGATCCAGTTCGGAAGTGCGAAAACCCATTCCGGTTTCCAGGGTCGCGACACGGGTGGAATCGGTCTGCAATGCCAATGCCATTAAGTCGTAGAACAAAGCGACTTCATCGATGTGCTGTCGTTCCTCGTCCACAACTTCGTCGATCGGCGATTCTGGTTTGGGACGATCCAGCCATTCTTTCGACATCTGCAATCGCCGCTCCACATCACGAATCGACGTGAGGTATTGGTCCAGCTTGTCGCGATCCGCGGCGTTGAGAGTCTTGTTCAAGGCGCTCGCAGATTCGCGCAGCGCGTCGAGCACACTGCCGCGATGCTTCAACCGCGTGCGTTCCACCTCCCGTTCGCTTTTGGGCGAGTCGACGAAGAGGCCGCGAAACAAGGTGGCGGGATTGTTGACCGGCGGCACGTGAACGCCAGCGCGGGTCCAGCACATGTCCGTGCCGTTGACGATCCCCGTGTTGATCGAGGGGAAACGCGTCGCGCTGCCGACATGCTCGGCAGCAGCCTGGTCGAGGGAGATGTTCTTCTCCGGAAACCCGGAGGCTTCCTCCTTCTTGATGCTGTTAAGAAATCCCTGCACTCCCTTGTGCCCGCCGTTGAGTCCGTGATCCAGATGCGAGAACACCGTCAGATCATTGCGGTGGGGCTCCAGTGGCTTCAGCGTGGAGGTGGGCGTGTAGTTCCTGCCGGCGTCCTCGGGAAAGAAGTTGCCGGGATAGAAGCCCAGGTGATTACCGACGCACACCAGACGCCGTGGCGACTTGTCCGGTGCAGCGCGGACCGAGAGACTCTCGAATGCCGGTAGCATCAGGGCGATGCCTGTTCCCTGAAGAAATCGGCGTCGATTCAGATGTGTCGGTTTATGCATGATCTATTGCTCACATTAATCCGGTGTCACTGGCAACCAGCACGCGGATCTGGTCCACGCCATCCTTCAGATCAAAGGCGATGCGTAGCGTGCGACGATCTGCGCTCAATTCGACCTGGTCGAAGACGTTGATTCCGCGCCGGAAAATATTCTGAAAATCAACGTCCGGCAACGCCATGAGCTTGTCGGAAGC
Organism: Verrucomicrobiales bacterium; assembly: GCA_038154405.1. Lineage (GTDB taxonomy): Bacteria > Verrucomicrobiota > Verrucomicrobiia > Limisphaerales > JAYPXF01. The sequence continues at coordinate 8,815 of JAYPXF010000079.1, read as the reverse complement.
ATCCAACAGTTCTTTTTGCAATATGAGGGCAACGATCGGCCGATCAAAGCGCAGTTCACCCTCAAATCGGCGCTTCTCCGAGTTGTCCTTGGATCGTTCGGGATTGTATTGCAGGAGAAAGCTGTCCACCGGCTGGTCTTCCGTCAACGTGATCATCCGTTTGCGAAAAGGGCGTTGATGCAGGCCCTGTTCCATGGCGTCGACCCGGTAGCCACGAGAGACAGGGACCCGCTCTCTTTCAGGAAACAGCAACAGGGATTCACTGTCTTGGACTTTGCCCGGTGAACGTCGCTCGGATGGGGAGGCCACCCGCATCTTGCCTGACAGTGCCTCCACGCCGAACGAGATTTGCCAGGTGTCCGCATACGGTCTTTCCGAGTACGGAATCTCCTTGGGCTCCGACCGGGCTTCCGCCACTTCGACTGATTGACCGGCGGTCAAACGTTGTTCCGCGCCGAGTTTGACCTCGCCTTCGAAAACCGAAATCTCGGTCGCACCGGATCTGGCGACATCGACACCGAAGGATGTGCCCAGATCAATGACGCGTTCGGTCGGTGTCACGACCGTAAATCCTTTCTTCTTGCCCGGCACGCGAACCGTCGCCTGCCCACGAATCAGTCGGGCTGAATTTTGTCCCAAGATCGTGAACTCAGCCGGAGATTCCACCGCCAGGATGGCGCCCCACGCGAAGCGGATTCGAACTTGCCCGCTCAAAAGATTGACGACCCGACCCGGTGACAACGATTCGCCCACCGATACCGTCTGCGTCCCGGTCGCCTGCCAGACCCAGGCAGCCGGTTCTGAAGTCGGCTTGAAGAACAGCGTCGCCAGAGAGAGAAGCAGCGCGAACACAGCCGCGATGGCCAGCACGGATCGCATGGGTTTGCGACTCGAGGCAGGTGCGGAATTCAAATCCGAAATCGGCACGATCTCGGCGAGTTCGCCGGAGGTCTCGGCCTTGGCTTCGAGAGCCAGGTCAAGGTTGAGGTAGTCAAGATAGAGGAGCCGCAGTTCGGCGTCGTTCTTGAGCGCGTCCTCCAGCGCTTCGGACTCTTCGCGAGTAGTCGAGCCGGACATGTAACGCTGAATCGTGTCGTGCCAGTCCGCGCTCATGCGGTCTCCTCCCTCGCGATCTGACGACGCACGCAGTCCAAGAGCGTCTGTCGAACACGATGCAGCAGCTTGTAGATCGCCATGGGTGTCTTGCCGTGCCGGGCCGCGAGTTCATTCATGCGCACGCCCTTGGTGTAGGCCTCCAAGGTCAGTTCTCGCTGTGCGTCGCCGAGCTTTTGCAGACAGCCCCCAAGCGCCTCACGTTGGCTGAAGTGTCGTTGCTCCATCGAGACCATGTCATCGGCCAGACGGTTCGCCAATTCGTCGTCGAAGACGTGACGATCCCGGGCCCGGGACTGCAGGAACTTGAGCGTCTCCAGCCGGGCAACGCCAAAGGCCCATTTCTTGAAGTCCTCGGCTGAGTCAAACTTCTGCCACAGCACGACCATGACATCCTGCAACACTTCGGAAGCCTCCTCGCGATTGGGAAGCATGGAACGAATGAAGTTATGCAGCGCCGCCTGATGTTCCGCCACCAGGCGGAGAAATCGGTCATGTTTGGCGGTATCGAAAGACTGCGGCATGCGTTGTCGCCATATTGCCGCGAAACCCTCCGGGATTTGCCAAAGAATTTTGGAAAATCTTGGCGGCCAACCCCCAATACCGCGGCGGTGTCCCCCAAATCCGTGTCTTTCGCGGATTCACGAGGCGCTGGAATGGCGTAATGCCCCCGCAATTGTTGGTAGTCTTGTTCTTGCTCGATCCGGCATCCGGGAGGTTACACTCGCCGGGATGAAAACGTTCTCCATTCGATTCGCCTACGTGGCGGCCATCCTCCTCAGCGTCTCCGTAGCATTCGCCGCCAAGAAGCCGAACGTGGTGTTCATCCTGACGGATGATCTTGGTTGGAATGAGCTGGGTTGTTACGGGCAGACGAAGATCAAGACGCCGCACGTCGATTCGTTGGCGCGCGACGGGATGCGCTTCACACAGTGTTATTCGGGCAATGCCGTCTGCGCGCCATCGCGTTGTGTGTTGATGACCGGCAAACATCCGGGCCACGCAATCGTGCGAAACAACCGTGCGATGAGGAGTCTCGGCGAACCGGAAGGGCAACATCCGTTGCCGGCGTCAGAAGTGACGATCGCCGAACTGCTGGGTCAGGGTGGCTACGTCAGTGGCGCCTTCGGCAAATGGGGGCTGGGCAACACCGGTTCGACCGGCAATCCCACCAAGCAGGGATTCAATCGCTTCTTTGGGTACAACTGCCAGAGCCATGCCCACAGCCTCTACCCGGCAACACTGTGGAGCAACAACCAGAAGGTGAAACTGAACAACGGCGAAGGGATTCCGGGCCACGCCAAGCTCCCGCCGGAACTCGACGAGAACAAACTGGAGAGCTACGCGATGTTCAAGGGGCAGGAATACGCGCCGGAAACGATCAACCGGCAGGCCCTGGAATTCCTGCGCAAGAACAAGGACAAGCCCTTCTTCCTCTACTACCCGACCGTCATTCCGCACCTCGCGCTGATGGTGCCGGACGAAGACCTTGAACAATACCACAAGAAGGGATGGGAAGAGGCACCCTTCACCGGGCGCAAGCGCCGCAGCTATACGCCGCATCACACGCCGAAAGCGGGCTACGCGGCCTTCATCACGAAGATGGACACCTTCGTCGGACGCATTCTCAATCTCATCGATGAATTGGGCTTGCGGGAAGACACGATCGTGGTGTTCTCCAGCGACAACGGTGCGACGTATCTGCCCGAAGTTGACTACAAGTTCTTCGAGAGTGTGGGACCGTTGCGGGGATTGAAGGGATCGCTTTACGAAGGCGGAATTCGCGTGCCGCTGATTGTGCGCTGGCCCGGCAAGGTGAAGGCCGGATCCGTGTCCGACGTGTTGACAGGTTTTGAAGACTGGCTGCCGACCATCCATGAGCTGACCGGTGCGAAAACGGACCTCCCGAAGGGAATCGATGGCGTCAGCCTCGCGCCTGTGCTGTTGGGCAAAACAAAACCGGGTGAGGGCGGTCGTGATTTTCTTTACAGGGAATTCCCGGCCTACGGTGGACAGCAGTCGCTCTATCTCGATGGCGGCAAGTGGAAGGCGATCCGGCAGAACCTCATGTCGGTCGGCAAAAAGAAGCCTTCCGGACGCTGGGCCGGACGCAAGGACCAAGGTGGTTCGGATGAAAAGCCGGGAACACTGGAACTCTACAATCTCGATGATGACATCGGTGAATCAAAGAACGTCGCCAACTCGCATCCGGAAATCGTGGCGCGAGCTGAGGCACTGATGAAGAGCGAGCGCTTTCCCTCCGAGGAATTCCCATTCAAGGCCCTCGACGAGTAGCGAACACAATAATGCGAAGCCTCGTCCTTCTTCTCGTAATCGCGGCAAACTTGTCGGCCGCCCCTTGGAAACGACACACCGTTGATGCCAGTGATCGCACCGCCGGCAAGCGGGGAGCCGACGGTGTCCGGTTGGCCGATGTCAACGGGGACGGTCTTCCGGATATCGCCACGGGCTGGGAGGAAGGCGGTGCCGTGGCCATCTACCTGAACCCCGGTCCCCAGAAGGCCCGAAACCCCTGGCCAACGGTCACCGTCGGATCGATTCGGGGCGTGGAGGACGCCGTTTTCGCCGACCTGGATGCGGATGGCATGATGGATGTTGTTTCCTGCGCCGAAGGCAAGGTGAACAACGTGTTCGTCCACTGGGCTCCGAAGTCGGGTCAAGAGTATCTGACCGACGCCGCGTGGAAGACGGAAGCCCTCGCGGCGTCTGAAGGACGCCGTTGGATGTTTGCCCTGCCGCTGGATGTGAATCGCGACGGCAGGACGGATCTGGTCGTCGGATCCAAAAACACCAACGCAATTGTCGGTTGGCTGGAAAACCCGACCCGGTCGCGTCAAACGGGCGACTGGAAACTGCACCGATTGACCGATGCGAGTTGGATCATGTCCCTGCGTGCCGCCGACATCGATGCGGATGGCGACGACGATGTCGTGTATTCGGACCGATTTGGCTCCGCTCCCGGGATTTATCTCCTCGAGAATCCCGGCTATTCATCTGGCCAATGGCACCGTCGACGCATTGGCGGAGCCGGCCGTCAGGTCATGTTCCTCGATCTGGGAGATCTTGATGCCAAAGGCAGGTCCGGTGTCATTTGCTCGACGCTGGGCGGTGATCTGATCCGCTGCCAACGTTCGCCGCAGGGCGAATGGACCGAAACCATGATTCCGCTTCCCTTCGGCCTGAAGGCCGGCAAAGGAGTGGCCATCGCGGACATCAATCAGGACGGCCGTCCCGACATCGTGACCACTTCGGAGGCACAACGGGAAGCTGACGACATGGTTGGGGTCGCGTGGAAGGAGAATGCGTCCACCGGCTGGATCGACCACGCCATCAGCGATCATCGTGGTCGCAAGTTCGATCGCATTGAGATGCTGGATCTGGACGGAGATGGTGATCTGGATCTCCTCACCTGCGAGGAGGTCCACAATCTCGGTGTGTTCTGGTACGAGAACCCGCTCTGATGAAATCCGGCTCCTGCTCCGTCAGTCAAGGACTTGCCTGAAAAAGGGGGCGGAACGGATTTGGGCATTGACGGAGCGACATTCTCCCTCGGTGATGGCCTCGATGAAAACAATCATGAAACAGGCCAGGTTCCTGTTCTGCGCGGTGGCACTGACGGGTTGGCTGAGCCTTCCCGGACAAAGCGCCGAGCCACCGTGGCCTTTCATGGCGTACGGCGCCAGCGCGACATCGCGGGAACTCGTCGCCGTCCGATATTCGCAGAACGACGGCAACCTGACTCCAGGGGTCGTCCAAACTGAGCCGATTGGCTGTGAAGGTGCACCCGTCCTGTATCACGAGAAGTTGCGCTTGCTGTATGTCCTGTCGTTGCGGGCCAAACAGGATGGGCAGAACCAGATGGTGATCTTCTCCGTGGACGACAAAGGTCGCCTCACCCGCAAACGGCAACGGCCGATCAAACATGGCAGCGCCTACGCGAGCTTCGACCGGACCGGACGATTCCTGTTGTCGGTTTCCTACTTCGAAGGACATGTGGACGTCTACCGACTCGATGAAGACGGCAATCCAATCCATGTGGGTACGACCTTCGAGAACCGCAACAAAGCCCATTCCGTATTGACCGCGCCCAACAATCGCTCGGTGTATGTGCCCTACGTCAAAGACAACAATGCGATGTTCCAATACCGCTTCAATCCACAAAGCGGTGGCTTGCAAACCATGGATCCGCCGGAAGTTGAAGTCCCGGAAGGCGTCGGCCCGCGGCATGTTGCGTTCCATCCGACCAGGCCCTTCGTCTTCTTCAGCAACGAACAGCACCTCGGTGCCACGTCCTATCGAATCGCCACGGACGGACGGCTTTCGCTGGTTCAGGTATGTGACGCGGGCAAGGCAAAGGCGGGCAAGGGGCTTGCCGCATCTGACATTGCCGTCACTCCCGACGGACGCTTTCTCTTCGTGGCTGTCCGTGACTTTGCCAATGACGCGCAGCATGGCATTCATCGATACGAAATCAGGAACGGCGGCCGACTTGTTCATCTGGGCCAGATCAAGGCCGATGCGATTCCGTGGGGATTGAGACTGTCGCCTGACGGCGGCCATCTGCTCGTCTCAGCAGCGCATGGGAACACTTTGTCGGCCTATCGAATCGGGAGAAATGGCGGACTTGAGAAAAGCTCTTCGATCAAGTGGGGCAACATGATTCGAGCGATTGCCGTTCTCCCTTTGAAATAGGAAGACATCCCTGCCAACATCCCCTGTCCCCGACGTTTGGATCACCTTATGAACACAAGCACAACCCGACGCAGTTTCCTGAAGTCCGCTGCCCTTGCCTCCATCGGCATGCCAACAATCATACCCGGCAGCGCGCTGGGCAAGAACGGAGCGGTCGCTCCCAGCAACCGCATTGTCTTGGGCGGCATCGGTGTGGGGCGACGGGGTTCGAAAGTCTTGGATGGGTTCTTTCAGCAGAAGGATTCCCAGTTCGTCGCCGTCGCCGATCCACAGAAGGAGCGGCGCGAGCTCATCAAGCGCAAGGCCGACGAGCATTACGGCAACAAGGACTGTGTTATCTACGACGACATGTCCGGTGTGCTGGGGCGGGATGACATTGATGTCGTGCTGATCACCACCGGAGATCGGTGGCATGCCACTGCATCCATCTATGCGGCTCGTGCGGGCAAGGACATCTATTGCGAAAAACCCTGCGCGATGAACATTCAGGAATGCCAGGAACTGGATGACGCCATGAAGAAGCACCAACGTGTCTTCCAGGCGGGAACGCAACGCCGCAGCGTTCCCAACTTCAAACTGGCCGCCGATCTCGCCCTGACCGGCAGGCTCGGGCAGATGAGGGAGGTCCACGCCGGCATCCTGCAGTTGCAGAACTACCTCGATCCTTTGCCCGCCCAACCCGAACCCGATCCGGCGATCATCAATTGGGACAAGTGGCTGGGGCCGGCACCGCGGATACCTTTCAACGAAGCCTATTGCCGGGGTCGTTGGCGCAACCACAAGGGACTGTATTCCGCGTGGCGACTGCCCGAGTGGGGATCCCATACGATCGATCTTTGTCAGTGGGCAGCCGACGCCGATGGCACGACGCCGATCAAATTCGAAGCCGAATCCGACAGCCGGCTGCACGCCACGTACGCCAACGGCATCAAGCTGGTCATGCGGCTTTCCTCTGGCAAAGGCGTGGGTGACTGGATCAAGGGACTCGGTACCTGCCCCGTGCGCTTCGTCGGCGATGAAGGTTGGGTGGAAGCCGGCGATCACCTGGGCATCGAATCGAGCCACCCCAGACTTCTCAAAGACAAACTTCAGAACCAGATCCGCGGCACCGATCCGGTCCTGCATGTCCGCAACTTCCTGGATTGTGTGAAGACCCGCGAACAACCCGTGTGCAACTCGACCGCCGTCCGCTATGGCCACATGGCCTGCTTCGCCGCCGCAATCAGCTGGAAGCTCGGTCGCAAGGTCACGTTTGATCCAAAGAAGGAAGAGTTCGTCAACGATGCGGAAGCCAATCGGCTCAGAACCTATCGGCGCCGCGCGCCCTATACAATCTAGTCGGAATCTGGTCGCCTTTCCCTGTCCGTTCCCTCCGCGTGTTCCGCGGATTCTGTCCGGTTTGAAACCGACGGCTATTTTGCCATGAGCCCCGGCAGCCAGAGGCTGAGTGCCGGAATGAACGTGATGATCAGAAGTGTGATCAGCAGGGGAATGAGAAACGGGACGGTGCCGCGGGTTACGGTTTGAACGGGGCTGCCGGTGACGGAACTGAGGACATAGAGCACCAGTCCGACCGGAGGCGTAAGCAGGCCAAGCACAAGGTTGAGAATCATCACGATGCCAAAATGCAATGGGTCGATTCCGAATTGTATCGCCGCCGGCAACAACACGGGGACGGTGATCAAGAGCGCGGCGACGGGTTCGAGGAGCATGCCGATGATCAGTAGTGCGATGTTGACCAGCAGCAGAAAAACGTAGGGATTGTCGGTCACTCTCAGCATCAATGCGGTCACCGCTTGCGGTCCTTGTTCGCGGGCGATGACCCAGCCGAACAATCCGGCCGCCGCGACGATGAGCAGGATTGAACCGGTGGTGGTGGACGTCCTGACCAGGACTCTGCGGAATGCCGGGAACGAAAGGGAGCGGTAACAGGCACTCAGAATGAGGACCCACACGACGGCGGCTGCCGCCGCTTCGGTTGGAGTGAAAACGCCGCCGAGAATTCCGCCGAGAATGATGACCGGTGTGAACAGGACCGGCAGCGCCATGGAGATCGCTTTGGAAAGCGGCATGCCTTCGCCGCTGCCTTCGTCATCGATCGGATTCTTCCTGGCGTTCAGATAAACAAAAACGCAAAGGATCAACGTCAGCACCAAGGCCGGCAGCACACCCGCAAAGAACAAGGCTCCGACGGAAACGCCGGCGGATACGGCATAGACGATGGCCGGGATACTGGGCGGCATGATCGGTCCGATCAACGAAGACGCCCCGGTCAATCCCAGCGCAAATTTCTCATCGTAGCCGCGCTTCTTCATCGCCGGGACCAGGACGGATCCCAAACCGGCGGCGTCGGCGATCGCAGCGCCACTCATCCAGGAGAATGTCAGGCTGCTGAAGACGTTTACGAATCCCAGGTTTCCGGGAATCCGTTTGAACAGCGTCAATAGCAGGCGGAACAGTCGGTCAGCCAGGCCGCCCGCGTTGCTCAGGTAGCCGGTCAGGATAAACAGGGGGACGGCCAGGAGGGGGAAGGAATCGACCGAGCCGACGGTCTGCTGCATGGCAACTCCGAGGGTGATGTCCGGCGACCAGGCGACGTAGACCAGACACGGCAGCAACATGCTGATGGCAACCGGAACCCTCAGGAACAGGAGCACCAACATGGCGATGACCAGAATCCCGAGAGTCATTTCCCATCCTCCAATTCGAGGTGCAGGGCTTCTTCCTCTTCGATCTGTGCTTCACGTGCGAGGGGCGTTCCGGTCTTCACTACCTGAAGGAGATTCACCAGCGAGTGAAACGCCATCAGCAACAGGCCCGTGCCGCCAGCCCCGTACCACAGGCTCTTGGGAACTCCCAAAGCCGGCGACCCCACCGCGCCGACATACCAGATAAACTTCGCCCCACCGAACAACAGCAGCAGGCAGGCGCCGGTGACCACGACGTGGCTCAGACACTCGATCAGCAACTTGCCGCGGTCACCGACACG
>JAYPXF010000078.1:0-24177 GCA_038154405.1 Verrucomicrobiales bacterium | reverse complement strand
CTCCTTCACCGCTTTGCCGAGGACGTCAAATCCTCACTGCGTTCTCTGCGTGATTGCGTGGATCGCCAAGAGTGGGAGAACGCCCGCAGGCACGCCCTGACAATCAGTGTCGCAAGCATGAAACTCTGCGCCGACAACCTCAGAAGCAAGGCGCACGAGGTCGATCAGGCCATTCGGAATCAGGCATCCGATGCGTCATCAGTCACCGAGAAGCTGGAGTCTCAGATCCAGGAATTGGCGGATGCAATCAGCGGGACTTCCAATCCGTTCGAAGATGCCGCCGCGATCACCAATATCCTGTGCAGTGGCCTGCCGACTGGCAGTCAGTAGCTTGAGCGCTTTGACTTCTTCTTCGACTGCCCGTAACCACCGTAGTAGCTCTTGTCCGAGTGGTAATAGTAGTAGTAGCCGGAACGGCCTTTCTGCGGCACGAAGTTGAGCACGAGACCGGAAGGATTCACGCCCCCTCGGCGGATCAGCTTCATCGCACGGCCAATGAGGCGATAGGAGGTCTTTGCCGCCCGTGAGACCAGACAAACTGTATCCACGTAATTCAAGATCAATAGCGTGTCGCTCACAGCAGTGACAGGAGCATTGTCGATGACCACTTGATCATATTTCGCCCTGGCTGCCTCAATGAATTCCGGTGTGTGTCTGCTGGAAATCAATTCCGACGGATTGGGAACGATCGTACCAGCCGTCATCACGTCCAGATTGTCATACTCGGTTCGGATCGCAGCCTCTTCAATGGTGGACTTGCCCAACAGACAATCGGAAACGCCAATGTGGTCCTCATCAATTCGAAAGGTTTTCCCCACACTTGGGCGGCGAAGGTCAAAATCAACAATTAACGTCTTGCGCCCCTGATTGGCAGTCGCCAAAGCAAAATTGCTTGAGCAGAAGGTCTTTCCTTCCGACGGAACGGCACTCGTAAACAACGTCACCTTCCGCTCGTCCTCTCTTCCCAACAGACTAATCGCAGCTCGTAGGGTTCGAAACGCTTCTGAGCATAGGGAGTTGGGGTCTGCGGCGAGAATAAGTCGTTCATCATCTCCCTTTACCTCCGCGCTCCGTGGAACGGATCCCAAGACTGGAACACCAAACATTCCCTCCGCCTGATCCACGGATGTCACCGTCGTGTCTAACAAATGCAGTAGATACACCACCCCGAAGCTCAGCAACATACCCATGGCCAACGACGCTGCCGCAATCAGCATCTTTCTGGGGCGAAATGGAAACTCGGGATAGCTCGCTTGCTCAAAGATACTGACATCATGCACTGCATCTTCACGAGTCTTGTCTCTTTGATCCATTACGACCTGGCGAATCCTTCGTACGGTAGCGTTTAACAATTCGTAATCAGCATCCCTGGCTTTCTGCAGTTTCTCCAACTCCATGGTCGCCACATTGCGTTCGGTCATCCGCCGTTCGCCTTCTTTGGCAATCAAATCCATCTGAAGTTCTTTTTGCTTCGCTTTGTTGAGTTCGATCTGTACGGCCTTCGGTGCCATCAACACTTCCTGCGCCAACTTGTTCTCCAACGTTCGAATAAGCTTTTTTGCCTCGATCATTTTCGGATGCTTTTCCTTGTAACGTTGTTCGAGATTCACCATTTCACTCTCATTCTCCAAAAGCTTGGTCCGAAGTTCGGCAACCTGATCCAGCTTGAGGATTGACTGAATCGTGAGCAATCTTGAGACGTCTTGGCCTGACTCGTTGATCGCCTCCAAATCGGTCTCTAGTTTCAATCGCTCGGCCTTTGCAACAAGCATCTGACTGTTCAATTCCCGAAGCTCGGAATTTGCCAGATCTTTCCCATCCTTCACAATAGAAACCCGATTTGTACGAATGAACTGCGCAAGCCGATTCTCTGATTGCTCCAATTGCCCCCTGAGTTGTTCAGCCTCCTTTGCCAAGAAATTTGTTGCACCACTACCGCTCCCCTGAAGTCGCTCCATCTCAAGATCCATGTATTCCTGTGCCACAAGTTGCGCTACCTTCTGTGCATAGGCCGGATTTTCATCCACCATTTCAATGTCGATAAATCGCGTCTGGCGCCTGGGCCTAGATTCTATCCGATCGTTCCGAAGGATATAAACCACATCCTCCACTGAGAGTTTGTTGGTTGACCAATCCTGAACTTCCTTGTCATTTACGATCTTGTTGGCCACGCGCTCCAATACCTCACCTCGGGTAACACCAGCAGCTATGGTATTGAGAATATCGTAATTTCCGGAAATCTGCTGTCCTTCGATGGCAGTGATTTTATCAATTAATCCCGGGCCTTTCTTAAATTCGGCAAGCAATACAACTTTACTCTTATAAGCGGCAGGGGTCGTCTTAATGATGTAGTAGCCGATGCCCACCGATGCGGCACAAATTGTCAATACGAGCCACAAGTGATCAAATATGATTCGGAACACCTCCGGAAGTGACAACTCTACGGTGTGCTGATCGGATTCCAGCACCAACGGTTCAGATTGATTGGGAAGCATTGCTAGAAGGTTCTCTCCTTCACATTGATCCGGTCGCCTGGATATATGAAAAACTGCGGGGTGTCCGGGTCGTCGGCCAATTTCTGAGCGTTGATCTCATACACCTTCTCCAAGTTACCCTCTTTACGCTTGACAGTGACAGTTCGTCGATTTGCGTACCGGGTAAAGCCACCTGCCATTGCAACCGCTTCTAGGAGCGGAATCTTTTCAATTCCTTTGGGCATTTCAATCGATCCGGCTTTCTCGACACGACCGAGCACCGTGAATCTACCCGCACCCTCAACGTAGGCGGTATAGGTCAAGGTCACCTGTGGGTTGACCAGATAATCTTTCTCATACAGGCTGGTTATCAATGTCCGGGCATTCCTAACGGTAAGGCCGCCAACCTTGACTTCGCCGATCAGTGGAAGTGCGATGGTTCCACCTTTGTCGACCTTGGTCTTCGTCTCCAAGTCATCTTCACGATACACTTTTACCTCCAGTTCATCGCCAGCTTTAAGCACGTAACTGATCAACTGGCGATTTTCCATCGCCCGTTCCGATAAAGAAGCAGGAGCGGCCGAAACGACCGACTCCTGCTTGCTGAGAAACGTAACTATGGAAATCAGACAGACTAACCGCGTCAACGAGGTCAACTTTCTGTGGATGTCCATTTCACGATAGCAGGTAATTGTGTGCTGCTGTATTCAGGCGAACTTAGAACGCGTAGGAAAGACTCAAACCAATCTGGTGATTGTTGAAGTCGGCAGCGTTGTTGTTCGAATCATTCTTACGGTACTGATAGAACGCTGAGCCCGATAGACGTTCAGCCAATTTGGCTGCAACCGCCGGGCGAACGAAGTAGTAATCATCTTCCTGCGGCGTCAATCCGGTTGCACCAGTTGCGGTACCGTCACTCAGTGCATAACCACCACCGAGAGTCGCGGTATACCGTTCCCCAATTCTGTGAGCCAGAGTAACATTGACGGACGTCCGGGTGTTATATTGGTTCGCGATACTGTTCGACGGAGTCACACCACGATCAGTACCGAGCGAGGCAACGGTCAACGGCGAGATTTTCCAGTCAGCCGCAACATCATAAATGAAGTTCACTCGATCCAGATCAATTCCTTGGTGCTGACGAAACTCCAGGCCGGCACCTGCACGCAAAGCCAGCTTCGGGCTCACAGTCCAGACCGCACGTGCATTGGCCTGCTCGAAGACAGCGTTGTTGCTGCCGTCGACCTGGTCATAACCCAACGCAGCACCCAAACCGTAGTGGAGCTTTGGAGTCATCTCCCAGTCCAAGAGCGCCTTACCCTGAATTCGTTGTGAGTCGAACGTCGCCGTCGAGCTGAAGTCGTTGAGAATGTAAGCAACACTGGTTTCCAGATCGGTCTTCTCGCTGAGATCATAAATGGTGCTCAAGGTAGAAGTCCAAGCGCGGCGCTTGACACGACCGCCAGCAGCCAAGTTCTGAACGTCGGCATCGGAGGCGGATACCAAAGTTTGGTCAAAACGCCAGCTGAGGCGTTCACCACCACCGAATGAAGCATTGGCGCTATGGTCGGTGGCATTGGCTCCGTCGTTGTCTTGGAAGAACAGGAGGTTTGCCGAGTAACCAGCAGCGAAGAAGCTGCCGGCCTGAGAACGATAGTCACCAGCACCCAGATTCACACCGGGATTGACATTGTGAACGAAGTCTTCTTCTCCAGCGGCGTTCAAGCGGATGTTGTCGTCATAAGTCACGCCATAGGTGAAGTTGGGGCGAACTTCAACCGATCCGACCTGGAACAGCGGAGGGCTGACGTCTCCATCTTGCGCCGATGCGCCCGCCACGGAAGCCATGCATGCAGCTGCAGCGAAATAAGCTCTTCTATTTTTCATGAATTTCATTGATTCGATTCCTCGTGCAATTCTTTGTCAGTTGTCAGTGTCTTGAGCTTTCCACAATTATGGGGAAGAAGGAGCCTGATTGGAGGATTCCGGGTCTGCGGAAGCAATTGTACCAGCCTGACCGGCAGCGCTACCAGTCGAGGACTGCTGACCAACATTGTCGCTCTGGCCGGTCGCCTGAGTCACAATCGGGTTACCACCAGACTGACCACCACCAGTAGTCGAGGACGCTGCCACACCACCTGGATTAGACGTCGCTTGAACATTGGCAACCGCGCCAGCGGGAACGTTTGGATTGGAAACGATCGACGCCAACGTACCAACAGTCGCGCCTTGAGTCTGACCAGAGGAGGACTCTGACGTTGACGTTGTCGGGGTCGGGGTCGGGGTCGGGGTCGGGGTCGGGGTCGGAGCTGGAACGGCCGCCGTGATCTGCTGAACCGACACCGTCGCCAATGGCTTCGGAGCCCCACCAGCGGTGAAGAAAACTGCCCGAGCGGCCGGAACAACGTTCACCGGACTCTGCAAAGCGGTGGTCAACGCAGCACCTTTATTCGGAGCAGCAGCCACCTGAGCCTTGGCAGCAGGCGTCAACGCCTTGAAGGCAGCCTTCTGCTTATCAGTCATTCCAGCGGTAGCGGCATCTTCTTCAGCTTGACTCAATTGAGCCGTGCGGATCACGGAAGCGGAGTTGTAGGCAGAGCGAGCAGCGAGCTCGGTTTCACCCTTTTCGATTTCACCCTGAAGGGAAGCAATCTCGTCCGCGAGTTTCTTAATCTCGGCGGAGCGCTCTACCACCCGGTAGCCATCTGACTTGGCAACAAAGTCTGCGCGACCTTCCAAGACAGCGGCCATGCTGGCATCCACTGCATCTTTTGCAGCATCTTGGTTTTGCGGGACGTAAACCGCATTCGCGTAGAGCGATGCAACCAGCGCTACGCCCGCAGCGCCGCTGGCAACTTTTTTGGTGACTGATTTGTTCTTCATTTCGTTAATCTTTTTTAAACTGTGTGCTTACTAAGCAAGTGAGTCCTCAACCGTTGATTCGTATGTAGCGCCGAGTTTGGAGCGTGATATAGTACATACCACGCCCGAATGCTATTGGCGGTTTTAGGAAATGTTCGTAAACGGGTCAACCCCTTTTTTCAGGTTCTCCGACACGTATGTTCTCCAAGGCATCCACCGTCCGCCCAAGACTCCCGCGATTCTCGGCGATACACCTCGCAGCAGCTTCTCCCAACGAGCTGAGTTCCGATTCATTTTCGAGCAATTTTCCAATGGTCGAGCGGAGGTCTAGTTCGCTTCTGACTACTCTTACAGCATTTGAACCAACAAGAATTCGCACGATATCTCTGAAATTTGCCATTTTATCCCCAAAAATAACCGGTTTACCGAGCGCGGCAGGTTCCAACGGATTCTGTCCTCCTCCAGATTTCAGGCTCTTACCCACGAATATCAGGTCGGCGGCGGCATAGAAATCAACCAACTCTCCCGTCGTGTCCACTATCAGGCAGTTAGTCCCTCCGGCCGTCCAATCACCGGAATCAATTCTTGACCGCCGGAGCGGCAACAATCCCTGCTCTTCCACAGCAGACTGCACTCTGGCTCCCCGCTCCATATGCCGAGGCACGATCACCAGGAAGATATTTCCAAGGCTTTTTCGCAGCATGCTGCAAACCCGGGCAAGGATTTCCTCTTCGCCATCATGCGTGCTGCCAGCCACTATTACCTTGGCATCAGCGTGCACTCCGATTCGTTCGAGCATGGCCGCTGCATCCACGCGTCCGGGCGGTGTCGTGCTCACGGCATCAAACTTGATATTGCCTGTCAGTGTGATCCGTTCCGGCCGGCAACCCAGTTCCTGCCATCGCGCCAGGTCACCCTCGGATTGCGCGCACACGGTTTCAAGCGAACCGAACAGCTGGGCGAAGAGAAACTTCACCTTTCGATAGCGGGCGTATGACCGGTCCGATAGCCGGGCATTGACCAGAGCCACAGGAATTTCCCGGCATCGCGCAGCCCACATCATGTTCGGCCACACTTCGGCTTCTACCAACAACAGCATGCGGGGCTCGATCAACCGTAGCGCCCGCCGAACCGAACCGGCAAAATCCGTCGGGTAATAGATCTTGATCACGTCTCCGCCCGACTTCCGGCACAGCTCAGCCATGCCCGTGGCGGTGGTCGTTGAGATCAACCAAGCATATCCCGGCAGGCGTTTCTGCAGTTCCCGTTGCAGTGGCACGCATTGATTGACCTCGCCGACACTGACGGCATGGATCCAGATGATGGGACCGGCTGCCTCAATGCGTTTCCGCAGTTCCGTGTCGTAGCAACCGAAACGCTGCATGAAGCCTTTGCGCCAGTTCCCCCGACGCACCATCTTCCATAGATAGTATGGGGCGGAGAGGAAAAAAAAGACCGCGAAGAGGACGTTGTAGCCAAACCGAATCAAGGGTCCCCTTTGAATCACAAGCGCCACGCCCGTTCCAAGCAGAAATCATTGGGCATCAGGGATTAATCGATTGAGGGGATAAATGGAATCGGACTTGGCAACCCGCCATCGCCGCGCGTATAAACCGATCTACGCGAACGCGGTGAACGACAGTAGCTCACCTTTGAAAATGGTGTCGTGCGGGAAGTGTGGAGCCAAGTGCTTCATACCCGCAGACCTGCCACCATTCGAGACGACCAACTGCAACAAGTGCGAACACCCCATCATGATACCGGTCATGATGCGGCAGTTTGAGCTTCGCGCGGTGATCGCCTCTGGTGGTATGGGTACCGTGTTTCGCTCGTGGGACACCAACCTCCATCGCGAAGTCGCGGTGAAGCTGATGCAGGAGGAATTCGCCGCCGACCCGGTGCAGGTGGAAGAATTCGTCAAGGAAGCGCGCGCCTGCGCCTGCATCAACCACACCAACATCATCCATATCTATTCTTTCGATGAGATCGACGGAAACAAGTATCTGGTGATGGAGCTGGCAGAGAACGGGACGTTGGACGACCGCATCGAAGAACACGGACAAGTCCCGGAATTGGACGTCCTCGATGTGGGCATCAAGATCGCGTCCGGTCTGGATGCGGCGTTGCGCCATAATCTCCTGCATCTTGACATCAAGCCCGGAAACATCCTCTATAACGGCGACGATCCGCCAGAACCCAAGCTGGTCGATTTTGGCCTCGCCAAGAGCGCGGACGAAGAACGCGGCTACGAGGAAGAAGGCGGCATCTTCGGAACGCCTTACTACATCGCACCTGAACGCTTGGCCGAGCACCGGGAAGATTTCCGCTCGGACATGTACAGCTTGGGCGGCACTCTTTATCACGCCCTCACCGGCCGCGTGCCGTTTGAAGCACCCGAGATTCACGATGTAGCCAGCGCACACATCCACGAACCTCTGGAACCACCAAATCTCCTCGTGGGCATTCAGGAACTCACCAACGAAGCGATCTGCCGCTCCATGGCGAAGAACCCGGATGAACGCTTCCAGAGCTACGACGAATTCATCATGGCCCTCACCGCCGCCCGCAGCCATCTGTTGATCGAGCGCTACGGCGGAGGCGGCTGAGCGCGCCCCGCTGCTCCTCTCCTCAATCTGTCTTGAATCTTCGATTCACGCCGGGGTCTCCGATGTTTTCACGCACCGAATCACGGGGAAATCGGATTGCAGTTGACCTTCCGTTTCAAAATAATGCCAGCTCCTCAACGGCGATCGGCGTCGGAGGAACAGCTTGATGCAAGACTGGAACATCCAATCCCGCGGACACGAGTGCCACCAGTGCCAGGAAAAGTTTGAAGACAAACAGACCTACCGCACGCTGCTTTTTGATTCTGAAGACGAGGGCCTCACCCGCGTGGACCTGTGCAACAAATGCTGGAACGCCGAGGACCAGGAAGATTTCAAACAGCGGGACGGTTTCCTGTCAGTCTGGCAGGGCACCTACGAAGCCCCACCTCCCCCGGAACCGGATGCCATCCAGAAGGACACCGCCGAGACCCTGCTGCGCAAACTCGTCGACATGAACGACGCGAAACTGCTGGGTGCATCCTACATCCTCGCCGTGATGCTCGAACGCAAGCGCATCATCAAGGTGAAAGAGGAAATCCGCGAGGAAGGCCGCCGCGTCTTCGTCTATGAGCATCCGAAGAACGGCGACGTCTTCACCATCCCCGATCCCAGCCTGCGCATGGATCAGCTGGCCGACATCCAGAGGCAGGTGGCCGATCTCATGGAGCACGGTCTCCCCGGTGAACGCCCGGCTGAATCGAAGGAAACCGATTTGTCTGCAGAATCCGCCGCGACCGCGTACCCCGTTGACAGTCCGATCCCGGCCCCCATATTCGAACCCACTCTCGCTGGCGCGAGCTGACGTTCCGCAAACGACGTCGGGCGACCCGATACGACTGGCCTCGTTTGCGGACACGGAAAACCGAATACTGTGTCCGATCTAACTGAATTTCAGGAACGACTCGACTACCGGTTCAAGAACCTGGACCTGTTGAATCTCGCGCTCACCCATCCCTCCGTCGGTAACGACAGCGGCGAGTCAAACGACAACAATCAGCGGCTTGAATTCCTGGGCGACGCCGTTCTCCAGCTGATCCTTTCCGAGGAACTCTACATAAAATTCCCCCAGGTCGGGGAAGGCATCCTCACCAAGACGCGCGCCGAACTGGTCAATCGCAACACGCTCGCCGAACAGGCACGTGAATTCCGGCTCGACCACCTGATCAGACTCAGCCGCGGCGAAGAACAGAACAACGGCCGCAATCGTCCCTCCATTCTCGCCGACGCCTACGAGGCATTCATCGGAGCGCTGTTTCTGGACGGCGGATACGACGCTGCGCGCCGCATCGTTCTCAATCAGTTCGCCGACCGTTTGGAGATCATGGAATCGCCCACCACCATGCGGAATCCGAAAGGCGAACTGCAGGAACTGCTGCAGGCCGTCTCCCCTGAGCATCCGCATTACGAGCTCACGAATGTGGACGGCCCCGACCATGACCGCGTATTCGAATGCACGGTCTCCTATCGCAACGAGGTCATCGGCCACGGCTCCGGCAAGAGCAAGAAAGCCGCCGAAAGCAACGCCGCCGTAGAGGCCCTGGAACGCTATCGCAACGGCGATATCAAGCCGCGCTGAGATCGACAAAACGAATTGCCCACCTCTTGGACGGAGCCTACCGTCCCACCACTGTCCATGAATCGTTCCGTCCTTCCGATCGCGTTCGTCGCATTGAATCTCGCCGTCCACGCCGGTCTCGCCGACATGTTGCTTCCCGCCAAACGTCCGGCGTGGACCACTTCCCGAATCATCGGATCACCGCATCCGCCAGCACCTTACCGGGTGGAAGTCGCGTTCCCTGATCTATCTTTCAAGAACCCGGTGGAGATGATGCCGGAGCCCGGAGCGAATCGCTTCTACCTGACCGAATTGAACGGGAAGATCTTCCGCTTCGATAACCGGCCTGACGCGCAGGCCGTTGAAATCGCGGATCTGAAACAGGACCTGCCGAAATTCCTTCGTCTGCTCGGCTTTCAATTCGATCCGAACTTCGCCAAGAACCGACAGGTCTACGTCTGCATCAACACGGAGAACAAGACGCTCGAAGGATCGCGCATCTCGCGCTTCGAGTTGACTAGGAGCGAACCGCCGCGGCTCGTGCCGGAGAGTGAAGAGGTGATCATCAAATGGCGTTCCGGCGGCCACAACGGCTGCTCGATTCATTTCGGACCGGAAGACGGATGCATGTATTTCTCCATTGGCGACGCGGAAGTTCCAAGTCCACCCGATCCGCTGGATACCGGACAGGACATCAGTGACATCCTCGGTTCGATTCAGCGCATCGACGTGCACAAGAAATCCGGCGGAAAGAACTACTCCATCCCACCGGACAACCCCTTCGTGAACACCCCGGGTGCGACTCCGGAAGTCTGGGCCTACGGCATGCGCAATCCGTGGCGCATGAGTTTCGACGACGACACCAAACGCCTGCTCGTCGGCGATGTCGGTTGGGAGCTTTGGGAAATGATCTACGATGTCGTGCCCGGCGGAAACTATGGCTGGTCCATCACCGAAGGACCGCAACCGGTGAAGCCAGATCAGCAACCAGGCCCCACGCCGATCCTCAAGCCGCTGATCTCGCATTCGCACGTCGAAGCCATGTCCGTCACCGGCGGCTACACGTATCGCAGCAAACGCATTCCCGATCTATACAACCAGTGGATCTATGGAGACTACGTCACCGGGAAGATCTGGAGCTTTCACCACAACGGCAAGGGCATTACCAATCATCGTGAACTGCTCGACAGTCACATTCGTGTCATCTGTTTTGCCCGTGATCATCAGGGCGAAGTTTTCATCGTGGATTACGAAGGCCAGATCTATCGCTTTCAACCGAACACCCAGTCCGTCGCCAATACATCCTTTCCGCGCAAGCTGAGCCAGACCGGCCTGTTCAAGGACTTCAAGAAACAAACACCCGCACCTGGCGTGATCCCGTATGAAATCCAAGCCGAACCGTGGATGGATGGAGCTACAGCCAAACGCTTTCTCGCGATTCCCGGGAGTGGACAGCTTGATTACCACAAGCGCAACAACCTTGCCCACGGCATCCTGCGGGACTTCTTCAAGTTCCCCACCAACACCGTCCTCGCCAAGACCATCAGCCTCGGCAGACGACACATCGAAACCCAGATCCTCCACTTTAACGGAGTCAACTGGCTCCCCTACAACTACGTGTGGAACGATGATCAATCGGAAGCCCTCCTTTCGGACGGCAGGGGTGCGGACACCGAACTGAAACTCGCAAATCGCAGAGCTGAGATCGAAAACCGCCCCTGGCGTTTGCACAGCAATGCCGAATGCATGACCTGCCACATGGCACGCCCCGGTCACGTTCTGGGTTTCCATCATCAGTTCACCGACATCAAGACGTCCATCAACGGTCGGCCACAGAATCAACAGGACGCCTGGATCAAGATGGGACTCCTCAAAAAGAAGCCGAAGAAGGCCCATTGGCTGAAGAATGAGAGTGCGCTCCAGAAACAGGCGCGCGCCTACCTGCACGCCAACTGTGCCCACTGCCATCGTCGCGGTGGGGGCGGGACGGCTCCGTTTGAACTGCGCGCCGACATGCCGCTCGATCGCATGCAGCTCTTCGACGTGAAACCGAACCAAGGGACCTTCGGCATGCGCGATCCGAAGATCATCACCAAAGGCGACCCGCAACGGTCCGTCCTCCTCTATCGCATGGCCTCCACCGGCGGCGGGCACATGCCCAAGCTCGGTGCCCGGACGGTCGATCCCAAAGGCCTCAAACTCACCTGGGACTGGATCGCTGAACTCGGCCACGACTTCCCTGAACCGCTCAAGGCCCGGCCGCCGCAAATCTATCAAGACACCGGCAAGAGCCTCCAATATGCCACCCTCCTGGATCAGGCAGCCCGCGTCACCAACGAGCGATTGCCCAAGGCCGAGCAAATGCCACCCCACATTTACGATCTGTTTGAACGCTTTCTTCCCGAATCAAAGAAGCGCAAGACCTTGGGCGCCAATTTCGATTCCGCCGCCGTTTTGAAACTCGCGGGCCACGCAGGCAACGGCCGCAAACTCTTCCATCAGCAGGAACGAACGCAATGTATCAACTGCCACAAGCTTGCCGGCAAGGGCCGCGAAGTCGGTCCGGATCTGAGTCAAATCGGCCGCAAATACACGCGCGCCCAGTTGCTGCAATCCATGGTGACCCCGTCCGCGTTCATAGACCCGCGTTATCGCGCAGTCACGATCGACACCAAGGCCGACGAAAGCATCACCGGTTTCATCGTCTCACGTGAGAACGGATCGACCGTCCTACGCGACATCAACGGCAAGGACCACACCTTCAAACCCTACATGATCGAGCACACCACCTACGGCAAACTCTCTCTCATGCCCGAAGGTCTGCTTCAGTCTCTCACCGCGCAAGAAGCCGCCGACCTGATCGCGTTTCTGGCGACGTTGCGGTGAATTGTCGTGATACTTCTGTCACCCCTTCGGGGTGTTGAACACCGACACTGCGAAAGTGAGTGATCCCAACCTCCGCTGGGGAGAGCATATTCGCGAGCCCGCTTCAGCGTCACCAACGGGGGCACGACCAACAAGATTGACATCACGGGCGTTACCCTAAAAAAGAGTGCCCACACATGAGATCAATCTTCGCCATTCTCTCCGCCCTGCTGCTGTTCAACAGCAACATCGAAGCCGCCAAGAGCAGAACCCTGAAAGGCTCCCGACCGAACATCATTCTCGTAATGACTGACGACCAGGGCATGGGCGATCTGTCCTGTCTCGGCAACAAGGTTCTGCGGACCCCGCATCTGGATCGCTTCTACAAAGCATCCACCCGCTTCACTGACTTTCACGTCAGCCCCACCTGTGCACCGACGCGCGCCGCGCTGTTGAGCGGTCGCCACGAATTCCGCAACGGCGTCACCCACACGATCAAGGAACGCGAACGCATGGCCTTGAGTACAACGACCTTCACCAAGCTCCTCGCCAAGAACGGCTACGTCACCGGCATTTTCGGCAAGTGGCATCTCGGCGATGAAGATGCCTACCAGCCCTACAGCCGTGGCTTCACCGAAACGTTCATCCACGGCGCCGGCGGCATCGGACAGAAGTTCCCCGGCAGCTGCGCGGACTTTCCACCGAACCGCGAGAACCGCTACTTCGACAACGTCATTCTGCACAACGACACCATCGTTCAGACGAAGGGTTTCTGCACCGACGTGTTCTTTCAGGCTGCGCTCGGTTGGATGAAAGAAAACCTCGATGCCAAGAAACCTTTCTTCGCCTACATCCCGCCCAACGCTCCCCACGGCCCCATGATTGCGCCGGAAAAATACACCAAACGCTTTCTCGATCTCGGCTACGACAAGAACACCGCCGGTCGCTATGGCATGATCGAAAACATCGACGACAACTTCGGACTGCTGATGAAGAAGCTCGACGAGTGGCAGGCGTGGGACAACACCCTCGTGATCTTCATGACCGACAATGGGCAGGCTGGCAAACGCGCCAAGCTGAACGGCGAGGCGACCGCACTCTGGACCGCCGGCTTCAAGACCGGCAAGGGATCGCAATACGAAGGCGGCACGCACGTCCCCGCGTTCTGGCGTTGGAAAGGCCGGCTTGGCGAAGACGTCGACATCAAGGCTCTCACCGCGCACATCGACCTCTTCAAGACCTTCCTGGATCTGAGCGGCACAAGACTTCCCAAAGGCATTCAGCAGATCGATGGCCGCTCGCTGCTTCCGCTACTTGAGAATCCGCGAGCTGGTTGGGCCGACCGCGAACTTTTTGTCCACAAAGGTCGTTGGGCAAAGGATGCCGATCCCGACGGTGACAAACACAAGAACTGCGCTGTCCGCACCACGCGTTGGCGTCTCATCGACAACCAGATCCTCTACGACATCTCCAAGGATCCTTACGAAACCACGGACGTGGCCGATCAGCATCCGCAAGTCATCGCGCGATTACGCAAGGCCTACGACAAATGGTGGCAAGAGACGTTGCCGTTGATGGTCAACGAAGATGCGCCTTACGCAGAAAAACATCCCCAAGCCGTCCGCTATGAAAAGCAATTGAAAGAGCGCGGCATCCCAGATTGGAATCCGCCAAAGATCTGAGCTGATTCTGGCAGCCCGTAGCAGCGGCTTTTGGCCGCTCTCGACGCCCAAAGGACGTCGCTACGGTTCGACAACTTTGATTCGATAGAATCTCGGGAATCCGTTCGTAGCGGGATCAGTGACGCTGTGAGTCCGGTTGCTGGCGGAAATGAACCATTCGTTGCCCGGCACATCCAACAGACGCCAGGCGTTTGAACCCAGCGGATTGGCCGACCATTCAATCTGATAGGCGACATCTGCCTTTTGCGTGAATTCGATGCGAGGCCGGTTGCCCGACTGATGCAGCGTCATGCTGAACCCGTCACCGGCCTGTTGCGGGTCGGAACCGGTCAGGAATTCGAGGAAGTTGGGCGCGCCATCTGAATCGGCATCATCAGTGGCAGCCGCGCTGGCGGCATTCGTCGCGCCAAACTTCTGCACCTGCCATTGGGCAAAAGTCGTGCGGCTCGAAAGGGTGTTCGTGATCCAACGCGCCACAAGTTCAAAGCCGTTGGTGTCGAGCATCAGGGAAGCGGCCGGCGGCATGCGTCCAACCCCGTTGGTGATGATGCGCTGATAGATTTCTGAATTCGCCAAAGATCCGGTTGCAACGACGCGAGCAGCGGCATTGGTGTGCGGACGTGAAAGTATCCCATCCACTATCCCGACGCTGGAAAGAGGGTTCGTGATCCGCGCGTCCCAAGTCCCAGCCGCCGTGCCACCCGGCATGTGACATTGCGAACAGTTGGCGGCGAGGTAGGAACGAATGCGATAGGTGAGGCTCACACTTTCGTTGGTAGACTTCGCCAGCGCGGGCAAGACATGCAGATTGGAAACCGTGTTGCCGAAGTAACCGGCATGCGCCATCGCCGCTATCTGATTGGTGGTCACCCCGCCGAAGTTGTAATCACGATTCAACTGCGGGGTATGAAATCCGAGCGCCAGTCCTCCGGCGTGGGTATGACATTGAAGACATTCATTGCGACTCGGGTAGTGCCAGGTCTGCGTGCGAATCAATCCGCCATCGCGAATCTGAAAATCCTCTTCCAGCCCGGCCTCCGACAAAAGGAAAGCCTCGGTCTGTTCCTCGTTCCAACGATAGACCACCCCGTAGACGCCCTCGACATTGCGGACGAGAAAGCGGGTTTCCAACTTGCGGCGGGATTCGGGCACGCCATTGGTCATTTCGAGTTCGAAAGTCTTGATCCAGATCATTCCACTCGGGAACTGCCAGTTGCCGAGGCCGCTGAAGGTCATGACCGAATTCGTATCCGGAATCGAATACCAACGGAGCTTGTGCGAGTTGTCCGACCAGAACGCCAGATTCAGGTCGTATGGTACGATGCCTGCATTGGGCGCAAGCGATGTGAGATCGCCATAGGCTCCGGTCGCCGACAGCGTCGCGGGCAGTTCCGATCCCAGGACGTTGGTTCCCCGCACCACGCGTTTAATACGATCCTCGACAATGTCGGTGAACAGCAGATCACCATTGCTCGGATCCAAGGCGAACGAGGTGACTCCCACATCCGCCAGGAGCTGCCGGAAGTTGGTGGCATTGGTGCCATCGAAGTCCAATGCCCAGAAGTTGCCGGTGATGTAATCGGCGAAAACATACGAGCCGTTGATCTCCGGCAGCTGCCCCCCGCGATACAACAAGCCCCCCACCGTTGCCTTGCCCTGGTTTGTACCGAAAGTTCCCCAAGCATGATCATGAATCGGTTCAGTCGGCATGAAGCCCGCCGGCGGTGTCGAGGTGTTCGGTCCCGGTCCGGAGCCTTCGCGATAGGGCCACCCGTAGTTGGCGCCCTTCTGGATGAAATTGATCTCCTCCCGCGTGGTGTCGCCGGTATCGCTGGCAAAGATCCAACCGGTGACCGGATCAATCGAGAACTGCCACGGATTACGCAATCCAACCGTCCAGAATTCCGTACGCACCTCGTTCGCGTTCACCGGCAGTCCGTTGAACGACGTCGCACCAATGAACGGATTGTCCGGCGGAACCGCATAGTGATCCGCAATCGCCGGATGTGGATTCGGAGCCAGCGAGCCGGGCCGTTTGTCCACATCGATGCGCATGATGCCGCCGAAAAAATCGCCGTCGATGCGTTGGGCATTGCCGAAGGCGTCCGCCTGACCGCCTTCGTCGCCGACGGCGACATACAGGTAGCCGTCCGGTCCAAATACCAGATCACCACCATTGTGATTCGGCGCCTCGTCGCGTTGATCGATGAAGATCACTTCCGAGGATGCATCCGCCGTGTTGGCATTCGTGACAGACACCTGAAAACGCGCCAAACGCGCATGCCGCGACGAAGCCAATCCGTTCGTCCGCGTGGTGTAGAAGACAAAGAACGAACCATTGGTCGCGTAGCCGGGATGAAACGCCATGCCCAACAGGCCTTCCTCGCCGTTGATCGAAAAATGCACTCGCGTCGTAAGATCGAGAAACGTCGTCTTGTTCGGCGCCGTCAGATTGGTGACGACGTGAATCGTGCCGGTCTGCTCGAGGACGAAGAGGCGATTGGTCTCACCCGGCGCGGAAGCCAGCCCGACCGGATTGCCGAAGAAACGTAGATCACCAAGAGCGTTCGTGGTCGTGAGTCCTACCACTGAAGGATACAGCGGCATCTGCAGGGAAGTGTTCGCGACCCGGGTCCACGGCTGCGCTGCGTCGCTCGTGAGAACCCACAGCGCACCCGCCAGAAACAGATTGCGCAGCAGCCGGCGCATTCCGAAACCTGCCTCCCGTATCGTCGCTTGTCAAAGCCATGCACGATGTCTACACCCGAAACCGTAGCGTCAGCGATGAATATCTTGGTAGGAAGAGCTTACCCGCGAGACTCGGATTTTCTTCATCCCTGCGGGATGCTGATCAGGGCTCGTGGGTACGCTCACGCCAAAAGAGATCGCCCAAATGCAATCCTCACCCGTTCAAGCCTACTTCTTGCGGGCCTTTTTCCTGGCTTTCGCAGGAGCGGGAGCGGCGGGTTCGTCCGCAACGGCATCGGCGGAAACACGGGTCTGGCCCTGCAGCCACTCGGTCGCGCGATGCACAAGGGCGGTGGCGTCCGGGAGGTTCAGCTTGTGTTTGATGTTCTCCCGGTAGGTCTCGATGGTCTTGTAGCTGAGCCCGAGGGATTCCGCGATGTCGCGCGTTCCCTTGCCCGTGCCCAGCAGACGAAACACCTGGATCTCGCGGTCGGACAGCGCGTCCACCTCCGTGCCTTCCACCTCGCTGCGGGATTCCACCATCTTGCGAACCGCCAAGGCCGCGACCTTCTTGCTGACATAGAGGTCGCCGTCAAGGATGGTGCGGATACCTTCGAGCACGTCTTCGGTGGCCCGTTCCTTCATGATGTATCCTTGGGCGCCGGCACGGAGCGCACGCTCCGCGTAAAGCGTCTCATCGAGCTGGGAAAGGATCAGGATCGGCAGCTTGTCGTATTGGGCCCGCACCGCCTTGATCAGTTCGAGACCATCGCTGTCGCCCAGGCAAAGATCCAGCAACAGCGCGTCCGGATTGGTAGCCTCCACTCCCTGCAAGGTCTGCGGCACGTTCTCCGCCTCGCCGCAGCAATGCATGTCGTCGGTGGCGTCGACCATGCTCTTGATGCCGAGCCGCAGGAAAGGATGGTCGTCGGCGATGAAAACCTGGATCTGTTTGTCGTCAGACATGGCGGTCAGTTGGTCGGTCCGGGCGGTTTCGGGGCAAAACCTGTGCCACCCTCTTTCTTCGGCAGCTCGTCAAAATGCGTCACCCGATTCCGGCCGGTGAGTTTCGAATGATACAACGCCTCGTCGGTGAGTGATACAAATTCTTCCGCGGAGGAAACGCCGTCACCCGCCGTGCCGACACCGATGCTGACGGTGATCGCGCGTTTATCCCATTCGACCTCCTCGATCGAAGCCCGGACCCGCTCGGCCAGACCCAGCGCATCATCGTGCCCGGTATAGGGCAGCAGGATTACGAACTCCTCCCCGCCATACCGGGCGACCACGTCGGTGTTCCGCGTTGCCGCCTCGAGCCGGCGGGACACCGTCTTCAGCACCTCATCCCCAGCCGGATGGCCGAAGCTGTCGTTGAACTGCTTGAATTTGTCCACATCCAGCAACAAAAGACTCAGCGGCTCCGAATAACGACTGGCGCGGTTGTACTCTTCGATCAGCTGGGCCTTGAAGGTCCGGTGATTCTTCAGGCTGGTAAGTCCGTCGGTCGTGGCGAGTTCCTCCAGCTTCTCATTGGCAATGCGCAACTGCTCCTGCTGTTCGCGCAACTGCTGGTTGCGATCGTGCAGTTCGGCCTGCGTCGCGATGAGCTGCTTGTTCTGCCGCACCGCGCAGTCGTAGGTGGAAAACAACAGGTTCACCATCTGCCGGCGACCGGCGGTCACCTCGTGTTCATCTCCCTCCACGAACACTTTCAACGGATCGCAATCCGGCTCCGGCGGCCCGGGAGGATGGGCCAGCAACTCACTCACACTGCGCAACAGGAAATCGCGCGTGTAGGGTTTGGTGAGGTAATAGTCTGCGCGTGCGCGAAGTCCCTGCAGGATGTTCTTCGGGCTGGAAAGCGTGGTCAGAAGAATGACCGGGATGCCGCTCCACCGCTCGTCCTTCTTGATCTCGGAACAGAGCTCGTAGCCCGTCTTGCCGGGCATGTCGATGTCCGAGATAACCAGCTCGACCGGCTGATCCGCCAATGCCTGCAACGCCTCCGCGGCGCTCCGCGTGACGACCGGTTCGTACTTCCCGTAGCGGACGATGTTACGCAGCGCCAGCGACTCAGTCGGGCTGTCCTCGACAATGAGGATGGTCTGCTTCGACTTGGCCGCCTCGTCGCTCATGGACGCACTGTCTATTCGCGGTAGAAATCGAGGGTCTTCTTGAGACCGTCGGGAAAAGAAACTTCCGGTTCATAGCCCAGACCCGCGCGCGCCTCGGAGATGTCTGCCTCGGAGAACTTGATGTCGCCGGTGCGTTCCTCGAGATGCTCGGGCGCCAGGTTCTGGTCGGTGAGCTTGTTCAGTTCCGCAGCGAGCTCCAACAGGTTGATGCTGCCGCCGCAGCCGATGTTGAACACCTTGCCGGCCACCTTCTCCGAATCACCCTCGGCGGCGAGCAGGTTGGCATTCACGACGTTTTTCACATACACGAAGTCGCGGGACTGTTTGCCGTCGCCGAAGATCTTCGGCGCCGTGCCTCCGAGCATGATCGTGCAGAACTTCGCGATCACACCGGAGTAAGGGGAGTTGAAAGACTGCCGTGGACCGAAGACGTTGAAGTAACGGAAGCTGACCGCCTCCAGTCCGTAAAACTCGTGGAACATCACCCCGTAACGCTCCGCCGCATACTTCTGCAGGCCATACGGAGAAATGGGGCGGACCCCGTCGGTCTCCTGTTTCACCGGCTTTTCCGCATCGCCGTAAACCGCCGATGAGGACGCGAACATGAACCGCTTCACCCCATAGTCGCGGGCCGCCACCAACATCTGCAGCGACGCGTCCAGGTTCTCTTCGTGCGTCTCGACCGGCTTTTCGACCGATAACGGAACGGACGGCTGAGCGGCTTCGTGAAAGACCCAGTCACATCCCTGCGTGAGCTTGCGGATGAGTTCGGTGTCGCGGATGTCGCCTTTGACGAACTCCAGTTCCGAACCGTTGCCGGCCCAAGCCAGGTTCTTCTCATCACCGGTACTAAGATTGTCGAGCACGATGACCTTCGCGCCTCGCGCGCAAAGTTCCTCTGAGATATGGGAGCCGATGAATCCCGCTCCCCCGGTAACAAATGCTTTCATATTGATTGGCTGCGCCGTCTTTCGGAGCATGAGTGCCCGCCCGGAGTGCTGGCCGGCGTTGGGAAGGCGAAGTCTCCGGCAGGGCCGCAATCGCGGCAAGATTAAACACTTCGCAAAGTCCATCGGCAGCATGACATCACGACTTGACCACGAAGGTTTGAAGGCGTCCTATCGAGAGATTACGTCATGGGGAAGACCACTCCGGAACCTCATTCACCGACGGTGAAGAATCACGTCGCAATTCGTTACCTCTTCCATTGGTCCGCCGGAATCTCCGTGATGCTCCTCGTGACATCGGCAATCAAGGGGACATCGTCCGAGGTCACCATTCCCTTGTACCTTGCAGGTGGGGTTGCGTTGCTCTCCGGAATCGCCTATTGGCAACGAACCACCGCAGCGGAGCGTCGCATGGACTTCTCGCGAAAGATTTCGGATCCGTCCTACGAGTGAGCCCGCCCACATAGACTCAATACACCACCCGCGGGAAATCACGGCGGAAGTGCTGCCGCCGGGTCATCACGCTACGGATGTACTTCTTCGTCCCCGGGTAATCCATGTTCTCCAAGAACACCTGGCTGTTCGTCTTGCCCGCGCCTTTCAACCAATCGAGCACCTTGGTACGTCCGGCGTTGTAGTCGGCGAGCGCAAAAGGAACAGGATCATCAGTATTGCGATAGCGTTTGAGCATCTTGCCGAGATACCAGGTGCCGGCGAGGACATTGCTGCCGGGATCCGTGATGTGTTCGTGGGTGAATTCCGGAATCTTTTCCGCCGCCGCCCATTCCTGTGAAGCCAGATCGCGGATCTGCATCAGGCCGATCTCACCGGCCCCACCGCGGGCCTCGGCCTTGAACCGGCTTTCCTGCCAGACCACGGCTTTCACCAACGCGGGATCCACATTGTAGCGTTGGGCCGCGTGCCTGATCTGCGAATCGTACCGATGGTAGCGTCGCCATTTCAGCCAGATGGCCAGACCGATCACGTCCGCGAGCAGGATCACAGCAAGGATGTAATACCAGCGGCGATGCATCGATTCATAATGGTCATCGTCGCTTCCTCGGTCGAGATCATCGTGCGGCGCTTGACTCACCGGGCTCATCTTTCGAACCTGACGGGGCCATGGTCGCCCGGGTTACACTCGAAATAGCATTGCGTCGCGAATTTGATTACGCGATCCCACGCGAACTTGAGGGACGGATCGAGGTCGGGAGCCGCGTACGGATCCCGTTTGGCAACCGCGAGGTGTTTGGGGTAGTGACCGGCTTGCTCCAGGAATCCACCCAGACGAACCTGCGCTACATCGTCCGCGTGGTCGGCGTGAAGTCGCTCATCACCCCGCGCGTGCTCGAACTCGCCAAGTGGATCGGCGACTACTATTGCTGCGCGCCAGAGACCGCCCTCAAATCCGTGCTGCCGACGGCCGTGCGACAGAAGGAGAAAGGATTCAAGGAGCAACTCTACGCGCGGATCATTCCCATCGCCGGTGAAGCGCCGAAGCTGACCAAACGCCAGCAAGAGATCTTCAATATCCTCGAGGAACATCGCGAACTGCCCCTGGCCGGTTTGTGCAAGCTCGCCGAATGCACGGCGGAAACCGTGCGCCGCCTGGAAGACAAGGGGCTGATCGTCATCACCACTGAGGTAGCAGAACGCGATCCCTACGCCAACGAGGTCATCGGCCAGACCAAGCCGTTGCCGTTGAACGCCGAGCAGGAGACGGCGTTGAAGCGGGTGGTTGAAGCGATGGACCTTCCCGTCGGCACCCCGAAACCGCGCACCTTCGTACTGCATGGTGTCACCGGCAGCGGCAAGACCGAGGTTTACCTGCAGGCCATCGCCCATACGCTGGCCCAAGGCAAGGGCGCCATAGTGCTCGTGCCCGAGATTTCACTGACCCCGCAGACCGTCGAGCGTTTCAAGGCGCGGTTCAGTCACGGGCCACTCAAGACCCTGGTCGCCGTACTGCACAGTCACCTATCCTCGGGCGAACGTCATGACGAGTGGCACAAGATCCGGCAGGGCAGAGCCCGGATTGTGATCGGTGCGAGGTCCGCCGTGTTCGCCCCGATCGACCCGCTCGGTCTCATCATCGTCGATGAAGAGCACGAACATTCCTACAAACAGGAGGAAGCGCCGCGCTATCATGCCCGCGATGTCGCCGTGGTGCGCGGCAAGATGGATGACGCGACCGTCGTGCTCGGTTCCGCCACGCCGTCGATGGAGAGCTACTATAACGTCACCAAGGGGAAATACGAACTGCTCGAGCTCCCTTCCCGCGCCGACGACAAACAGATGCCGGTCGTCCGCGTGATGGATATGCGCTACGAGGCCCGAAAGGAGAAAGGTCCGCCAATGTTCTCACCGCAACTCAAGGAGGCGATGACCCAGCGATTGGAGCGCAACGAACAGACAATCCTCTTCCTCAACCGACGCGGCTATTCAACGTCCCTGCAATGTCCCGATTGTGGCTTCGTGGCGGAATGCCCGAACTGCAGCGTCTCCCTCACCTTTCACCGGCGCGAAGCCAAACTGGCCTGTCACATCTGCGGCTTCGAGGATCGCGCGCCGACTCATTGTCCGGAGGAAAAATGCGGCAGTTCCGCGATACGCTATTCGGGAGTGGGCACCGAGCGGGTTGAGGAAACATTGGGGCGGATGTTTCCGCATGCGCGCGTCCAACGGATGGATTCCGACCTGATGAAGCGCAAGGACGACTACCGCCAGGCACTCAATGACTTCAAGGCTGGCAAGACCGACATCCTCATCGGCACGCAGATGATCGCCAAGGGGCTGCACTTTGAAAACGTGACTCTCGTTGGAGTGATCTACGCGGACCTCGCGTTGCACATTCCTGATTTCCGCGCTGGTGAACGGACCTTTCAATTGCTCACGCAGGTGGCCGGTCGCGCGGGTCGCGGCGACATCGAAGGCGAGGTCTACGTCCAGTCATTCACGCCGTTCCATCCCGCCATTCAATATTCGCGCCGCCACGACTTTGAAGGCTTTTACGAACAGGAGATCGAGTTCCGTGAACAACTCAAATACCCGCCCGCATTGCGGGTGGCCCTGCTGACGCTGCGTGGGCGCAACGAGGAAAAGGTGGCCTTCACCGCCGAACACCTGAAACGCGAAATCGAAAACCTGACCGCGGAATTCCCCGAAATGATCCTCGCGGGTCCCGCCCCTGCGCCGTTGATGCGAGCCGAAACGTTCTATCGTTATCAGATCATGATCCGCGTGGGACCGATGAGCCGCTTCAGCCGCGCGTTGGCCACCATCAACGAGAAGTTCGGGCTACCCGAAGATGTCCGGCTCACCATCGACATCGATCCTGTGAACCTTTCGTGAATTCCTGCACAACACGCACCTGAAACACACCACGCGATGGCGGGAACCGCTTGCCGTGAGCTCATTCAAACCGGCACCGTCCGTTCGGGCCTGAAGCGGACAACACACGGCATCGACGGAGCGATGCCCTCCTCAGATTCACGTCGAAGAACACACTTTAAGCCGGATTGAGAGCGGGCTAACTTCGTCTCAGCGATCCGCCCAATGAGCCAGCAAATGCCAGAAGACGATCCCTCGGACCTTGAACCTAAATACGTGCCACCGGCCGTTGAACTGGGTCTGATTGTCGTCGCCCTCATCCTGGCCGGTGGAGCAATCTACTTTCTGGTTTCGAGGTTCCAGGGCGACGAAGACAGCGAACAGGTCGCGAGCGAAACCGGCGCGCAGGTCCTGCGATCCATGGGACCTTGGGGACTCGCGCACGAACCCGCCCGCAACATCAAGATCAACGGCTTCTTCAACTACTGGGATCGCGATCGCGACATCACGCTGTGGTTCGACGATGTTCCCCAGGAGGTGAAAGACCGCAGTGTCGCCACCGATGCTCACAGCAATATTAGGCCCACCGACTACGTGGGATCGGAATCGTGCGTCGAATGCCATGAGGACAAGCACCAGAACTGGCATGCACATCCGCATCGGTTGATGAACGCCATGGCGACGCCCGAGAATGTCGTCGGCGATTTTTCCGGCAACGCATCCATCAACTACCTCGGAGGCACCGGCCGTTTCTATCGCCATGAAGGCAAACCGCGCATGGAACTCAAGCGCGACTCGATCACGCGCGTGTTCGAAATCGAACGCACCATCGGCTCCCGCTTCTTCCAATACTACATCGGCCAACTCGTCGAGGGATCCGATCCCAGAAACATTCCCGCCTGGAACACCCAACACGTCCTGCCTTTCGGCTATTGGATCCAGGAAAAGCAATGGGTGCCCACCGTCCACGTGTTTCGCGAGACCGATGCCGATTCGGTGAGCGAAGATCCATTCACGGAGAAAGGCGTGGTGC